>DASUBP010000165.1:0-15487 GCA_035763205.1 Gemmatimonadales bacterium
GAAATGGCGCAAGCCATTGAATCATATGGACTTACATCACAGCGCTTCAAGACCGGGACCCCTCCCCGGATCGACGGACGGACCGTCGACTGGTCGAAGCTTCAGCGACAGGACGGCGAGAATGCCGGGTACCGGTTCTCCTTCTTCGAGAAGGTAGACCTCCCGCGGCAGGTCCCCTGCTGGATTACCTGGGCCGGCGAGCCGGTGAAGGAGATCATCAAGAACCATCTTCAGGAGTCGGCGCTTTACGGCGGCGCCATCAGTGGGCGGGGTCCTCGGTACTGCCCCTCGGTCGAGGACAAGATCGTGAAGTTCCCGGATGCTCCGCGGCACCAGATCTTCCTGGAGCCCGAAGGGCTCGACACCCACGAACTGTACGTCAACGGGCTCTCGACCTCCCTGCCCCCGAACGTCCAGCTCGAGTTCCTGCATGCGGTCCCCGGACTCGAGCGGGCGAAGATGACGAGGCCAGGGTACGCCATCGAGTACGACTACTATCCCCCGACGCAGCTGACTCCCTGGCTCGAGACGAAGGTGGTCGAGCGCCTGTTCTTCGCCGGGCAGATCAACGGGACGACGGGATACGAGGAGGCGGCGGGTCAGGGGGCGGTCGCCGGGCTGAACGCGGTGCGCCGGATCAGGGGCCAGGAGCCGGTCATCATCGGCCGGGACGACGGGTACATCGGCGTCCTCGTGGACGACTTGGTCACCCGGGGAGTGGACGAGCCCTATCGCCTATTCACTTCCCGGTCCGAGTTCCGGCTCCTCCTTCGCCAGGACAACGCCCTCCGCCGTCTGGCTCCCCTCGCCGAGAGGCTCGGATTGCTGACGGACAGCGAGCGGCAGGTGGTCGAGGCGCGCTTCCGGGAGGAGGAGAGGATTCGAGAGGTCGCGGGGGCGACGTCCCTGTCTCCCGAGCACGCGCCGGCAGAGGTGGGGGAGCTGAAGAACACCGAGTGGGTCGCGAACTTGGTGAAGAGGCCGGGGACTTCACTCCGTGCGCTCCTCTTGGCGGCGGGCGTGAGTGAGCCCTGGACCGACGATGCGATTGCCGCCGCCGAGATCGAGCTGAAGTACGAGGGCTACCTCGCCCGCGAGAAGGACGCGGCAGCCCGACTCGCGGAGATGACCGACTTCGCGTTGCCGATGGATCTCCCCTACCCCGAGCTGAAGAGTCTCTCGATCGAGGCCCGGCAGAAACTCGCTGCGGTCCGTCCGGCGTCACTCGCCCAGGCCGGCAGAATCCCCGGTGTCTCCCCTTCTGACCTGCACAACCTGGTGGTCGAGACCACGCGCTGGCGTCGGCGAGCGCCGCGACGAGCCGCAGTTTGAGGCGAGTCGTAGCCCACAACCGCTACGGGAAAGTATCGGTGTGTTTCACGTGAAACTTTGATCCAGTTTCACGTGAAACTGCTCTTCCCACCTGCAGATTACAGCAGTATATTCGACCAGACGGAAATTCAATAATTATATAACTCGTTGTTATATATAGAGTTACGGCAAATGACAAGAGTGATCGCAATCGCAAACCAGAAGGGCGGCGTCGGAAAAACCACGACTGCCGTGAATCTCGCGGCCTCTCTGGCGACCGCGGAAAGAAAAACGCTGCTCATCGACGCCGATCCCCAAGGCAACGCGACGAGCGGCGTCGGCATCGAACGCGATCGCATCACGCACTCTCTCTACGACGTCCTGCTCGACGGTCACCCGCTCAACGACGCGAAGTTCTCCGCCGTCCATTTCCCCTATCTCGACGTCATCGCCGCAGCTCAGGATCTCGTCGGCGCGGAAGTTGAGCTCGTCGGGAAGCCGGGCCGCGAGCAGATGCTCAGCAAGGCGCTGGCGCAGGTGCGGGACCAATATCAGTACGTCATCATCGACTGTCCGCCGTCCCTGGGCCTCCTCACCCTGAACGTGCTCACGGCGGCCGACTCGGTCATCATCCCGATCCAGTGCGAGTACTACGCCCTCGAGGGCCTGTCCCAGCTCCTCAACACCATCAAGCTGGTCCAGCAGAACTTCAATTCCGCCCTGGCCATCGACGGCGTCCTGCTCACCATGTACGACGCCCGCCTGAACCTCTGCAAACAGGTCGCCGAAGAAGCGAAGGAGTACTTCGGCGCGCGGATGTTCGCGGTCACCGTGCCCCGCAACGTCCGTCTTGCAGAAGCCCCCTCGTTCGGCAAACCCATCGTCCTGTATGACGTGCAGTCGATCGGAGCCCGGAGCTATCTCGCCGTCGCGCAGGAGTTGATCCGGCGCGTCGAGAAGTCCGGCGCCCCGGCAACCGCCCAACCGCTCCCGGAGGTGCCCGCATGACGGAAACCACTGCGAAAGGCCGTCGCTTAGGTCGCGGACTCGAGGCGCTCCTCGGACCGACACGCGAGGAGGCGGAGCGTGAGGGCAGCCTGAGCGAGCTGCTGGTTGCCGACATCAAACCCAACCCGTTCCAGCCCCGGAAGGACGTCGACCCCGCGGCCCTCGAGGAGTTGAAGTCCTCGATCAAGCAGGTGGGTTTGATGCAGCCGGTGGTGGTCCGCACGGCCCCCGGTGGTGCCGGCGGCTTCGAGCTGATCGCCGGTGAGCGCCGCCTCCGGGCCTGCCAGGCCTTGGGGTGGGAGAAGATCCCGGCCGTCACACGCGACGTCGACGACCGGACGGTCTTGACGCTTGCGCTGATCGAGAACCTCCAACGCGACGACCTCTCGCCCGTCGACGAAGCGCGGGGCTACGAGCGGCTGATCGCCGAATTCTTCCTGACCCAGCAGGATGTCGCCGAAGCGGTGGGCCGCGACCGGTCGACGGTCGCGAACGCGCTCCGGCTCTTGAAGCTTCCCGACGTGGTGCTCGCCATGCTGCACGAGGGGCACCTCACCGTCGGTCACGCCCGCGCGCTGCTCGGTCTCGATGATCCACGCGTCGTCGCGAACCTCGCCCGCGAAGCCGTCGCGCAGGGACTCTCGGTCCGGGAGGTCGAGGACCGCGTCCGCGGCGGTCGCATGCCCGAGCGAAGACCGCGTCTGAAAAAAGGGGTGGGCCCTGCCCCGGAAGTGCGACGGGTGGAGGATGCGCTCCGCCGTCACCTGGGCACCGACGTCCGCGTGTCGCTCCGCGCGAAGGGGAAGGGGCAGCTCCACATCGCGTTCTACTCGAACGAAGATCTCGCCCGCCTCCTCGAGCTCATCCTCGGCACGCCCTTCGACGGATGACGCACGGGAAGCAGCGGGGCGTGACCATCGTCGTCCAGATCGACGGCGATCTCAACACCCGCCAGTACCGGCTGCCCTTCTGGGCCTTCACGGTGGGGAAGTGGGGCGCCGTGCTCGTCGTGGTTCTCGCCGCACTGTTCTTCGCCTTCGCCGGTCCGATCACCAGGTCCGCGGCGCGGGTGCCGGGCCTCGAGCGCGAAATCGCGCGGCTCCAGGCGGAGAACTCGAGGGTGCAGGAGCTCGCCACCGCCCTGAATCACGCGGAGGCGAGCTATCAGGGCCTGCGGCGCATGCTGGGTATCAGAGCGGGGGATGCGAAACCGGGAAGCCCCGCCGCAGCCGCGGCCGCGGCGGCCAGCGAGGATCTGATGCAAGCGCCTGACGTGGTGGCTCGTGTTCCCGGCTCGAGCCCCGTGTATGAACCGGGGCCGTCCGCCCCGTCCCATTGGCCGGTGGATGTCCCGGGGTACGTGACTCGCGGCCAGGTGCGCCCGGGGGACCAGTCGGAGACACACGCCGGGATCGACATCGCGGTAGCGGTCGGCACGCAGATCCGGGCTTCGGGAGGTGGGACCGTGGTCATGGCCGGGGCCGACACGTCCTACGGGTTGTTCGTGCTCTTGCGGCATCCGGATGGGTATGAGAGCATGTATGCTCATGCGTCGCGGCTGTTGGTCCGCGAGAACGACGAAGTCAGCGCGGGGCAGGTGATCGCCCTCTCGGGTAGCACCGGGCGGTCGACCGCTCCGCATCTCCATTTCGAAATTCGACGCGGGGGCCGGTCACTCGACCCGCTCACGCTGGTGAAGGAGGGGAACTGACATGGCAGTCTTCACCGAAAAAACCCGTGGGGGCAGTGAAGGCGATTCGGCGCTGTCCATCATCGGAACCGGCATGCGCGTCGTCGGCGATATCACGGCGGACGGCGTTGTGAAGGTCGAGGGCACCATCGTCGGCACTGTTCACGCCGGCCGGCAGGTTCTCGTGGCCAAGGGCGGAATGGTCGAGGGGGACATCTTCGCCCGCGAAGCCATCATCGGTGGCGAGGTTCGAGGCAGCATCGAATCCACCGAGCGCGTGGAGCTTCAGGCCACCAGCGTGGTCCATGGCGACGTCGCGACCAAGAGGCTCCTGGTCCAGGAGGGTGGCGAGGTGAACGGGGTGATCCGGATGGGGGAGGGTGCACCGACGGAGTCCGCAGCCGCCACTTTCTAGGTCACGAATATCCACAAGCGCACCTTGCGCAAATTGTGGATTCCCTAAGTCAATTGTGCATATAGTCTTAGCTTGACCGGAATGTGGGAATCTCCGACCCCGAGTCAGGGTTCGCTGGTGTTAATAGTGTCGTAATGATGTCGTCTTACTGACAAACCAGGGGACCGATGAGACTCCCGGATCTCACCCAATACCTCGACCAATACCTCTCTACTGCCACAATCGGGGACTATCCCAACGCCCTGAACGGCCTCCAGGTCGCGAACCGGAGCGACATCAAGAAAATCGCCGCCGCCGTCGACGTCTGTGCCGCGACCGTCCGCATGGCCGCCGAGGCCCAAGCTCAGCTCCTGCTGGTTCACCACGGACTCTTTTGGACCGGCCCCCGGCCCCTGGTGGGTCCGCAATACGATCGCGTGGCCGGACTCCTCTCCGCTGACATCGCTCTCTACAGCTCTCACCTCCCTCTCGATCTCCACACCGAAGTCGGCAACAACCCGGTGCTCGCCCGAAAGCTGGGGATCGCGATCAAGGATGGCTTCGGCGAGCTGCACGGCTCGACGATCGGGGTGTGGGGAGAAGCGGATGGCACTCGGGATGAATTCGTCGCCCGGGTCGGGAAGCTCCTCGGGGTCACTCCCAAGTCGCTGCCATTCGGCCCCGCCCGCGTGAAACGGGTCGGGATCGTGACCGGAGCCGGGGGATCGCTGATCGGGCAGGCCGCCGCGCTTGGCCTCGACACCTTCCTGACGGGCGAAGGTGTCCACCACTCCTTTTTTGACGCGGAAGAGCTCAAGGTGAACGTGATTTACGCGGGCCACTACGCCACAGAAACGGTCGGCGTTCGCGCCCTCGCCGAGCACCTCGCTTCCAAGTTCGGGATCACCGCCGTCTTTCTCGATCACCCGACGGGCATGTGACACCCCGCCGGGTCCTCGCCGTCCTGAGCCTGGCCGAGTTGTGCGCGATGGCGCCCTGGTTCAGCGCGTCGGCGGTATCGGGCACCCTGACGCACATCTGGTCCCTGTCGCCCACCGGCTCCGCGTGGCTCACGGTGAGCGTACAACTGGGATTCGTCACCGGTGCTTTCATCTCCAGCGCCCTCGCCCTGTCCGACCTCTGGTCGGCCCGCCGCCTCTTCGCGTGGAGCACGGCGGCAGCGGCGCTCGCCACCGCACTCATCACCGTCGCTCCCAATGCCCCAACGGCGTTCGCGTTGCGCTTCGCTACCGGAGCGACACTCGCCGGCGCCTACCCCCCGGGGATGAAGCTTGCCGCCGGCTGGTACAAGGAAGGCCGTGGGATGGCGATCGGCGTGATGGTCGGAGCGCTGACTTTGGGATCAGCGGTCCCGTTCCTCATCCGGTGGGTGGTCCCGTCGGACGCCTGGAAGCTCGTGCTGATGGTCGCGTCTCTCAGCGCCATCGCCGGTGCGGTCCTGATCCTCCGGGTCCCGAACGACGGCCCCTATGCCGCTCCCTCACCCCGCTTCTCGTGGACCGCGGTCCCGCGGATTCTCGAACGCCCGTCGATCCGCCTCGCGACACTCGGATATCTGGGGCACATGTGGGAGATTTACGCGATGTGGGCTTCGGTCGCGGCGTTCATCGCGGCGAGCGAGGTCGCCCGAGGGACTTCCTCTTCAACGGCCCCGCTCATCACCTTCCTCGTCGTCGGCATTGGAGCCCCTGGGTGCTGGCTCGGCGGCGTTCTGGCCGATCGCTGGGGACGCGTGAAGACCACATCACTGGCGATGCTCATCTCCGGGGCCTGCTCGCTCGTGGTCGGACTCGTTTTCGGCGCGTCACTCTGGTTGCTCGTACCCGTACTCCTCATCTGGGGCGTCTCGGTCGTCGCCGACTCGGCGCAGTTCTCGACCGCCATCAGTGAGCTCGCTCCTCCCGAGTACGTCGGCACCGCCCTCACGTTGCAGACGTCGCTCGGATTCCTTCTTACTTGCGTGACGATTCTCTCGCTTCCCGTCCTTGCGGGGTACATCGGCTGGCGCTGGTCCATGACGGCGCTGGCGGTCGGCCCGGCGCTCGGCATCTGGGCCATGCAGGCGCTCGGGCGCCGGCCCGAAGCCCGCCAGCTCGCGGGGGGCCTCGGCTGACCGCTTCACACCACGACCCCGAGGGCGGCTTCCGCAACCCGGACATCCCGCCTCTGAATTTCCGCCTCGGCGCTCTGCTCAAGTGGAAATTGATCGACCGGCCGAAGCAGGTTCCGCTCGCGGGGCCGGTTCCCCGAAAGGATCCGTCGTTCGTCGTTCCGCGCGCGGCTCCCGAAACGCTTTCGGTCACGTGGATCGGTCACTCCAGTTTCTTGATCCAGCTCGGCGGCCTCAACCTCCTCACGGACCCCGTCTGGAGCGACCGGGCCTCACCGGTGCAGTGGGCCGGCCCGAAACGCGTCTCCCCACCTGGCTTTCCGATCGACCAGCTTCCCCGGCTCGACGTGGTGATCCTGTCCCACAATCACTACGACCATCTCGACGACCGGACGGTCCGCCACCTCGTTCGCGCTCACCCCGACGCCCGCTGGGTCACCCCCATCGGAGTCGGCGCTTTCATCAGAGAGCGCGGCGCCCGGAACGTCTCGGAGCACGACTGGTGGGATGAGGTGGACGTCCTGGGGCTCACCCTCGCTTGCACGCCGGCTCAGCACTTCTCGGGCAGGGGATTCACGGACCGGAACCAGTCGCTCTGGTGTGGCTGGGCGCTCAAGGCGGGGTCGACACGCGTGTACTTCTGCGGCGACTCCGGTTTCCACCCTCGCTTCGTGGAAATCGGCCGTCGTCTTGGCCCCTTCGATGTGGCGCTGATGCCGATCGGGGCGTACGAGCCGCGCTGGTTCATGAGCCCGGTGCACATGGATCCGAAGGAAGCCGTGATCGCGTTCCGGGACCTGCATCGCGCGCACGACTCGGAAAAGCGGGGAGTCTTCGTCCCCATGCACTGGGGCACGTTCCGGCTTACCGATGAGCCGGTAGAAGAGCCTCCCCTCCTGACCGCCGAGCACTGGCGGAAGGCGGGCCTGCCTGACGTGAACCTCTGGCGGCTGGCGTTGGGAGAAACGCGGACCCGTTAGTCGCCGACCGGTACGACGAAACGGACGGTGACGGTCTCCGCCGTTTGCGGCTCCACTACACAGAAGCACTCCCGCCCGATGATTCGCTTGACGTCCAGTACTTCGGTTTCGGCGATTCCCGTCACATCGCGATAGATGATCTCGATGGTCCGGGTGTCGATTTGCCGGAACTTGACCGGCCGGTCACGCAGACGATGATGGGGGCCGATCAGGCGCAAGCCGTCCTCGAGTCGCCGCCGCAGGGACTCCGTATCGACGATCATGATGTGGCTTTCGCGTTGCGGCGCATACCGGCAAGGCCGGGTCGCGAAAACGGCGTGTCATGGTACCGGCGCCTGAACTCGTCCTCATCCAGATCGGCGAACGTCTTCGGCGCGGGCGCGACGAGCTCCGGACGAGGAGCCAGGGCGCTGTCGGTGGTCACCGGTGCAAAGCGCTCGTTCCACGGACATACGTCCTGGCAGACGTCGCATCCGAAGAGCCAGTCGCCCGTCATCCGCGCTTCCAGATCCGTGAACGGCCCGCGCCGCTCGATGGTGAGGTAGGAGATGCAGCGGCGCGCGTCGAGCGTGCGCGGCGCGGCGAATGCGCCGGTGGGGCAGGCGTCGAGACAGCGGGTACAGGTCCCGCAGCGGTCGAGCTCAAAGGGAAGGTCGGGCTCCAGCGCCGCATCGGTGAGCACGACGCCGATGAACGTGAAGGAACCGAGCTCCGGATTGATCAGCATGGAATTCTTGCCGATCCACCCAAGCCCCGCACGCTGGGCCAGCTCCCGCTCCGGGACCGGACCGGCGTCCACGTACGCTCGTGATGTGGAACCTGGCACCAGCCGTGCGATCTCGGTGGCGAGGATCTCGAGCCGCTGTCCCAGGACCGCGTGATAGTCCGTGGACCAGGCGTATTGGGCGACGCGAGGCCGGGCGCTCGACGCGGGTCCGTGGTAGTAGTTGGTCAGGGTGACGACGGCGCAGCGGGCGTTCGGAAGGATCTTCTGCGGAGCTTTGCGCCTGGCGGCCTGGCGATTCAGGTACGTCATCGTGCCGCCATACCCCGCCGCGAGCCATTGGTCGATGAAGTCCGCATGTGCCGACGGCTCGAGGGTGCAGACACCGACTGCCGAGAACCCGAGGTCAATCGCCCGTGCCTTTACGTCTTCGCTCGACGTCTTTGCTCGACGCTCTTGCCCGACGTTTTTCGCGGTCACAGCCCCATCGTCTCCCGCCGCCATCTTGCAAACCGGATCACGTCCTCGACGGGCGGAATTGCGCCTTCTTCGCCGTACGCCGTGAACATTCTCCATCTCATGTATTCGCGGGGTGGCAACGGCAGGAAGGGGAAGCGTCGGAACCAGTCGCGGGCGCGGAAACTCCACGCGAGTCGGAGGAGGTCCAGGGCCAGCCGGGGGGAGAGCACGGCACGCCCGCTCAGGCGGAGATAGAACGCGGGCCAACTCGCGGGAGCCTGCATGCGCCTCGTATATTTGCCGGTCTATGACGCTCGCCAGCGGTCGCGCCGCGCGGCCCGACCCCTCGCTCATCCCGTCCCTGGCGCGCTACCGCAGCGAATTTCCGGTATTTGCGGACACCATCTATCTGAACACCTGCTCGCTCGGCGCGCTGGGAGCTCGTTCCCGGCGGAAAGTTACCGAATTCCTGGACGGCTGGGAAAAACGTGGAGCATCCGCCTGGTATGACGTCTGGTGGGAGGCTCTCCAGGAGCTGCGGACCCGGTACGCCCGCCTGATCGGTGCGCAGGGGAGTGAAATCGCGCTCGCTCCCAACATCTCGACGGCGGTGGGCACCGTCGCGTCCGCCCTCGACTACCGGGCCCGCCCCAAGGTGGTCGTCACCTCCCTCGACTTCCCGACGGTCGCGTACCAGTGGCTGGCCCGGCGCCCTGAGGGAGTCGAGGTCGTGGTGGTGGAGAGCCCGGACGGTGTCACCGTCCCGGTGGAAGCGATCGCCCGGGCCGTCGACGCGCGGACGGCGCTCGTCGCGACTTCCCACGTGTTCTTCACCACCGGCGCCATCCAGGACATTCGCGCGGTCGCGCGCGCGGCGCACGCCCATGGGGCACTCTGCCTGATCGACGCGTATCAATCCGTCGGGCAGCTCCCGGTCGATGTCCATGACGCCGACGTCGATTTTCTCGTCGCCGGGGGACTGAAGTGGCTTCTCGGCGGACCAGGCGTCGTCTTCCTCTATGTACGGGACGCCCTGGCTCGATCGCTCGAGCCCACCCTCACCGGGTGGTTCGGCCACCGGGACCAGTTCGCCTTCGACCCCCGTGGGCTCACTCGCCATGACGATGCACGGCGCTTTGAGCTCGGCACCCCCGCGCTCGCCGCCGTGCATGCGCAGCTCGGCGGACTCGAGTACATCGAGGAGATCGGCGTGCCTGTGATTCGAGAGGCGTCGATGGGGCTGGCCGAAGACCTGATCGCGCGCGCTCGGGACCGGGGGTGGAAACCACGGGTGGCGGCGTCACCCACCGACCGGTCCGCCATCGTCATGCTCCCCATGCCCGACCCTCACGCGGCGGTCCGTCATCTGGCGCAGGCGCATATCATCGCCGACGCCAGGCCCGGCCACGTCCGCCTCTCACCTTTCTTCTACAACGTGCAGGAAGACCATGTCGCAGCAATCGAGCAGCTCGCCCAAATCGACCACTGAAGACGAACGCCTCCTCGCGTCGCCCACCGCCAATGAGCGGCGGTCCTTCACCCATTCGGACCCTTGGCGGGTGCTCCGGATCATGGGGGAGTTCGTCGAAGGGTTCGACACCCTGCACGATGTCCGCAACGCCGTCACCATCTTCGGTTCGGCCCGCACGAAGACGGACGACGCGGTCTACGAGCAGGCGATCACCACCGCCAAGCTGCTCGCCAAGGAGGGCTTCCCGGTGATCACCGGGGGTGGCCCCGGAATCATGGAGGCCGCGAATCGCGGGGCGCAGGAGGGGAACGGTCTCTCCATCGGCTGCAACATCGAGCTGCCGTTCGAGCAGCACATCAACCCGTACGTGGAGCGCTCCATCAACTTCCGGTACTTCTTCGTCCGGAAGACGATGTTCGTGAAATACTCGACCGCCTTCGTAGTTTTCCCGGGCGGGTTCGGCACCTTGGATGAGATGTTCGAAGCCCTCACCCTCATCCAGACCGGCAAGGTCAAGCACTTCCCGGTCGTGCTGATGGGAACGACGTACTGGGGTGGCCTGGTCGAGTGGCTGCGCGACCGTGTGGCCGCCGAGGGCAAGATCGCCACCGAGGACCTGAACCTGATTCACCCTACCGACGACCCGGCGGACGCCGTCCGCTGGATCACCCAGGCCCGCGAGCGTCGCACCCTGGCGCACGCGGCTTCCACCCACAACCCCTAGCGAAAAACCCGATGACTCGATCCCAGTATCTCCGTGGCCAGCGCATCGATCCCGCACCGATCTCCGGCAAGGAGACGGCCGCCGAGCTGATCGACAACGCGTTCCTCGCCTACAACGCGGGCCGGATGCGCGAGGGCTGCCGTCTCTTCGTCGAGCGGATGCTCGCCCCCGACTGCACCGTCGGCATGAGCCTCACCGGCGCGATGACGCCCGCGGGGCTCGGCATGTCGACCATCATTCCGCTGATCGAAGCCGGGTTCATCGACTGGATCGTGTCCACCGGCGCGAATCTCTACCACGACTCGCACTTCGGTCTGGGCCTCGCGATGCACCAGGGCACGCCGTTCGCGGACGACGTCGTGCTCCGCGAGGAGGGCGTGGTACGCATCTACGACATCTTCTTCGACTACGAAGTCCTGCTTTCCACCGACGCCTACATCCGCGAAGTCAGCGCCGGCCCGGAGTTCCAGCGGTCGATGAGCACCGCCGAGTACCACTATCTCCTGGGGGGATACATCCTGGAGCGGGAGAAGAAGCTCGGCATTGCGCGGAAGTCGGTCCTCGGCGTCGCCCACGAGTGCGGCGTGCCGATCTACACGTCGAGCCCCGGCGACTCCTCCATCGGCATGAACGTCGCCGAGCAGGCGCTCGCGGGGTCGAAGCTCCGGTACGACGTGAGCGCCGACGTGAATGAAACGGCGGCCATCGTCTACGCCGCGAAGCATGGAGACGGCACGTCCGGCGTGCTGATCGCCGGCGGCGGGAGTCCCAAGAATTTCGTCCTCCAGACGGAGCCGCAGATTCAGGAAGTCCTGGGGATCAGCGAGAAGGGGCACGACTACTTCCTGCAGCTCACCGACGCGCGCCCCGACACGGGCGGGCTCTCCGGCGCGACGCCCGCCGAGGCGGTCAGCTGGGGCAAGATCGACCCCGACAAGCTCCCCGGCACGGTCGTGTGCTACACGGACAACACGGTGGCCCTGCCGTTGCTCGCCTCCTACGCCCTCGCCAAGCGGCAACCTCGCCCTTTGAAGCGGCTCTATGACCGCCGCGCCGCCATGATGGCGGACCTGATGAGGGCCTATGAAAAAGCCCGGAAGTCGCGCGACGCCCGGGCGGAGGCCGCCACTGGCGGACGCGCGTAAAAGCGGGTCGTCGGCGGTCGTGGGCTCCAGGACGTACGCGGCGTACGTCCTGGGTGTCCTCACACTGATCAATCTCCTCAACTACCTCGACCGCAACGTCGTCTTCGCCGTCTTCGAGCCGGTCAAACACGAGCTCCACGTCACCGATCAGGAGCTCGGTTGGCTCGGTTCGGCCTACATCATCCTCCTCTCGCTCTGCTCCATTCCCCTGGGCGTGCTGGGTGACCTCAAGTCGCGGCGCGTCGTCATCGCCTGGAGTCTCGGGTTCTGGAGCCTGGTCACGTCCGCCGCCGGGTTCGTACGCGGATTCGGGCAACTCGTGTTCTGCCGGTCGCTCGCGGGTGTGGGTGAAGCGGGGTACTCGCCGGCCTCTCAGGCGATCATCGCCGACTACTACAAGGGCCGGGCCCGGGCGTTCGCCATGGGGATCTACTCGGTAGGCACCGCGGTCGGCGGCATCCTTGGCATCTGGCTCGGCGGCGTGATCGCGGCGCGATACGGGTGGCGGTGGGCGTTCATCCCGATGGGAATTCCCGGCTTGTTGCTCGCCGCCTCCGCCGCCCGGATCCGGGAAGTGAACGAGCGCGCCGCGACACCGGTGCGCGCCCTTCTCGTGAAGTGGTACCGCACCGGCATCCGTCGAGTGGTGCGCTACGTGGTCCCGGTCGCGGCGCTTTCCGCGCTGGGCGCGATCACGGCAGCCGTGCTCGATCTCACGTTCGACCTTTCCTTCGACCGGTCGATGGCGGTCTTCGGTGTGTTCGTGGCGGGGGGGGTGGCGTGGACGGTCGCGCGCCTCGTGCCCGTGGCGGTCCGGCGCACGGCCGGCGCGGGGGACGTGGCGGCGTCCGCGTTCGAGGAGTTTCTCGAAGCCGCCGCCGTCGTACTTCGGACCCCGACGCTGATCTGGGTGTTCGTCGGCGGCGCGATGGTGACGTTTGCGGTGAACGGGTTGATCGCCTGGGCGGCGACGTTCATGGCCCGGGTGCACAACATGTCGGTGCCCGACTTCAGTGCCCGGTTCGGCGTCTGGGCGCTGGCGGGCGGCATTTCGGGTGTACTGGCCGGCGGCAAGATCGGGGACTGGCTGCAGATCCGGTGGCCCGGGGGCCGGGTGGTGGCCTCGGGGGCCGGCTTCATCCTGGGCGGCCCCCTCGTCGCATGGCTTGTGTTTTCCGGCAGTCTCCGGGGCTTCGCGCCGCTCCTGTTCGGCATTTACTTCTTCTATACCTGGTACAACGGGCCCCTCGCGGCCGTGATCTTCGACGTCGTGCCCGCCGCCGTGCGGGCCTCGGTCACGGGCGGGTTCGTGCTCTTTTCCCACCTGGCCGGAGACGCCCTCGCGCCGCCGCTCGTGGGATACCTCTCGGACAAGACCCACAGCATTCAAACGGCGATGTTGATCCTTCCGGTGGCCGGTGTGGTTGGGGGATTCGTGATCCTGGTGGCGCTCAAGACCGTAGCGAACGACATGCGACGGGTGAAACGGTGAGCCGGCGGCAAACGCCGCGGCCCGAGCTGCGCTGCACCCGGTGCCGCGCGGAGCTCGAGCACTTCTGGTCCTTCTGCCCCAACTGCGCCAAGGCACTCATCTGGGGTGACACGCAGCGGGAGACCGGCGCGGAGTGCGCGTATTGCCGCTGGATGGTGTCGGACACGTTCTCGTTCTGTCCCTGGTGCGGCCGGAACATCCACGACCGGCAATCGTCGCTCGAGCCGCTCAAGGCTCCGAAGGGCTTCAAGTATCACGCGCGCTGCGATTGGGGATGCGGCGGCGGCGTGATGTACCCCATGCAGTGGTGTCCGTGGTGCGGACGCGAGCAGATCTGGCGCTACACGCACTTTCAGAACATCTGCCCGCACTGCGACAAGGGTGTCGACGACTGGATGGACACCTGTCCCTGGTGCGGGGAGGACGCGACCGGCCGGATTCTCATTCCGCGTGCCCTCACGCGGGCGCGCCGGCTCCTGATCGTCAGCCGGATCATGGATTGGAACTACCGGATACTGCTCAGGCCCGGCGTTTCGGGTGTCGATCCGGACGCGCCGAAGGTGATCGAGATCGACCGTCGCTACGTCACGGCCAAGAGGCGGCGGGACGAGATCAGCTGGAACATGCTCACCGGGCTCATTCTCCATGAGCTGGGACACTCGTTCCTTTATCATCACTGGTCCTGGACCACCACGGGGCGCTTCCGGCGGGCCTTCGGGGAAGTGCGGAAGGCCTACCGAGTGGCGGATGAGCACTGGGTGGACTTCGAGCGGCGGAAGATCGCGACTACCCTGCCGGACTACGTCAGTGTCTACGCGGCGACACACCCGCAGGAGGATTTCGCCGAGACCTTCAGGTTCTACGTGGCGCGGCGGGGCAAGCTCCGGGAGCTCTTCGGGGAGTTCGGGCGGAAACGCAAGGGTGTGCAACTCTTCGAGAAATTCCTGGTCCTGCACGATTACGTGAGGGGCCTCCGCGGCTGGCGCTGAACCCCCGACGCGTAAGCATCGGCGGGTTATCCCCGGGGCCACGCCCTGGGGTTTATCTTTCTCCCCGTCTCTTCTACCCGGAATTGCAAAGGATGCGAGTTCTGACTCCCGTCCTGGCGTGCCTCCTGGCGGCCAGGCCCCTGAGTGCACAAACGCCCGACAGCGTCAAGGCGAAGACCGACACGACCAAGTTGTCGTTCGGCCTGGGCCTGGTGACGACGGGCGGGAACACGAGCGTTACGACCTTCAACTTCGGCAACAACTTCTCGTACATCTCCCGCCCCTGGGTGTTCTCGGAAGCGGCGTCCATGGTGTATGGGTCGACGCACGATACCGTCAACAACGATCAGTATCATTTGCTGCTCCGTGTGGACCACGGACTGCATGACGGGGTGTCGGCGTACGTCTTCGGAACGTTCGACCGGGACCGGTTCGCCGGCTTTGCGTCCCGTTATCAGGAGGCGGCCGGTTTCGCGTGGAAGGCCGTCGAACACCCGATGGATCTATTGACGCTCGAGGCCGGCGCGCAGGAGACGCAGCAGCGGGACCTGGGGACCGGGGCGACGGCATCCTTCACGGCGGCCCGCGCGGCTGTGGCGTACAAGCATGGTTTCAACAAGACCGCGTACGCACAGGAAGCCGTGGAAGTGCTTCCCGATCTGCAGCACAGCAAGAACCTCCGGATCAATTCGGCCACTGACCTGGTCGCACCCCTGTCGACGGTCTTCTCGATCAAGGTCGGGTACGTGATCCGGTTCGACAATTTGCCCCCTCCGGGGTTCGAGAAGACGGACCGGATCCTCACCACTGGGGTCCAGATTACGCTATAAAGGAGGCGCGTATGGCCAATCCGGTATTGAATTCGAAAACGTTTTCCGGCTCGAGAGTCATGTCGGGCGAGGAGACCATGAGCATCGAGGGCACCGTCAACAAGACGGGACTCCTGCTGCTCATCTGTCTCGCCACGGC
>DASUBP010000166.1:0-12060 GCA_035763205.1 Gemmatimonadales bacterium
CATCATGCCACCTGAGGCACCGAGCGGTGTATCAGGTCGCGTTCACAGACTTGACCGAGGCGGCGGGGCTGAGTCACTTGGACTTCCAAGCTACCGGCGTTCTCCGTCCCTCTCCAGCCCACACTCCGAGGAGTCCGATGCGTTCCCAAGTTCTCTTGACCGGCGCCGTCATTCTGTCCGCGGTCGGGCTCGCCGCCCAAAAGCCGATGAGCGACCCCGACCACAACGTCGCGGGCGGCGGCACCTTCCCCGCCGGCTGGCACGTGCGCACCGAGCGCAACGCGCCGACCGCCAACGTGAAATTCGTGGCGATGGGGGACGGCTTCCATACGACCCAGGGTCCCGCGGCCATCATGTGGCGCGACCAGGATACCGCCTCCGGCAATTACCACACCGTCGCGACGTTCACCCAGACCAAAGCCCCGATGCACCCCGAAGCCTATGGACTGATCGTGGGTGGGAAGAACCTCGACGGGGACGCTCAGAGCTACACGTACCTCATCGTCCGCGGCACCGGCGAATTCAGCATCTGGCGCCGCGCCGGCTACGCCAACAAGCCCACCGCCGTCGTGCCCTGGACCGCCAACGCGGCCGTCAACAAGGCCGGCGCCGACGGCAAGGACGTCAACGAGCTGGCGGTGTTGTTCAAGGACGGCAAGGCGAGCTTCACGGTGAACGGCAAAGAGGTCTACAGCACCGATGCGTCGAAGGTCGACGCCTCAGGCGTGATCGGGTACCGCGTGAATCACAACCTCGACGTGCATCTCTCGGCGATCGGGATTCATCCCCTGCACTAACTAGACGGTTAGACGGCTGGACGGCTAGCGCACTACTAGCCGTCTAGCCGTCTAACCGACTGGCAGTGAGAACCAGCAGCATGACCGCGCCCGCGAGTATGACGTCATAACTTTCGAAGACGTGGCTCAGGTGCCTCCCCCAGATCGCCGCCGCACTTCCCGTGAGACAGACCAGGCTTCCCCACCACAGCGCCCATTGCCAGCGCGGCGCGCCGTTTTTGCGGAGCACCCACCAGCTGAACGCGTAGGCGGTGACCAGGGAGACGTAGTGTGCCTTCCACGCGAGCGGGTCGACGACCACCATGGCACCGAGGCAAAGGGCAAGCTCGCCGCCGGCCCGGGGGCCGTTGAGATCGCGGGGGTGCTTCCGGAACAGCCAGGCCAGCATTCCGGCGAATGCCGCCGCGAGCACCACGAACGCGATCCGCGCGGCCGCCGGTGACCAGCTCAACAGGGCATAGTGCACCGGGTCCCGGAGCCCGCCTTCCGAAGTGAGGGCTCGCTTCACGCCGGCGAGGAGTGACTGATTCATGAATGTGGGGGTGGGGTCGGCGAGCTCGTTGCCGGCGACGGCATGCCACTCCCTCCACAGATGCAGGGCGTCCGCGGGGCCAAAGGCGATGGAAAGGAGCCCGGCATTCAGAATCACGATCCAGATCACCGTCCACATCGTCTCCCGCCAGCACCTCTTGTAGAGGAGATACAGCACGAGCAGGACCGGAACGACCTTGGTGCTGGCGGCCAGCGCGAGGGACAGGCCACCCAGTCCGGGGCGGGCCCGGCGGAAATGATGGAAGCCCCAGAGCACCAGCCAAAGCACCTGCACGTTGATCTGCGTGTGCTGCGCGTGCTCGTCGAACAGGCGCGCGGTCATGAGCAGGGGCACGATCACGGCCGACGACGTGAGCGCCAACGCCTGCGGGCTCACCGGCCAGAAGGTGACCGGTCCATCCTCGAAGAACTCCACCGACAGCTTCACCACACCCCAGGTGGCGACCAGGCCGAGGAGCTGCCACAGGAACAGCGCGAGGTGTGGCGAGATCCGGCCCACCAGCGCCAGCGGGACCGCCTCGATCGCGAAGAAGGGAGGCCACGTATTGGCCGTGATGGAGTATGGATCGGTGCCGGACAGCACCGCATCACCGACATCCAGGTAGGATGAAAAAATCACGCCCTCCATTCGCCCGAGGGCGCGGAGGGCTTCGGCCAGCGCGACAGCCAGCACCACGGCGTACAGCGCGATCATCGCGGCCCGCCGTGCCCGTTCCGACGGGAAGCGAGGCCACGGATCCCGGGGCAGCGTCACCGCTCGAGCTCGAACGTCAGGCGCCGATGTGCTTCACGGAGAGAGTGCTCGACCGCCGCGCCGGTGGAGCCGCGGGCGAAGATGAAGCCCGGGTAGCGCGCCCCCTCCGGCCACGGAACCAGCCGCTCGCCCGGGTGGGCCGTGATCACGACCTCTACCACGCCGGGGACCTGGGCCGCCTCTTCCCGCCCCTTCACGCCCTTCAGCGTGCCCGCACCCGGTACCGGGATCATCATCACTCCGGACGCGGTCTGCTCCCGCTCCAGCGAAGGGACCGGGAAGTCGAGGGCACGTCGCAGCAGCAGCTCCTCGAGCGACATCAACTCCGGCCCGAACCGGAGCACCGCGCTGCAGCGCCCTCCGATGGGCCGCGCCGCGATTTCGATCAGCCACGCCCCCCGCTGGTTCCACCGCACCTCGGCGTGAACGGGGCCGCGCTCGATGCCGAGGGCCCGCACCGCACGCGCGGCGCAGTCTTCGATGGCGGTCCGCACGTCCGCGGAAAGCCTGGTGGGCGTCACATAAATCGACTCTTCGAAATACGGCCCATCCAGCGGGTCGGGTTTGTCGAACAGGGCGAGCACGTGAAGGTGCCCGTGCTCGACCAGTCCCTCCACCGCGACTTCGACGCCGGGGATGAACTCTTCCACCAGGTATTGGCGAGCCGGCTCCCCGCAGGCTGCGGCATCCGGCTGGGCCAGGATCGCCGCGAGCCTCGCCCGCGCCGTCATGAATTGCCCGGGATTGTCGGCCCGGATCACCCCGCGAGATGCGGCGAGCCGGAGGGGTTTGAGGACGCACGGATACGGCACAACGCCTGCGACGGTGTCGGGATCATCGGCGAGCTGGTGGAGACTGAAAGCCGGGATCGGAACGCCCGCGGCCGCGAACAGCTCCCGCTGGCGGTGCTTGTCACGCGCGGCCTCGGTTGCTCCCACCGGATTCGCCGGCAGTCCCAGCGCGGGCGCGATCACGGCGGCGAGCACAGCCGTGTCATCATCCATGCCGACCACCGCGCTCACCGGGTAACGCGCGTGAAACGCGCGGGCCTGCTCGGTGGCGCGCGCGGGATGGGCGAAGTCGAAGGTGACCAGCGCGTCGGGGTGCGCGGTCTCGAACGTACTGGGAAAATCTGATGCGACCGTCAGATCCATGTCGACCTGGCGGGCGGCCGCGATGAAAGCGCTGGTGCGGTACGAGCTCGACGGCAGCAACAACAGGAGTCGCGGTCGGCCGTCGCGGCCGTCCTGCGGGGAGCTACTTCTTGGAGGCAGAGACGTAGGGGTTGGTGCCCGACGCGTGGTCGGTGATGTCCGTAATTCCCTGCACCTCGGGAACCTCCTGCTTGAGCATCGCCTCGATGCCCTGACGGAGCGTCACGTCGGCCATCCCGCACCCCTGGCACCCACCGGACATCCGGAGGAGCACGATGGCATCCTGCACGTCGATCAGCTCGATGCGGCCGCCATGCCCCGCGACCATCGGATTGACCTGCGTCTCGAAGAGATCGGCAACCCGGTCGTAGAGCGCATCGTCATCGACCGGAGCGTCCTTGTGCTCCACCCGTTTGGACGACACCGGCGTCGTGCCGGTCGTCAGCGCCGCGCGGATGGCGTCGCCGACGGACTTGCCCACCTGTTGCCAGCTGGACGGGCTGGTCTTCACCACCGTGACGGTACTGCCCGAAACGATCACTTCGCTCACCGCGAGACCGGGAATCCCGAAGATGCTGGCAATCAGGGGGGAATCCTGGGCCTCGGCGGCGGACGTAAAGCGTCGCGCCCCGCCCTCGAGCAGGGGGACAGGCAGCACGAACCGGCAACGCGTATGGTCCGTGGGCTCGGCGGTGATCTTGATATCGGCCATCTGGGGCGAATTATCGCCGAGGGCTCCGGACGGGTCAACCGCGACAATTCCCCGCCCAGGCGCATCTTTATGACATGCGCCTCCGGCCATTGCTGCTCAACACCCATCTCGTCGTCGGGCTCGTAGCCGCCCTCCCCCTGTTCTGCATCGGCCTGACGGGCGCCATTCTGGTCTTCGAGAACCCGATCGACGATGCGATCAACGCGAAGATCGCCGTCGTGTCACACCCGCCCGGTGCCACTCCCCTGACTCTGCAGGCGCTGGAAGACACGCTCGACCGCACGTATCCCGGATATCGGATCGTCCAAGCGTCGTTCGGATCCGACGACCGGCACTCGTGGGGCATCAGCGCGACGTCCTCGGACGGCAAGGGCGAGGCAGATCTGATCATGGATCCGTACACGGGGAAGACGCTCGGCCGCCCCGAGCAGGCAAGCCTGGCGGTGGCCTACGTGCACCAGTTCCATACCCGGTTCCTTGCGGGGCACCTGGGGAACACGATCACGGGGTGGAGCGGGGTCTTGCTCGCGCTGCTGGCCATTTCCGGATTGATTCTCTGGTGGCCCGCGAAAATCGTTCGAGTCCGGGCCGGCGTCACGGGTTGGCGGCTGGCTTTCGATCTCCATCAGACGCTGGGCGGGTTCGCGTGGGTGTTGCTGCTCTTCCTGGCAGGATCAGGGATCGTCATCCACTGGAACGAGCAAGCCTTGAATCTCATGAGCAAGCTCACCGGAGCTTCCGCCGCCGCCGCCGCCCCGCGCCCGGCCGCGGAGTGTCAGGGCAAGCACATTCTCGACGCTGACACCCTGCTCGACGCCGCCCAGGCTGCCGTGCCTGGCGCCCACGCGACCGTGCTGCAGATCTCGCCCGACGTCACCCGGCCGGCGCGGGTCATTCTCAAGTATTCGGAAGATCGGACGCCCGCGGGGCGCACGTTGGTGTACGTCGCGGCGTGCTCGGCTCAGCCATTACAGGTGATTTCGTCCCGAACCCAGTCCGCGGCGTACCGGTGGACCCGGATGTGGAATCGGGAGATTCACACCGGGGAAGTGTGGGGCTGGCCGACGCGCATCCTCGCCGCTCTCGCGAGCCTCACGCTCCCCTTGATGGCGCTCACCGGTCCCCTGATGTGGTGGGGCCGGCGGGGGAAGAAGCTGGTCGCGTAACTCAACCCCGGAGCTGTTTCGCCGCCGCGACGAGGTTGGTGAGCGAAGCCATCGTCTCGGGCCAGGCCCGGGTCTTCAGGCCGCAGTCCGGATTCACCCAGACCTGCCGTTCGTCCAGCACCTCGCGCGCCGCGTGGAGCAGCTTGACGATCTCGTCGACCGACGGGACGCGGGGCGAATGGATGTCGTAGACGCCGGGACCGATCTCGTTCGGATACTTGAACTCGCGGAAGGCGCGCAGGAGCTCGGATCCGGATCGGGCGTTCTCGATCGAAATGACGTCCGCGTCCATGTCGGCGATCACGCGTACCACTTCGTTGAACTCGCTGTAGCACATGTGCGTGTGAATCTGGGTGGCGTCGGTCACGCCGCTGGTGGCGAGCCGGAACGCCCGCACCGCCCAGTCGAGATACACGCCCTGCTCCGACCGCTTGAGGGGCATCCCCTCGCGAAGTGCCGGCTCGTCGATCTGGATGACCCGAATTCCCGCCTTCTCCAAGTCCCGCACTTCGTCCCGGATCACCAGCGCGATCTGTACCGCCGTGTCCGCGCGGGGCTGATCGTTCCGGACGAAGGACCACTGCAGAATGGTCACCGGCCCGGTCAACATGCCCTTCACGGGCTTCTTCGTCCGGGACTGGGCGTACGCGCTCCACCGCACCGTCATGGCCTGGGGACGTTCGACGTCTCCATAAATGATCGGCGGCTTCACGTAGCGCGACCCGTAGGACTGCACCCAGCCGTGCTCGGTGAACGCGAACCCGTCGAGCTGCTCGCCGAAGTACTCCACCATGTCGTTCCGCTCGAACTCACCGTGCACCAGCACGTCGAGGCCCAGATCCTCCTGGATCTTGAGCGTCCGGTTGATCTCGCCTTCGACGAACTTGTCGTACTCGGACACGCTCCACGTCCCGTCATGCAGCTTCTTCCGCGCGTTCCGCACCTCGGCGGTCTGCGGGAACGACCCGATGGTCGTGGTGGGGAACGCTGGGAGCTTGACCTGCTTCGCCCGCCGCGCCGCGAACGAGGAGGGCCGGCGCTCGTCGGCGGGCTTCACCGCCGTTACGCGGGACCGCACCGACTCGCGATGAATCCGGGGCGACGTCCGGCGGGACTCCGCCGCCACCCGGCTTTCCGCCAACGGCTTCGCGACGGCGCTCCGCCCGCCCTGCACGGCCTCGGTGAGCACGGCCACCTCCGCGAGCTTCTGCTTCGCGAACGCGAGCCACTGCTTGATCTCCCCATCCAGCCGCTTCTCGAGATCCAGGTCCTGCGGGACGTGCAGCAGGGAGCACGAGGGCGCGATCCACAGTGCGTCGGTCCCCACGCGGTCCCGGATGCGCTCGAGGGTCGAGAGCTGCACCTCGAGGTCCGAGCGCCAGATGTTCCTTCCGTCGACGATGCCCGCCGACAGAATCCGGCCCGTTGGCCATTTCTCCAGCACCCGGTTCACGTCACCGGCTCCGCGCACCAGATCGAGGTGCGCCCCCGCCACCGGCAAAGCGTGCAGGGTCGCGGCGTTGTCACCCATTCCGGCGAAGTAGGTCGCCAGGAGGACGTTGATGCCGGGCGCCTCCTTCGCGAGGTAGCCGTACGCCCGCCCGAAGGCCTTGAGCTCCGCGTCGGTGCGATCCAGCGCGAGCGCCGGCTCGTCCATCTGGACCCACTCGGCGCCCGCGCTCTTCAGCTGGCGCAGGACCTCGGCGTAGACGGGCAGGAGCGCCTCGAGATGGCCGAGGCGATCCCCGGTCCCGGACGTTTTCGACAGCAGCAGGAAGGTCACCGGTCCAATGAGCACCGGCTTGGCGTTGACGCCGAGGGCGCGGGCTTCTCGCAGCTCGTCGACCGGCTTGGTGGAGGACAGGGAGAACCGCTGACCCGTCGTCAGCTCGGGGACGAGGTAGTGATAGTTCGTGTCGAACCACTTCGTCATTTCCATCGCCACGACGTCGCGGCCTTTGCCCTGGCTGCCGCGCGCCATCGCGAAGTACGTATCGAGATCCACCAGCGACCCGGCGCGGAGCGCATACCGGGGCGGCACCGCGCCCACCAGGGCGCAGGTGTCGAGCATGCGGTCGTACAGGGAGAAGTCGTTGACGGGGATCAGGTCGATGCCGGCGTCGCGCTGCATCGTCCAGTGCCGGACGCGGAGGGACTTCGCCGTCTCGAGCAGGTCCGCGGCGGGAAGTTTTCCCGCCCAATACCCCTCGGTGGCGCGCTTCAGTTCGCGCGCCGCGCCGAGGGAAGGAAAGCCGAGGTTGTGGGAGCGTGCCATAGGGTGCGGAATCTAATCGTATATTCCGTTGGATATGCTGCTGCCGGCTCTTCTCCTTCTTCAATCGCTTTGCCCGCACGACTCCTCGGCGCGAGCCGCGCTCGACGAGGGATGGCGAGCATACCGGGCCGAGCGGGCCCAGGTAGCCGTGGAGGCCTTTGCGTCGGCGGACTCTCTGTGCCCCGGGATCCGTGGGGCCCGCACCGGGATGGGGCTGGCTCTGCTGCGGCTGGGGCGTCTGCACGAGGCGGACGCCAGTTTCCGCGCCGCGACCTCCGACTCGGCGGACGCCGAAGCGCAGTATGGCCTGGGAATCGTCTCCCGGCGCCTGGGGCATCGTGACGCAGCCGTTGCGGCGTTCCGGCGCGCGCTCCAGATCGCGCCACACTACCCGGACGCGGAGTCCGAACTGCTGGCGCTGGGTGTCACCCCGCCACTCCCCTCCCCCAGGCGCCCTGATTCCCCTCAAGTGCCGGCGCGAACCGCCGGTGATCACTTCGAGATCCGCACGCCTTCGGGGTGGCAGAACTTCTACTTGCGGGGGATCAACCTTGGCGCCGCCTTGCCCGGGAAATTCCCGACCGAGTTTCCGCAGGCGGAGTCCACGTACACGCGGTGGCTCTCGCTGATGGCGGCCGCGCACGCGAATGTCGTGCGCGTGTACACGGTGCATCCGCCGGTGTTCTATCGCGCGCTGAAGGATTGGAACGACGCGCACCCGACCCAGGCCTTGTGGCTCATTCACGGCGTATGGGCGGAGCCGCCCCCCGGGGACGACTACGACAACCCAGCGTGGCGCACGGATTTTCTCGCGGAGATGCGCCGGGTAGTGGACATCATCCACGGCCACGCGGTCATCGGGGCCCGCCCGGGACACTCGTATGGCCGATACGACGCCGACGTGTCCGGCCACACCCTCGCATACCTGATCGGCCGGGAGTGGGAACCGTCCACGATCGTGGCGTTCGACTCGCTGCATCCGGCCGACACGACCTTCACGGGCCGCTTTCTGGCGATGCGGCACGGCACTCCCGCGGACCGTTGGATGGCGGCGCAGTGTGACTCGATGCTGGGACTCGAGTGGGATTTGTATCATGCGTCGCGCCCGATCGCCTATACCAACTGGCCGACGCTCGATCCCCTGCACCACCCTACGGAGACGACCGCCGCCGAGGAAATCGCGCTGCGCCGGGCACACGGCATACCGGCGAACCCGTCTCTGAAAGAGTACGACAACGACGCCCAGTCCCTCGACGCCGCGCTGGTCCATTCCACGCCGGCAAATCTCGGGGGGTGGTACGTGTCGTACCACGCATATCCGTACTATCCCGACTTCATGGACCTGGACCCGGAGTACGGGAAGGCCAGGTCGTCATATGGCCCGTCCCACTACTTCGGCTATCTGCTCGACTTGAAGCAGCACTACCCGGGGATGCCCATCATCATCTCGGAGTACGGCGTCCCGTCTTCCCGGGGAGATGCGCACCGGCAGCCAGAAGGAATCGATCATGGCGGTCATGACGAGCAGGCCCAGGCGAAGTACGACGTCCGGCTTACCACCGAGATCCGCGAGGCGGGGCTTGCCGGCGGCGTGCTCTTCGCGTGGATCGACGAGTGGTTCAAGCACAACTGGGCGGTGATCGACCTGGAAAGGCCCGCCGAGCGGACCAGGCTCTGGCACAACGCGATGGACGCTGAGCAGAACTACGGGCTGCTCGGGGAGTACTCCGGGGACACGGCGACACTCCCCGTCCTCGGCGGCGACCCGGCGAAGTGGCGCGCGCTCACGGCGCTCGAACGCGATGCGTCGGTGACTCTGCGCGTGGGATCGGACGCCGCGTACCTCTATCTGGCCATCGAGGGCGCCGCGCCGGCGGAGGGTGGGAGTTACGTGGTGGGTATCGACACGTACGGCCGGAGCGCGGGGCAATTCGTGCTGCCGGGGCTCAAGTCCGCCGATTCGACGGGATACGAATTCGCGCTGACGTTGAGGGACACCACCGGACGGATGTGGGTGACCCCTTGGTACAACCCCTACCTCGTACCCAGGCCGGGAATGGGGCCCACGGCCCTGGATGCCTTCTATCAGTATGGCGCCCGGGTGAGGCGCACGAGCCGGACGGGCGTTTGGGATTCGATGTGGGTGACGACCAACCGCTGGCGCATCGCCCGGGACGGACGGACCTTCCCCGCGGGCGGCACGGATCGGGGGCGGCTGCGGTTCGGCACCCAAGGGGAATCAACCCTGTCCGATTGGTACGTGGACACCCCCGCGAACCTGGTCGAGGTCCGGATCCCCTGGGGGCTGTTGAACGTGACCGACCCTTCATCCCACGAAGTGTTGACCGGCATTTCGGCGCGGCAGGGTTTCGAAACCGATACGACGGACGGCTTCCGGTTCGGCGTCGCGGTGTTGGGCAGGGCGGGAGCGGAGCAGGACCGCTTGGCGCCGGGACCGACCTACCGGTGGCCCGGATGGGAGATGCCGGTATCTCACGAGCGGCTCAAGGCCGCATACTTCGCCATCCGCGATCTGTGGAGCAAATGGTGAAACGGATTCTCGTGCCGGTCCTCGCCGCTCTCATCGCCGCCACGCCCGTGGCGGGGCAGATCCTGCGCGCGGATTCCGCATTCGTCGCCGGGGATTTCGCGCGGGCCAGAACCCTGTACGAGGAAGTACTCTCGGCGGACTCGCTCAACGAGCGGGCGCTGTGGCGCCTGGCTTTGCTCGACAGCTGGGACAACCAGATGGACCGGTCCCTGCGGCGTTTCGCCCGGGCCCGCCAGCTCGACCCGGCCAACGCCGACTTGATGGTGGCGCAGGCGCGCGTGTTGTCCTGGGCCGGGCACACCGCGGACGCGGTCGCCCTGTATGACTCCGCGCTCGTCACTGACTCGGGCCGGGTGGACGCGCTGGCGGGTCGGGCGCAGAGCGTGGCATGGGCCGGTGACCTGGATCGCGCCGAAGGACTCTGGCGCTCGGCGCTGGTTGACCATCCGGACGACCCGACCCTGCTCGTAGGTCTCGCGCAGACCCTCTATTGGAAGGGAGAGCCGGGACTGGCCCGTGCGTATGTGGATCGGGCCCGGGCGGTGGCACCTGGTGACGCGTCAGCCCGCGATCTCGAGAGGATTCTGCGTGCGGCGGTGCGCGCCGATTTCGGAACGTCGTTTACGGGTGCCGGCGACTCGGACGACGAGTCCTTCTACTATCAGGACCTCTGGCTCTCAGGCCCGGTGACGGGTGACGCCCGCGGCACCCTCACCGCGGGCTGGCGCCGCTCCGCGGACGGCTTCCACCATAATTCGAGCTTCGGCTTGGCCGGCCTGGCGGCGTTCCCTCTCGCCCGTGGCTTCGGCGCGCGCGCCGGACTGGGCGCCCGGCGGCTGGTGTCGGATTTGGGAGATCACACTCCCCTGACCGCTCAACTCGGTCTCTCCTGGCAGCCCGCTCCGTTCGCCGCCCTCGGCCTGGGGTATTCCCGGTCGGCGTTCGACGAGACCGCGACGCTGATCGACAGCGGGTTCACCATCAACAATCTCGACTTCTCGTTCGATCTGGACCCCAAGCCGGCGATTTCCATCTCGGGCGGATCGAGTGCCACGTGGTTTTCAGACGGCAACCGGCGGCTGTCGTGGATCGCGGGTGTGTTGGGGGGATTGGGGCATGGGGTGTCGGTCGGCGCGTTCGGACGCATGATGGGATACCAGACGGCGAACGCCGGGCATGGCTACTTCTCCCCGGACCGGTTTACGGTGGTCGAGGCGCGCGGCATTTACAATTTGCGTCGGGGGGCTTGGGGCCTGCGGATGGACGGAGGCATGGGCGGTCAGCAGGTCTTCAGCACGTTCCCGTGGCAGGGCGAGTGGCACCTCACCGCCACGCTGTCACACAACTGGAATGGCGGCGAGATCACGCTGCAGGGACTCTACACGAACTCGGCGGGGTCGAACACGGTGGGCGCCTTCCGTTATCACGCCATCACCCTGGGATTTCATCAAGGGTTGTAGCCGCCGCGGTCAGGCCGAGTTTCCGGACCAGGGCCGCCGCGCGTTTCATCTCCGCTTTCGACAATCCGCGCATCGCCCGCTGAAGCGTCGCCGCGTGTTCCGGGAAGACCTTCGACATGAGCGCGCGCCCTTTTGACGTCAGCACCAGGAGAGTGCCCCGCTTGTCCCGCGGATTCGGGGTCCGCCGGACCAGCTGTTTCCTCTCCAGCTTGTCGACTACGTACGCCGTACTCCCGCTCTGGAGCAGGATCCGCCGCTGGGCCTCGCAGACGGGCAGGGGTCCCTTGTGATACAGCACTTCCAGGATGCCGAACTCCGTGTCCGCCAGCCCGTGGTGGGTGACCTGGGCACGGGCGTGCCGCCCGACGGCGTCGAACGCGCGGGCCAGCACGATCCACAGTTCCAGGGCCGGATCCCGGCCCGATGCTCCATTCTGCGACATATCCCCCCTGCTCTGGGAACCTGGAAGCGGGCCCGGCGGTTCCCAGTGAGGCAACTCGAAACTAGCTCGAATTCGAGCAAACTCAACTGGAGGCCGTCGGTATGTGGACCAATCTCGCGCTGCTCTTCCTCAGGCTCGTCGTCGGAGCCCTGTTCGTCGGTCACGGGACCCAGAAGGCGTTCGGCTGGTTCGGCGGA
>DASUBP010000167.1:0-3399 GCA_035763205.1 Gemmatimonadales bacterium
CACGCTCGTAGAGTGCCACACCCCCGGCGATCTCCTCACCTTGCCGGGCCGCGAGCAGTCGGAAGCGCCCGCCGGCCGCCGTACAGAGCGCGTCGAGATATCCGGGCGTGCTGTAGACGCTGCCGCCCGGAGCGGCCGCGATGAACTTCTCCCAACGCCCGTACTCGCCTTCGCCGACCTCTCCGACGGTGAGTGCGGCAGCCACCTAGGTGTGGGCCCCGCCACCCGCCAGGCGACGCACCTTTCCCCACAGGATATGCGCCGAGGCCGACAGTGCCGGCCAGGGATCTGACCAGCGGAACACGGGCTGTTCGGCGCCTGCCCACGACCGGAGCCACCCACCCAGCGTGAGCGTGCCATCCCGCAGGCCCTCACGGCAGGCGAAGTAGTCGTAGTAGGGATACACACACCGGCGTCCCGCCCGCGACGGCCGCGCGGGTTCCACGGGCTCCCCCAGCGCATCCCGCACGACCATGGCGGTGACGTCCATGCCGCTGCGCCCCGCGAATTCCACATACCACCAGGGTCGCACGTTCACCTCGATGAGCCGGAAGACGCCGTCGCGATCGTCGCGCTTGAATTCGGCACTGAACACTCCCCGGAACTTGAGATGAGCGAGCAAGCGGGTCATCGCGTCCACCGCGGGCTGGACGTCCGAGGGCGGGATCGACTCGAAGCTCGTGCTGTTGCCGAAATCCGGGGGATACATCCGCATGCGGCGACGAGCCTGCGTGCCCGTCACCCGGCCGTTACGATCCCTGAATCCGTCGACGAAGTAGTGGTTGCCCGGCGGGCCGGGGATGTATTCCTGAAGTTGCACTTCGAGACCTGTTCCCGCGAGCCTGCCGAGACACTCGCGGAGCTCGGCGCGCGAGGAGATGCGGAACGCCTTGACTCCGAACCGGGCGAAGAAGTTCAAGGAGTCCCGGGGCTTCATGAACGCGCCCTTCAGGACTTCCTCCGGCACCGAGGCCGGATCCTGTGTGGCCGCGATCGCGACGGTGCGCGGGTGCGGGAGCCCGAGCTCCTGAAGGATTTCCGCGAGATGCCATTTGTCGACGAGCCGCTCGAGGGTCTCCGGAGCGGAGACGCTGGCGACGAACCGCGGCGCGACTCGAGCCGCGACGGCGGCGACCCGCTGCACCCAGGCATCCGAACACGGCAGCAGAACGGCCCGCTCGAAGGGGAGCCCCGACAGGTATCTCGCGAGATCCTTCGCCGGATCGGCGCCCGACGTGGACGGGGGCGCCGTGCGAAACCAGCGTGAATGTCCCGCCAGCTCGCCGCCGTCCCCCACCACCCAGAACGGCGTGCCCGAACGGTGCAGCAACCTGATGGCGCCGAGCACCGTCAGACCGGTACCGAACACGAGCACAGGGACCTTGTGCGTCACGGGATGAACTTGACGATGCGGGGACCGATGACGTTGGCGACGGGGACGGGCAGGAACTTCCAGAGCCGTGGTCCCCAGCTGTACGCGCCATCGTCGGGCGATGGAGTCGTCGCGGCGCCATGCGCGTACCACCAGAGCGGTTCGTCGCGTGACCCCCATTGCCGCTTGAAGCGGTGAGTGCCCGAGTCCGGGGTACAACGCCCGAAGTTGAAGAGCGTCACCCCCTGCTCCACACAGCGCTCGAGGAAGCCCCAGTAAAGCGCCATGTTCGGCGCGATGGTCTGGTGCGCGCGCAATGCCGACGCCCAGGTGATCTCGAACTCATTCCCCCACCGGAAGCCGCACCCGCCCGCGATCGGCTCTCCCTTGAGCCAGGCGCACCCGAACCAGACGTCGTTCGGAAACACCGCCCGGATCTCCTCGAACAGCCGCCGCGACTGCACCGGTGTGCCGAGGTCACGCATGTGACGCGCGAACACGCGGTAGAACCCGTCGAGCTGGTCGGGACCGAAAGCGACCGTCACGCCTTCCTTCTGCGGGCGGCGGATCTGGGAACGTACCTTGGCGGGAAGGCTTTCCCAGAGGGCTTTTGGGTCACGGGTCGGGAGATCGAGGACGACGGTGATCTTCCGGTGCGACACCGGCAGGTCGAGGGGAAGCTCGACCCGGCTGCGAAGCTCGAGCAGCTTCACGCCCGTGCGATCGGCGCGCGCGACCGCCTCGCGAGCCAGGGCCTGCACCGCCGGCTGGTCCCCCAGGGGGCCGCCGTAGTTGACGAAGGGCATGGACACGAGAAACCGGCCGAAGAGAACGCTCCGGACGCTCGTGAGGGGCAGGACGCCGCGCAGGGTGCCCTGCTCCGTGGCGCCGAGGAACGTGCACTCGTGGCCGAAGGCCCGCTCCATCACCTGCTTCCAGCCCCAGCGGTGGAAGTGCGTACCTCCCGGGCTGCGTTCCACCAGGGCATCCCAATCCTGGCTGGCTCCGGTGAACGGGGCGACGGCGATACCGGCGGATCCGGTCACGACGCGGCGAGCGCGGCGCGGGTAAAGCGGTCGGCGATGGCTGTGAAGCGGAACTCGCTCAAGAGGCGCTCGAGACGCGGCAGGGTCCGGGACAGACCCGTGTAGTGCCGGAGCCGGGACGACAACTTGGCCTGCTGGCGAGGCTGGTCGGGATCGATCTCCCAGGGATGCATGTAGAACGTCCCCGGCACACCTCGCGCCTCGAAGTACCGGAAGGCGTTCTGCACCAGCGCATATGGGAGGATCCGGAAATACGCACCACCGCCCGCCGGCAGGTTCACGCCCAACCGCCGCAACGTCGCGGGCGGCAGCTCGTCGAGCTTCCCGGCGGCGCGCTCGAGCACGAACGGGTCGCGCCCCGCCGACGCGTAGCCGTAACCCCCGGGACGCCGGATCGGAAAGAGGCTCGAATCGTAGCGGTACCCCTCCTCCACCAGGATGTCGAGCGCCCACTCGCGCCCCGGCACGATGGAGAAGGACGGTGCGCGGAATCCAAGGACCTGCGTGCCGGTGAGCTGCTCGAGGCAGGCCTTGGACCGCTTCACGGACGCACGGAATTCGTCGGGGGTTTGATGCGTGACGCGGACGTGGTCCCATCCGTGGCTGGCCACCTCGTGACCGGCCGCCGCGATCCGCTGGATCATCTGCGGATGGCGCTCCGCCACCCACCCGAGGGTGAAGAACGTGCCCCGGGCCCCGTGGCGGGCCAAGAGGTCGAGGATTCCGTAGACGGACGCCTCGACGCGTGACGGGAGGTGCTCCCAGCTGGCGCGAGGGACGCTTCCCTCGAAGGCCGAGACCTGGAAGTACTCCTCGACGTCGACGCTGAAATAGTGGGTGGTCATCAGCCCCAAAGGTAGCAAAAAAAGAGCCCGGCTCTCTAGGCCGGGCTCTCCAGGCGTGGAATCCGCGGGGTCAGGCCGCGGTCTTCTCAGCCGCCTGTTTGCGGCGCCGACGCAGCGCGCCACCACCCATGCCGAC
>DASUBP010000168.1:0-5247 GCA_035763205.1 Gemmatimonadales bacterium
GCCGCCGACGTTGTGGTGCGTCTTGATCGTGACCGACGGACCACCCTTCGGAGAAGACGACTCGATGACGTCCGGATAGAGGGTCCCTTGCACCAGGAATCCGACGTCTCCCGACACGTGCTTCGCCGCGTCCTCGAATACATCGATGAACGTATGCCCGATCCGCCGACGCTTCTCCTCGGGATCCTCGATGCCGGCCAGCTCCTTGAGAAACCGGGCGCTGGCGTCCACCACCCGAAGGTCGATCCCGAGATGCTTCCGGAACGTCTGCTCGACCTGCTGCCGTTCGTTCTCGCGAAGCAACCCATGGTCCACGAAGATGCAGGTGAGACGGTCGCCGATCGCGCGATGGACCAGCGCCGCGGCCACCGCCGAGTCGACGCCACCAGACAACCCGCAGATCGCGCGCCTGGCGGGGCCCACGGTATTCCGGATCTTCGCGATCTCCTGCTCGATGTAGTGCCCCGCCGTCCAGTCAGGCGTGCACTTGCAGATGCCGAACAGGAAGTTGTGGATGATTTCTCCGCCCCGGACCGTGTGTGCCACTTCCGGATGGAAGAGCACGCCCATCACCGGCTTGGTCTCGTGCGCGAGCCCCGCGATGGGCGCGTTGGCCGAGGAGGCAATGACCTTGAAGCCGGGCGGCGGCACCTCGATGCGGTCCGAATGACTGGCCCAGACGGTGATGGCCCGGCCCGCTTCGAATCCCTGGAAGATCCCCTCGGCCACCTTCACCGTGACGTCGGCTCGCCCGTATTCCTGTTCGGGAGAGGCCACCACCTTGCCGCCACCGATGTAGGCCACGAGCTGGAGCCCGTAGCAGATGGCGAGAATCGGAATCCCCAGATCGAGGATGGCCGGATCGGCACTGGGCGCGCCCTTGGCGAAGACCGACGCCGGCCCACCCGAAAAGATGATGCCTTGCGGAGCGAACGCCTTTACGAAGGCGAGGTCGCGGCCTTTGTCTCCCGGATGGATTTCACAGTAGACGTGGGCCTCGCGGATCCGGCGGGCGATGAGTTGGGTGAACTGCGAGCCGTAGTCGAGGATGAGGATTCTGTTCATGAGGTAAACCATGTTTGTGGTTCCAGAACTTCACCCCGAAACAGATCTTCGATCGTTTCCCGCTCGCGGGCCACGTAATACTTGTCCCCTTCCACCAGGACCTCGGGGGGGCGCGGCCGCGCGTTGTACGTAGAGCTCATGACGAAGCCGTACGCGCCGGTGCCCAACACCGCCAGGACGTCGCCAGGCGCCACCGGCGGCAGCTTGCGGTCGAGTGCCAGGAAATCGCCGGTCTCGCAAATCGGCCCGACGACGTTCACCGAGCGCTCCCCCCTCCCCGCATCGCTCAGGGGAATGATTTCGTGGTAGGCGTTGTAGTGACTGGGACGGACGAAATCGGTCATGCCGGCGTCCACGATACAATAGTCCTTGCCACCCGCATGCTTCTGATAGAGCACACGGGTGAGCAACAATCCGGCATTGGCGACGAGGAACCGTCCCGGCTCGCAATGGAGCGTGAGGCCGGCGGCCCGGATCGGCGGCGCCACCGCGTCCACCCAATCCTTGAGCGCCGGCACCTTCTCCTCGTGATATCGCACCCCCAACCCGCCACCGACATCGACGTTGTCGATGGTCGTGATCCCCGTCGCGCGCACCGCCGCCACCAGCTCCAGGAGCTTGACCGCGCCGCGGCGATACGGCTCCACCTCGGTGATCTGGGACCCGATGTGCATCGCCAGACCTTTGAGCGTGAGCCTCGACTCCACCTTGATCCTGCGTGCCACGGTCACCACTTCATCGAACGGCACCCCGAACTTGGCGGTCTTGTCCCCCGTCTTGGTGTACGGATGCGTGTTCGTCTGGACGTCGGGGTTTACGCGGATCCCGACGCCGGCATGCTTCCCCACGCGAGCCGTCGCCGCGATTACGGCGTCGAGCTCGCTGGGCGACTCGATGTTGATCTGCCCCACGCATGACTTGATCGCGGCATCCAGCTCATCCGCGGTCTTCCCGACACCTGAAAAGACGATCGACTCGGGGGGGAAGCCCGCACGGAGCGCGCGCGCCAGCTCCCCGAGGGAAACAATGTCCGCTCCCGCGCCGAGGCCCTTGAGGACCCGGAGGACGGCGAGGGAACCGTTGGCCTTGATGGCGTAGCAGATCCGGTGCGGCGTTCCCCCGGCCCGGAGTGCGTCCTCCAAGGCGTGGTACTGCGCCCGGATCAGGTTGGCACCGTAAACGTAGGTGGGAGTCCCCACCCGTTTGGCGACGGCGGTGAGAAGCGCGGGATCGAGGCCTAGTATGCCTGCGCCCACACCGCCTCCGCCACGCTCGGCATCCCGCACCACATGCAGGTGCGCGGCTTTTCCGGTGACTGGAACTCGGGGTCCGGAAGGACGCGGATGGTGGCGGCCGTCTCGGTCTTGATCTGCGCTTCGCAGTCGCCCGAGCCGCAGAACCCGCCGTAGGCGAACCCGCCGGTACCGTTCATGAACTCCAGGAATTGCGTCTTGTTGACGCCCCGGATGGAGTTCGCCTCGCGGCGGGCCTTCGCGGCCTCGAAGAGCTCGTGCTGGATCTCCTCGAGCAACTTCGGGACCGCGGTGACCAGATCATTCAAGCCCAGAGGCGCCTTTCCACCGGTCGCACTCTTCACGCGACGGGCGGCCATCACCTGTCCGGCGGCGATATCGCGGGGCCCGATCTCGAGACGGAGCGGCACCCCCTTCGCCTCCCAGTCGAAATACTTGGCGCCCGGCTTCATGTCCCGGAGGTCCAGCTCGACCCGAATCCCGGCCTTGGCCAGAGCGTCCTTTACCTGACCCCCGACCCCTGACACCTGCCCCTTCTCTTCATCGGATTTCCAGATAGGGACAATCACGACCTGGATCGGCGCCAGCCGCGGGGGCGCCACGAGCCCGTTGTCGTCGGAGTGCGTCATGATCAGCCCGCCGATCATGCGGGTGGACACGCCCCAGGACGTGTTCCACACGAAGTCGAGCCCACCGGCCGCGGTCTGGTACTGGACATTGAAGGCGCGCGCGAAGTTCTGGCCCAGGTTGTGAGAGGTTCCCGCCTGGAGCGCCTTGTTGTCCTGCATCAGTGCTTCGACCGCGTAGGTGCGCAGGGCGCCGGCGAACTTCTCGCTCTCGGTCTTCTTGCCCGTCAGCACCGGCATGGCAACCCACTCTTCCTGGAACTTCCGGTAGACACCCAGCATCTGCCGCGCTTCGGCCTCCGCATCCGCTTCCGTAGCGTGCGCGGTGTGCCCTTCCTGCCAGAGGAACTCCGTGGTCCGCAGGAACAGGCGGGTGCGGAGCTCCCAGCGGACGATGTTGCACCACTGATTCATGAGCAGGGGCAGGTCGCGATAGCTCTGGATCCACTTCGCGAACATCGCGTAGATGATCGTTTCCGACGTCGGACGCACCACCAGCGGCTCTTCCAGCTCGGATGCCGGATCAGGCTCGACCGCGTCCGCTCCGGTCTTCCCCGTCGCTCTGAGCCGCGTGTGCGTGACCACCGCGACTTCCTTCGCGAAGCCCTCGACGTGCTCGGCCTCCTTGGACAGGAAGCTCTGCGGAATGAAGAGGGGGAAGTAGGCGTTCTGATGCCCCGTCGCCTTGAACATGTCGTCCAGCGCGCGCTGCATCAGCTCCCAGATCCGGTAGCCGAGGGGGCGGATGACCATGCAGCCGCGCACGGGGGAATAATCCGCGAGCTGAGCCTGCATGATCACGTCGTTGTACCACTCGCTGAAATCCTTGGCGCGTGGGGTGATCTTTTCCGCTTGAGCCATTACTGGAATGATCCGTTTCGAATCGAGGTCAGGGGCACCTTTACTTCAGTGCCCGCGTTGAGGTCCCGCACCACGGCTACACCGGCGGCGCGTTCATCAGGGCCGAGGATCACCGCTCGCGCGGCGCCCCGTGCGGCCGCCAGCTCGAGTTGTTTCCGGATATTGCCCTGCTTGAGCGCGTACTCGACACCAATCCCCTGGTCGCGAAGGTGGTGAGCCAGCTCGAGGATGAACGGTACGTCATCACCGGAGATCCCCACGAGAAAGGCGTGCACGGCTCCCGGCTTCCCGGCGCCTTTGTCTCGTTCCTTGAGCAGCTCACCGAGCACCACATCGCCCATCCCGAATCCGAGTGCCGGGAGGTCGACACCCCCGAGCGCCTTCAGGAGCCCGTCGTAGCGGCCACCCCCGCAGATGGCCCGCAGGGTACGTCCGGTGTCGAACAGCTCGAACACCGTCCCGGTGTAGTAGGCGAGCCCGCGGACGATGGTCATGTCCACGGTCGCGTAGTCGCCCAGCCCCATCGCCTTGAGGGCGCTCAGGGATTGCTCGAGCGGCTCCCCCGCCTCGGCCCCTCCCCGCACCTTCCCCAACGCTTCCTTGACCGCACTCCAATCCCGCAAGGCGGCGATCGCAAACACGTTTCCCGTTTCCCGCTTCCCGATTCCCGCCTCCCCGAGCTTCCGCTCCAACACGTCCATCGGGTCCCGCTCAGCCTTGTCGATGGCGGCGAACGCGGTCGGGAGCTGGGCCTCCGTCAGTCCGTTCCCCAGAAGCAGTGCCTTCAGCACCCGCCGGTCCGAAATCCTGGCCTGCACGTCCTTGGCGGAGAGCCCGAACCCCCGCATGATGTCGATGGCGGCGGCGATCAGCTCGGCGTCCGCCAACGGCCCCGCCTCGCCGATCAGGTCCATGTTCAGCTGGAAGTGCTCTCGAAGCCGGCCCCGTTGCTGCCGTTCGTACCGGAAGAGCTGGGGGATGGAGAACCAGCGAATGGGCTTCTTGAGGGCCTGCGCGCGAGCCCCGACCATCCGGGCGAGCGTAGGGGTCATCTCGGGCCGCAGCGCGACGTCCCGGTCCCCCTTGTCACGGAAGTTGTAGAGCTGCCCGACGATCTCTTCCCCGGACTTCTGGGTGTACAGCTCGAGGGGTTCCAGCGGGGGACCGTCGTACTCCTCGAAGCCGTAACGTGCCGCTACCCCTCGCCAGGTAGCGAAGATGTGATTGCGGAGTGCCAGTTCGTCAGGGTAGAAATCACGGAAGCCGGGAAGCGCTTTCCCTTGCATCACAACAATTTAGCCGACTGGCGCAAACCCGGGCAAGGCGGCGAGCGCGTCGCCGACGGTGTGAAATGAGCCCGTCACCAACGTCGTGGCGGCGCCTTCCTGCACCATCTCCAGCGCGCGCGTGAAGTCCGGCTCGAACACCACCGGCTGACCGAT
>DASUBP010000169.1:0-27822 GCA_035763205.1 Gemmatimonadales bacterium
TGGTGAATCCACCAGGATGGCCGTGATCGGGATGAGGAGGGCGATGAACAGCACCGCGCCGAGGACGATTTCCCACATACGAAGGATTCTAGAGAGCGTCGGTCCAGCGCGCCACCTCGCGCGCCAGCTCGTCCACGAGGCTCGGGCCGTAGCGCAGCAGGAAGGAGGCGATTGTCAGCGAACGCTCCTGCGGCGCGCCGAGGGGGTACAGCGCGGCGCGTGCCTTCACGATCTGCCCGGTGAGGGTCTCGTGCGTCCGCTTGACGCTGGCGACCAGCTTCTTTTCGATCTCCTGGGTGCCGCCGAGGGCCTGGTTGCGGGTCGACTGCACGGTTCGTTCGAGCGTCGGATCGATCGTGGCCGCGGACTTGGCCAGGGCGTCGTAGTCGGTGGTCAAGGAGGTCCGCAGACGCTCGAGCAGCTCGAGTGTCTCCGGGGGCAGCGCCCCCTTGGCGATGCGGCCCTCGAGCGCTCCGGCGGGTGGCTTCAGGTCATCCACGGTGATTCGATGCCGTTCGAGCACCTTCTCAACCTTCGACTCAAGCAGGACCCCGGACCAGCGTGGGACGGGCGTCTGCGGGGTCAGGCCAAGGGCGGCGTGACAAGGCGCTGCATCGGGAAGGTACTGGAGCTCCCCGGGGCCGGCGCAGTACGCGACCGTGGGAAAGAGGGCCGCTTCGACGGCCGGACGCATCAGGACGTTCGGTGAAAGCCGCTCGGGCGCGGTCCTGGCGACTCCTTCGAGATCGGCGCGGCTGAAACGCTCCTCGCTGCGTCTGGTGACGAACATCTTCCCGTCTGCCCGCAGGCGGTCCCGCCCCAGCTTGCCTTCCACCAACACCGGCGACAGCCCGTCAGGCAGTACGACGTCGAGCGCTTTCAGGAGCGACGGGGCGGCGGCCCGTTTGGCGGAAGGGGCGTGTGCCCGAAACACCGCGAGACCGTGTGATGCGAGGAGTCCGTTGATCGCGTCCGCGAAGGCGTCCGCCAGATTCGCGTCGGGGTGATAGGCGCTGCCGAGCCAACCGAGGACCGCGGCCTTGAACTCGCTGTCGGGCGTCCTGATGCGGAAGGCTTCGAGAGCCCTGGCGGCGTCGTCTCCGCAGCGTTCCCGGAAAAGGGAGAGCTGGGGAGCGTCGGCAGGACGTTCACGCAGGACGAGAGCATGCGCATCTCCCGCCGCATCGAGAAAAGCGCAGTGGTTCGCTTCCGCGAAGTCGGCGTCGTCGCCCGCTACCCAGAACACGGGCACCACCGGCACCTGACGCTCCCGCTCCAATCGGGCGGCCAGGGCCACCGCGGAGAGCGCCTTGTGAATGGTATACAAGGGCCCGGTGAACAGCCCGGGCTGTTGCCCGGTGGTCACTACCAGGACCTCGCTCTTCCCAAGCCGGTCCCGCCCCGGACCGGGGAGCACGGCCTCGAGCACGTCAGGTGACACGCGATGCGGCACGCCGGCCCTGGGCCTGCGCACGTCGGCGGTAATCGGAGTCGCGAGCACCCGCGGCATCATTCCTTGCTCTCCTCGTCGAAGACGTCCGCTTGAAACGTCAGAACCCGGGTCCCTGGTTCACGCCAGCAACCCCTTGGGAGCCCCGCCTTCTCGCAGGTCGCGTCCAGGAACTGGGCCGGTACCCACCGGAGCTCCGGGGCTACCTGGGGCAGCAAGAGACCTCGGGCGCTCCCCCGTTCGACGATCAACCCGTCCCGCCCGATCAGGATCGACTCGGGGTCCAAGGGGTCGACCGGCGCGGGGGTCGTAAGCACCGAAATCTCGATCCTCACGCGGCCCAGCTCGTCTGGGGTGAGCGGCGGAAACCGGGGATCGTCTCGCGCCGCCGAAACCGCCAATCCAGGAATCAAGTCGCCGAGGGGCCGATCGGCGCTGATGTGCCCGAGGCATCCTCGAAGCTCACCCCCAATCCGGAGGGTCACGAAAGCTCCCCGGCGAACGGCGGGAAGATTGATCGAGACCGGCAACCCGCGGCGTAGTGCGTGCTCCAGGGCCATGCGGGCTGCCGCGAGCAACCCGTGCCGTGCTTCGGGCGTGAGATCAGGGTCCGCGGTGATAAGGCTCCCCCCGCCTCATCGTGTAGGCGCGATAGAGCTGCTCCAACACCACCACTCGGGCCAGCTCATGGGGCAACGTCAGAGCGGAGAGGGACCAGACGTCCTCGGCCCTCTTCATCACGTCATCCGGCAACGCCGTGGCGCCACCGATGGCGAAGACCACGTCCCGGGCCTCCCGCTCCCAGCGCTCGGTCTGGTTCGCCAGATCACGCGACGACCACGGGTCCCCGGTCCGCGACAACGCGACGAGGCGCGTCCCCGCCGGGATGACCCCCAGCAGACGCGCCTCGTCCTTCACTTCCGATTCGTCGACCTTGGCGTAGTGGGAGAGCCGCTCCAGGTACCCGTCACACGCCGCGCGGAGTGCCGCATCCTTCATGCGGCCCACCGCGACGACGCGATACTTCATCAGGCATACATCCCACGCAACCGGTGCATGGCGGCCACCCGGTCGATGGACAGCATGTATGCCGCGATCCGGGTGTTGACCTTGTGCTTGTCCGCCAGAGCCACCACGTCATTGAACGACTTCACCATGATCTGCTCGAGGCGGTTGTTCACGGTCGCCTCATCCCAGAAGTAGCCGCCCCGGTCCTGCACCCACTCGAAGTAGCTGACGGTCACGCCGCCGGCATTCGCGAGGATGTCCGGAATGACGAAGATCCCCTTGTCCTGGAGGATCTTGTCGGCGCCCGGTGTGGTGGGCCCGTTCGCGCCCTCGCAGATGATCTTCGCCTTGATCTTGGGCGCGTTCTTGGACGTGATGACGTTCTCGAGGGCGGCGGGCACCAGCACGTCGCAGTCGCAGGTGATCAGCTGTTCGTTGGTGATCGCCTCCGCCTTCGGATACCCGGCCAGCTGGCGGTGTTCGCGTACCCATTGAATCAGGTCGGGGACATCGAGGCCCTTGGGGTTGATCAGCCCGCCCGATTTGTCCGACACGGCCACGATGGTCGCGCCTTCCTTGGCGAGCAGGTCGGCGGAGATCGAGCCGACGTTCCCGAAGCCCATGACGGCGACGCGCGCCTGATTCATCGGGATGCCGATGCGCTTCAGCGCCTCGCGGGTGACGAACATGCACCCGCGCCCGGTCGCCTCGCGGCGGCCCAGCGACCCACCCATCTCGACCGGCTTCCCGGTGACCACCGCCGTCACTGTGTGCCGCTTGTGCATCGAGTAGGTGTCCATGATCCACGCCATCACCCGCTCGTTGGTATTCACGTCGGGAGCCGGCACGTCGGAGTCGGGTCCCAATACGTCGATGATCCCCGAGGTATAGCGGCGGGTCACCCGCTCCAGCTCGGCCATGGACATGGTCGTGGGATCGCAGATGACGCCACCCTTGGCCCCACCGAACGGGATGTTCACCACGGCGCACTTCCACGTCATCCACGCCGCGAGGGCCTTCACCTCGTCGAGCGTGACGTTCAAGTCGAACCGGATGCCGCCCTTCGCCGGACCGCGCGACGTGTTGTAGAGGACGCGATAGCCGGTGTAGACCTCGACGTCGCCGTTGTCCCGGAGCACGGGCACCGAGACGATCAGTTGCTTCTCGGGGTGCCGGAGGATCTTGTAGAGGCCGGGATCCAGGTTCAGGAGTTTGGCCGCGTGATCGAAGCGCTCCATCATGGCTTCGAACGGATTCTCCTCGGCCAGGAACGTGTCTTTCTCGGGACGGATAATCGCGTCGCTCATATCGCCGGAGTGGAGGAATTGATAAGGGTGGACAACAGCGCCTCGAAGGCCTCTTGTCCCCGCTCCCATTGAACGCCGAGTGTCGCCACCAGCGGCTCGCGCGCCTCTGCGGGCCAACGGGAACGGAGTTTCACGGCGTCCTTTTCAGTGACTACAACATAATCGGCTGTGGTAGCGGCGCTTAGCAGTTCCGCCACGTCACGGTCGCTGTAGGCGTGATGGTCTTGGTACGTCACAAGTTGCACTGCCCCGGACTTCCCCGCGCGCTCCCGGAGCTGTGCTGCAAAGGAGTCGGGGTCGGCGATACCGGCCGCGGCCAGCAGGCGCCGTCCGGCGAGAGTCTCCCCCGCCAAAGGTTGACCCGACCGCAAGCCCTCGAATCCGGAGATGGCGAGGTGCGCGATGCCGACGGGAGTCTTGGGCCACCTCTTGGCGAGGCGGTCGGCGAGGACGGCCGCACTCTCTGCGGACTCCCGTTTTCGGGTGACGATGATGCCGTCGGCACGGCCCAATCCGCCCCAGCCCTCCCGCCAGGGTCCGGCGGGAAGTGGAAACGGGGAATAGGCCAAGTGTTCGACCGCAACCAACACGAGGTTGAGGTCGCGCCGGATCCCCAGGGTCTGAAAGGCGTCATCGAGCACGAGGAGGTCGGCGCCGGCGCGCGCGGCCGCCATGGCGCCGGCCCGCCGATCGGGATTGGCTTGGACCACGGCCTTCGGCACGAGCCGGGCATGCACCATCGGCTCATCGTCCCCGTAGCCGCGGAGCAGGATCGCCGGTCTGGCACCATGTCGCAGGAACCAGTCCGCAAGCCACGCGGATACCGGTGTCTTCCCCGTTCCGCCGACGGTGAGGTTCCCGACGGAGATTGACCGGAGTGGGAGGGACGACGTCATCACCAACCCGTGCCGGTAGGCGATCTCGCGGCCCCACATCACCGCTCTATAGACGACAGCGAGCGGCAGGAAAGCCACTCTCACGATCCACCCGGTGATGCCTTCACCCTCCCAGAGCCACCGGACGAGGCGGATCACGAAGATGCCCCAAGAGCCGTAAGCACCCGCTCGAGATCTCCCAATGCACGGCGCGCATCGTCCTTGGCGGGCCCGAGCACGATCGGTGCGCCGAAGACGACGTTCACGCGTGCGAAGGGCTTCGGGATCCGCATCCGATCCCACGTCGGCAGTCGCCACTCGGCGCTCGCGTTGGCGGTGATCGGCACGATGGCCGCCGACGCATGCCGCGCCGCCGATACGATCCCCGCCTGCACCTTCTCGGCGGGTCCGCGGGGGCCGTCAGGGGTCACCGCCACGATGTTCCCCACTTCGAGTGCGCGGATGAGGCCGAGCAGGCCGATCTCCCCGCCCCGGTTGGTCGACCCCCGCACGGCCGAGTAACCGAGCCCCGAGGCAAGGTCGGCGAGGTGGCCGCCATCCCGGTGCTTGCTGATCAGCAGGACGATGCCGCGATCGCGATGCGAGAAGAGCAACGGCAGGATGCGGCTGTGCCAGAGCGCGAGGATGTAAGGGCGCCGCTGGGCGATCAGTTCCGTCACAGGCCCTTCGCCCGAGACCCGGAAACGCCAGGTACGCGCGAGGAGCCTGATGAGCCATTGTCCCACCTTCGAGAGGACGGGCTCGGCGAACGTGAGCTTCACCCCAGGAGCTCCGCCGCGAGGTCGGCCACACGCTCGGCGGCGCCCGGGGGGCCGAGCCGCTCACGCACCAGGGCCAGGCCTTCGCGCTGTGCACGGGCGGGGTGTCCGTCGCGATCGAGGAGCGGCATGACGGATCGTGCGAGGGCACGCGGATTCGCCTGGCCTTGGAGGAGCTCGGGCGCCAGTTCCCGCTCGGCCACCAGATTGACGAGTCCCACGTTCGGCACTCGGAGCAGGCGCCGGGCGATGAAGTACGACAGTCCGTTCATCCGGTAGGCGATGGCCATCGGGAGATCGGCGAGTGCCGCCTCGAGCGTCGTCGTTCCCGACTTGCAAAGTCCGGCGTCGGCGGCGGCGAAAACCAGGCCGGGGTCACCGTACGCGATCGGGATTTCGCGGGGGTCCGGGTACTCGGCGCGAGTGGTGCCCGCGACTACCAACTGAACGTCGGGCATCGCCGCCCTGACCTCAAGCGCCCCGTCCCGGAAGCGGGTCCACATGTGCGCGACTTCCTGCCGTCTGCTCCCCGGAAAGATGCCGAGGACCGGCCGCCGGGCATCGAGCTTGAGGATGCGGCGGGCTTCGTCGCGGGACGGAAGCGGGGGCCGGTCCTTGAGCGGGTGACCGACGAAGGTCGCCGGAACGCCGCGCTCCCGGAAGAAGCGCTCCTCGAACGGGAGGATGACCGCGAGTTGGCGCACGTTTCCCCGCATCCGCTTGATGCGGCCGGGAGCCCAGGCCCAGAGCTGCGGCGCGATATAGTAGAGGACGGGCACCTTGAGGGCGGTGACCTGGGGGGCGAAGCGCAAATGGTATCCGGGGTAATCCACCAGCATGACCGCCCGGTAGCGCCCCGCGGCCAGGCTCTCCCGGGTCCGGGCGGCCAGGCGGCGGTGGGCCGGGATGGTGCCGAGGGCCTCCACGAACCCCACCACCGACATCGCTTCCATCCGGTCCAGCACCTTGGCGCCCGCCCCCTCGAGGGCGGGTCCACCGAACGCTTCCACCTCGAGGCCCGGGAGACGCCGGCGGAGGGCAGCTACGACGGGGGCGGCGTGCGCATCCCCCGACGGTTCGCCCGCCGAGACATAAAAGCGGGGAGACGCGGTCACGTCCGAAGGGTGGCGAGCGGGGACGCCTGAATGGCGTCGACGACGCGGGTAGCGAGGACCAGGGCCTGGGCGCCGGCCTCGCCGGACACCGCGACCTCCCCTTCCCCTCGAACCGCGCGCACGAAGTTCTCGAGCTCGAGCTTCAGGGGCTCAGCTTCGGGCGCATCCAGCTTCGCATGCTCGACGATGTCCTCGATGCGGGTCGCCCCCAGGCCCTTCCACCCCGTCTTGAGGCGGAAGAAATGCCCGGTGCCTTGCGCCAGATCGAGCGAAAAGTATCCGGTCGGCTGGAAGATCCGGAGCTTCCGGGTGCGTTCCCGCGAGATGCGGGATGCGGTGACGATCGCGACGGCTCCGTTCGAGAACTCGACGCGGGCGTTGGCGATGTCGACGTGCGGCGTCAGCAAGGGCGCACCCGTGGCCCGGACGTCCGTCACGTCTTTGCCGACCAGCTCGAGAATCAGGTCCAGGTCGTGGATCATCAGGTCGAGCACCACGGCCACGTCGGATCCGCGGGGCGTGAAGGGCGCGAGCCGGTCGCATTGGAAGAACCTGGGGTCCTCGAGGTACGGCATGGCGGCCCGCACGGCCCGGTTGAAGCGCTCGACGTGTCCCACCTGGAGCTTCGCCCCGTGCTTCTTCGCCGCCGCCACCAGTTGCTCGGCGCCCGAGACCGAATCCGCGAGCGGCTTCTCGATCAGACAGGAAATGCCGCGGGACAACGCGGCAAGGCCGACCTCCGCGTGTGCCGGAGTCGACACCACCACGCTCACCGCGTCCACCTTGTCGAGGAGGGCGTCGAGACTGGCGTGCGGCACCGCCCCGAGCTCCTTGGCCACGTGGGCCAGGCGCTCGGGATTCCGGTCGTAGATCCCGGCGAGCTCGGCGCCCTCGATGTGGCGGAGGAGGCGGGCGTGGTGGTAACCAAGGGCGCCGGTGCCGATCACGCCGATCCGCACCCGCGGCGCGGTCACACCAACACCCCTCGCTGCGAGGTCTCGATGAAGGTGAGGAAGGTCTCGACTTCGGGAAGCGCGGGGAGCTCCGCGCGAGCGCGCGCGATGCCCTGCGTGATGTTGAAGTCCGAATTGAACAGGAGCCGGTACGCGCGCTTGAGGGCGAGCTTCACCTCGGCCGAGAACCCGGCGCGTTGCAGGCCGACGGAGTTGAGGCCGTAGAGCTGGAGCGGGTTCCCCACGGCTTTCACGTACGGCGGCACATCCTGGTTCACGCGCGATCCCCCGCCGACGAAGGCGAAGGTGCCGATCCGGCAAAACTGATGGATGGGGGTGAGCCCCGAGATGTTGGCGCGGTCGCCGATGGTGACATGTCCGGCCATCTGCACGCCGTTCGCGATGATGATGTCGTTGCCGAGGTGGCAGTCGTGGGCGATGTGCACGTAGGTCATGAGGAAGCAGCGCGCCCCGATCGTGGTCTTTCCGGTGGCGGTGCTGCCGCGATTCACCGTGGAGTACTCACGCAGGACGGTCTGATCCCCGATCTCGACCCAGGTCTCTTCGTTCTTGTACTTGAGGTCCTGCGGCGGTCCGCCGACCACGGTGCCGACCCCGATCTGTACGCCCGCGCCGATTCTCGCATTGCACTCGACCACGGCGTGCGCGGCGATCTTCGACCCGTCCCCGACGGTCACCTGGGGACCGATGACGGCGTACGGACCCACCTCGACCTCGCGGCCGAGCTCGGCCTTCGCGTGGACCAGCGCGGTGGGATGAATCATTTGTCGGTTACGATGGCCATCATTTCGGCCTCCGCCACGACCTGCCCGTCGACGTACCCGACGCCCTTCATTTTGCAGGTGCGGCCCCGGAACTGGACCATTTCCAGCTCGAAGCGGATCTGATCGCCGGGCAGGACGGGGCGCCGGAACTTCACGTTATCGAGCGACATGAAGTAGACCACCTTGTCCTCGACGTTCTGCCCCTCGAAATGCCCCATCAGGAGCATCCCGCCCACCTGCGCCATCGCTTCGATGATGAGGACGCCCGGCATGATCGGGTGGCCGGGGAAGTGTCCCTGGAAGAACGGCTCATTGATCGTGACGTTCTTGATGCCCACGATCCGCCGGTCTCCCTCCACCTCGATGATGCGGTCGACGAGGAGGAATGGATAGCGGTGCGGCAGAATGTCGAGGATCCGCCCGATGTCGTAGCGGGCATCCCCGGTGCGTTTGGCGGTCCGGGAAAGGGCCCGCGCCAGCGCGACGTTGCCTACGTGCGAAGGCCGGGTCGCGACGATGTGCGCGCGGATTCGGGCGCCCGTCAGCGCGAGATCGCCCACGATGTCCGCCGCCTTGTGCCGGACGAATTCGTCGGGCCAGCGCAGGGGCCCCCCCTGCACCACCGTCTTCTCGTCCAGCACGATGGCGTTGTCCTTGTTCACGCCCTTGATCAGCCCCTTGGCCCGGAGAGCGTCCACTTCACTGGCGAAGCCGAAGGTGCGCGCGTTGGCGAGCTCCTTCGCGAAGGCTTCCGGCGTGATCTCGTAGGTGCCGGCCTGCCGCCCGATCATCGGATGCGCGAACTCCACCGTGGCGGTGAGGCGGTAGCTCTTCGCCGGCGCCACCACGTAGCTCGCGTCCCCCTCGGTGACCGTGAAGGGCGCCTGAACGGTGAGGAGGACCGGCTCGCCGTCGTGGTCGGCCGTTCCCGCTTCCATCAATGCCTTGAAGTAGGGCCCGACACTGCCGTCGAGCGCCGGGGGCTCCGGTCCCGACAGCTCGATGATGCAGTCGTCCACTTCGAGCGCGCCGAGAGCGGAGAGGAGGTGTTCGACGGTATGGATGGTCGCGTCACCGTGGCCGATCGCGGTCCGCCGCTCCAGGGCCTCCACTTCGGTGAGGCGGGCGGGCACGAGCGGCTTGTCGGCGAGGTCGGTGCGGCGAAAGGCGATGCCCTGTCCCGACGTGGCCGGGAGCAGGTGCGCCTCCGTGTGGGCACCGGTGTGCAACCCGACGCCCGAGAGCGTGACAGGCTGCTTCAGCGTACGTCTAGCGATCGGAATCCCCTTCCGGGCGCGCGAGCGCCTCGAGCTCATTGACCAGCGGTGCCAGGCGGTACAGCGCCGCCTGGGCCCGCAGATAGTCGCGATGGTTGCGGGCCGGATAGCCCGTGACGGTCGCGCCATCTTCGATGTCGCCGATCACGCCGCTTTGCACCGTGATGCGGACCCGGGAACCCACGTTGATGTGATCCGCGAGCCCCACCTGGCCGGCGAGGAACACGTCGTCCCCCACGCGCGTGGAGCCGGCGATTCCGACCATCGCCGCGATGAGGCAGCGCTCCCCGATCCGCACGTTGTGGGCGACCATGACGAGGTTGTCGATCTTGGTGCCCCGTCCCACGATGGTGTCGTCCACGCTGCCGCGGTCCACGGTGGTGTTGGCACCGATCTCCACGTCGTCTCCGATGACACAGCGGCCCACTTGCGGAATCTTCCGCGGCAGCGCGCCGCCCTTGCCGGGCAGATATCCGAACCCGTCGGCGCCGAGGCGGGTGCCGGAGTGGATCATGACGCGGTCCCCGATGACGGTCCCCGTGTAACACGTGACTTGAGGATAGAGGTGCACGTCGTTCCCCACGATCACGCCGTCCCCCAGCACGCACCCCGCGTCAATCCGGACGTTCTGTCCCAGCCGCACGTTCTCACCGAGGACCACGTAGGGCCCGATGGCGACCGGGTCGGTCCAGGTGGAGCCGCGGCCGATCACGGCGGTGGCGTCCACGCCCGGCACCCACGCCGGTTCGGGATAGAGGATCGGGAGCACGTCGAGGAGAGCGGCGTGCGGGTCCGCGACCACGATCCTGGTGGGCGGCCCCTGCGGAAGATCGGCGAATTCGGGGCGACACAACACCACCGCAGCCTGCGCGCGCTCAAAGTAGGGGAGGTAGGAACGGCTCGCAAGAAATGCCAAGTCGCCCGCGCCGGCCCGTTCGAGCGGGGCGACGCGGGCGACCGTGACGTGTCCGGGACCCACGAGCCGCCCCCCCGTGAGAGCGGCGACGTCCTGCGCGGAGAGCGGCCGGTGGCCTTCCGCTGGCACCGGGCGCGCTAGTTCGACTGGGCCGGCAGCTGTTTGATGCGCGCGACGACCGTGCGGGTGATGTCCAACGCGGGGTCCGCTGCCAGGAGCCCCGACGCACTGGGGTCACCATTGAACACCATCGAGTAGCCACCTTCGAGCCGCACCGCCTCGATGATGGTCCGGATCTTCTGCTGAATGGGCGCCATCAGCTCCTGCTGCCGCTGCTGGGCCTTCTGGTTCAGCTCCTGGGTCCGGGCATCGAAGCGTTGTTGCATGTTCTGCAGATCCTTCTGCTTCGCCTGCTTCGCGGCCGGCGAGAGCGCGATGGACTGCTGGTCCAGGGCCTGGACCGCGGAGTCCATCTGCTGCTGCATCTTCTGCACCTCGTCCCGGTAGCCCTGCACCTCGCGGGCCAGCGTCGATTCGGCCGTCACGTACCCGGGGGTCGAATCGAGAATCTGCTGGGGAATGACGTAGGCGATCTTGAGCCCCGTGACCGTCTTGGGCGCGGGGGTCTGCGCGTGGGCCGCTTGCGCAGAAAGGGTTCGGGTGGCGGCCAACGCCAGACAGACCACCAGGACACGCTTCATGACTGACTCCGGAGATGGGGACATAAGAGAATGGTCTAGAAGAAGTTGCCGAGTTTGAAGTGAAGTTTCCAGCCGGGTGCGGGCTGCCCCGCCAGATTGACCTTGTCGAAGCCGTAGCCCAGGTCGAGGCCGATCGGCCCCAGCGGCGACACCACCGCCACCCCCACGCCGGCGCCCCGGAACAGCCGGGTCGGATCATACTGCGCGGGCCGCGCCCATACGTTGCCGGCGTCGAAGAACGTGCTGACGTAGAACGCCTGCGAAAGCCGGAGCCCGATTTCCGCGTTCATCAGGAAGAACGCGTTGCCGAACGCGTTGGCACTCGCCTGCCCGCCCGCCGCGCTGGGGTCGTATCCCTTCGGCGTAACGGAGAACTCGTCGTAACCCCGCAGCGGGATCCCGAACTGCGTGCCGCCCATCGTGAACAGCTGGTCGAAGAACGGCGACTTCCCGAAGACGAACCCCGAGCGGGTCGACAGCCCCAGCACGAACTTCGGCGGGTTGGCCCCGGCGCCCTTGCCGCCAAGGGTCCCCAGGGGCGCATACCAGTGCGACTCGATGTCCACGCGCTGGAAATTGCCGGTGCCGCCCAGGACGCCGCCGCTCTGCGACACTCCGATGGACGTCATGGTGCCGCCCGTCGGGAACGGGAGCTCAACGCGGGTATCGCGCAAGATGGACGTCCCGAGGGTCGACCGGAGGCAGTTGCTGCAGCCGAAGCTCGTTCCGAACGCCGGGTTCAAGGCCGAGCCGATGAAGCTCTGGTCGTCGAGGCTGTAGGACAGGAAGAGCCGGACGTGCTTGCGGGCGTCGAAGAGCGGGAAGCCGAACTGCAGCGATCCGCCGCGGCGCCGGAGCTGGCCCAGGTCCGCGATGGTGTAGCGGTACCGGGAGTCGTGCAGGTCGAGGGTTCCCGAGATCCGCGACAGCATGATCGCGGGGTCGGTATACGAGATGTCGAAGTCGGTGATGTTCTGGCCGAACTGCCACTGGAAGTGCCCGCGCTTCCCCCGCCCGAAGAGATTCGGCTCGTCCAGGCCGATGAAGCCGCCGAGGCCGGTACCCTGACCCACCGACGCGCCGAAATTCACGTTCCCGGTGCGCTTCTCTTCGACCCGGAAGATGACGTCCACGTCACCCTGATCGTTGGCGGGCCGCGTGTCCGGAATGGGAAGCGGCTGCTGGAAGAAGCCAAGGTTGGAAATGTTCTGATAGGAGGCGAGGAGCGCGTTCTGCCGGAAGACGTCGCCGGGAATCATCTCGATTGCGTCGCGGATCACCGCCTCGTGAGTGACGTCATTGCCCACGATGTCGATCTTGTTCACGATGGCCGGCTGGTGCTCCTGGACGAACCAGCGCAGGTCCACCACCGGGGTCCCGTCCCGTTCCACCCGGCGCACGACGTCATTCTGGATCTGTACGTAGAGATAGCCGTCGTCGCGGTAGGCCGTGTAGACCTTGTTGGTCGCGTCGTCCCACTTTGCCTGATTGAAGTAGGCGGCGCCGTGCTCCGTCCCGCCCAGTCCCAGGAGCCCGGTCCGGCGGCTGCTCGAGAACGGATACAGGCCCTGGATTTCCTCGGTCGTGAAGTGCCGGTTTCCGGCGATTTCGAAGGTGCCGATCTTGTACGGCTGACCCTCGCTGAGGCGGACCACCAAGGTCGCCTTGCCTGTGGTGTCGTCGACGATGAGGGTGTCACCGAGGACCTGGAAGTCCACGTACCCGCGGGCTCCGTAGAAATCCGGGAGCTTCTGGGTCAGGTCCTTCTGCAGCTTGTCTTCGTCGTACTCGCCGTTGCGCCAGAAGAAGAAGCCCTCGGGCTTCGAACTCATCTGATCGACGAGTGTCTGCGCGGTGAACGCATGATTTCCCTCGAAGTTCACCCGGGCGATGGCGACGCGGCGCCCTTCGTCGATCTCGAACACCACGCGGACCCGCGAGGAGTCCGCCTCGTAGATCCACTTCGGGTCGACGGACGCGAGGTAATAGCCGTCACCCCGATAGAGCGAATCGATCCGGGCGGCGGACCGGGCGACGGCGGCGGGGTCGAGGGGCCGTCCCTCAAACAGAGTCACCCGCTCGCGGACCGTGCGCTCGGAAATCTTCTCGGTCCCCTTGACCGTCCACTTGATGAGAATGGGCCGCTCTTTGACGGTGACCAGCAGAATGGAGCGGCCGGCGGAGGTGTCGGCGGCGACGCGGACGTCCTGGAACTGGCCGGACGCATAGAGCGCCTCGAGGGCGTGCTGGACGTCGCGGTAGCCCGTGACCCGCCCGACGGCGAAGCCGGACGTGGAGAGGACGGTTTGGCGGGTGACCCGCTTGATCCCGAGGACCGCGATGGAGTCGGGAATGATCTGCGCCGCCTGCTGCCCCCGCGCGATCTGGGGGAGCAGGCAGAGGAGACCGCAAACGGCGCCGAGGGAGACCCGGCGGATCACGCCTTCGAGCCGGAGAGGGCGCGGAATGCGAGGCGCTCCTTGTCGGGCGCCACGTCGACTTCGATTTCGTCTCCCCGCGCGAACTCGCCGACCAGAATTTTCTCCGAGAGCGGATCTTCGACGAAGCGCTGAATGGCCCGCTTCAGGGGCCGGGCGCCGTAGTGCTCATCATACCCGTGATCGACCAGGAAGTTGGAGGCGGCCTCGGTGAGGCGGAGCGTGAGCTCCTCGTCGCCAAGCCGCTTCTGCACGTCCTTCAGCAGGATCACCACGATCTGGGCGATGTGCTGGCGGTTGAGCGGGTGGAACACAATGACGTCGTCGAGCCGGTTGAGGAATTCCGGATTGAAGACCTTGTTGATCTCCTCCTTCACCTTCTCAGCCATCCGGGCGAACGAGGCCTCGCCATCGGGCTGCGCGAACCCCATCGTCTTGCCCTTGACCATGTCCCGGGCGCCGACGTTCGAGGTCATGATCACGACGGTGTTCTTGAAGTCGATCACCCGGCCGTAGTTGTCGGTCAGGTGGCCCTCATCCAGGACCTGGAGGAGGATGTTGAAGACGTCGGGGTGCGCCTTTTCGATCTCGTCGAGGAGTACCACCGCGTACGGCTTGCGGCGGACGGCCTTGGTGAGCGTGCCCGAGTCTTCGTAACCCACGTATCCCGGCGGGGCGCCGATGAGGCGGCTCACCGAGAATTTCTCCATGTACTCGGACATGTCGACGCGGATCAGGGCGCTGGCGTCGGCGAACAGGAACTTGGCCAGGGCCCGGGCGAGCTCCGTCTTCCCCACCCCGGTGGGGCCGGAGAAGATGAAGGAGCCGATGGGCCGCTTCGGATCCTTGAGCCCGGCGCGCGAACGGCGGATGGCGCGGGCGATGACCTCGATGGCCTCGTTCTGTCCCACCACGCTGGCGTGGACTTCGTCTTCCATCCGGAGGAGCCGGGCCGTCTCCGCTTCCTGGAGGCGGGTGACCGGAATGCCCGTCCACCGGGAGACGATGAAGGCGATGCCCTCTTCGTCGATCGTGGGACGGCGGGTCTGCCGCTCCTTCTCCCACTCCTCCTGCTTGCGGCGGATCTCCATCTGGAGCTCGCGCTCCTGATCGCGGAGACTCGCGGCCCGCTCGAAGTTCTGGTCGCGGACGGCGCCCTCTTTTTCGGTGTTGATCTTCTCGAGACGCTCCTTGAGCGCCGCCGCTTCCGGGGGCGGCACCTGCGTCGCGAGCCGGGCGCGTGCGCCGGCTTCGTCGATCACGTCGATCGCCTTGTCCGGCAGGAACCGGTCGGTGATGTAGCGCTCCGAGAGCCGCGCCGCGGAGGCGAGGGTGTCGTCGGGAATGATGACCCGGTGATGGTCCTCGTACCGTTTCCGCAGGCCCTTGAGAATCTCGATCGTCTCGTCCACGGTGGGGGGGTCGACGATCACCGTCTGGAAGCGGCGCTCCAGCGCACCGTCCTTCTCGATGTACTTGCGGTACTCGTTCAGGGTCGACGCGCCGACGCACTGCAGCTCGCCCCGGGCCAGCGCGGGCTTCAGCATGTTCGAGGCGTCCACCGCTCCTTCGGCCGCGCCAGCGCCCACGAGCGTGTGCAGCTCGTCGATGAACAGAATGATGTTCTTGTTCTGCGCGATCTCGTTGATGACCGCCTTGAGGCGCTCTTCGAACTGGCCGCGGTACTTCGTCCCGGCGATGACGGCGGCCATGTCCAGCGAGAGGACGCGGTGGTCCTTCAGCGCGTCCGGGCACTGGCCACCGGCGATGAGCTGGGCCAGCCCTTCGACGATGGCGGTCTTGCCCACGCCCGGCTCCCCGATGAGCACGGGGTTGTTCTTCTTGCGGCGGGACAGAATCTCCATCACCCGCTCGATTTCCTTCTGGCGGCCGATGGTCGGGTCGAGCGCGCCCTCGTTGGCGAGCTGGGTGAGGTCCCGGCAGAAATGATCGAGGGCCGGCGTCTTCGATTTCTTCTCGCTCTTGGGGCTGGCGGGCTGCCCGGCGGGCGGGCCCCCGGCCGGCGCCGCGGGCATTTCACTGCCCAGGAGCCGGAGGGTTTCGGCTTTGGCCTGCTCGAGGTTCACGCCCGCGTCGGTGAGGACCTGCGCCGCGATGCCCTTCTCTTCGCGCAGAAGGCCCAGCAGGAGGTGCTCGGTGCCGACGTAGGAGTGATTGAGGTCGCGGGCTTCCGCCATCGCGAGCTCGAGCACCTTCTTGGCGCGCGACGTGTACGGCAGGTCGGGGCCGGCCGCCGCGGCGGCTTTCCCCTTCTTGACCGTCTCTTCGATTTTCTGCTGGATCTCGTCCAGATCCACGTTCAGGTTCGTCAGCACCGCCGCCGCGACCCCCTCGCCCTCGCGAATGAGGCCCAGCAGGATGTGCTCGGTCCCGACGTACTCGTGGTGCAGACGCGCAGCTTCCTCACGCGCCATCTGCAGGACCTTCCGCACCCGATCCGTGAAGTTGTAACCGTTCATCGCCTCATCACCCTCAGGGGGATTCGGATTCCAGCAAGCGCCGGACGTATGTCGCACGCACCGTCGGCAGCTCAGGATCGCCACCGGTCCGACCCTCGAGCGCCGCCAGGTGCGCGGGCTGCGTATAAATCAGGAGCTTGTTGAGCGTGTATACACTCAAGCCCGGTATCAGGTCGAGCCCGACACCCAGCCGTACCCCGCTCAGCAAATTCATCGCTTCCTCGAACGTCAGCCGCCGCGCGTGCCGGAGCAGTCCATACGCCCGCCACGTCTTGTCGGCCACTTCATCCGGCGCGGTCCGGAGCAGCATCTGCCGGGCCTGGTCTTCGTACTCGATCACCTGCCGGACGATCTTGCCGAGGTGGTCGAGCAACTCGCCTTCCGACTTCCCCAGCGTGGTCTGATTCGACAACTGGAAGAAGTTGCCGACGACCTCACTGCCTTCCCCGTAGAGGCCCCGAAAGGTCAATCCCACCTGGGCCAACCCCTGCAGCACCTTTCCGATTTCCTTGGTCAAAACAAGGCCCGGCAAGTGGATAAGCACACTGGCGCGGAGCCCGGTGCCGGCATTGGTGGGGCAAGAGGTAAGATAGCCAAACTCCGGGTGAAACGCGAAGGGAAGCAGCCGCCCGAGGTCCGCATCTATCGATTCCAGTTGAGCATAAGCCTCATCCAGCGCGAACCCTGACCACATCCCCTGGAGCCGGAGGTGGTCCTCTTCATTGACCATGACGCCGACCGGCGACTGGGCGACCAGGGCAGCCCCCGGCCGGGGCCGGGTATCCTGGTCGAGACCCGCCAATTCCTTGCTCACCAGGTGCCGCTCGTGCAGGAGCTGCCGGTCCCCCCGCTCCAAAGCGTCGAGCCGGAACGAAACGTTCCGTTTCAGGCGCTCGCTGGCCGCCGCCGCCTCGAGCACCCGGTCCAGGACCGCCAGGCGCTCGTCATCGGTGGACCGCTGTGAGAACGTGTGCCCCGCCAGGTTTCTGGCCAGGCGGATGCGCGTGGAGAGGACGATCTGGCTCTTGGGGCCCGACGCATCGAGCCAGCCCAGGCCGCCATCGGGGAGGAGTGACAGGTCCATCATTCGAGTACCCGGATCTGGTCACGAAGCTCTGCGGCCAGCTCAAAGTTCTCGGCATCCACGGCCTGGCGGAGCTGGTGCCGGAGCTCCAGCAGCCGGTGCGCGGGATCGGCATCCTCGCCGCCAGGCTGCTGGTACCGCTCGCCCACGTGCTGACTGGAGCCGTGGAGCCGGCGCAGGAGGTCTCGCAAGTGAACCTCGAACGCCGCATAGCACTGTGCGCAGCCAAGTTTGCCGGTTTCCCGGAAGTCCTTGAGCGTCCCGCCGCAGTTGGGGCACGGCGTGCCATCGACGGTCGCGGGCAGGAGCGACCCCGCGGTCTTCCCCATCGCCATGATGAACCCGCCCAAGGGCGACTTCAACGCCGCGGCCCCCGTTTCCACCCCCTTCTCCGCTGCGCATTGCTCGCAGAGATGGAGGGTGACTTTCGAGTCGTGCTCCACCTGGGTCAGGTTGATGACGGCGTCCCGTTCCTTGCAGTGGTCGCAGAGCATCAGGGGATCGCCTCCACCGAGGGCACGGCGCCCAGGCGGCCATCTTCCAGCCACAGGATGCGGTCGGCACGCGCGGCAAGCTGCCGGTTGTGCGTCACGACCACGACGGCCGTTTCGAAATCCCGCGCCAGGCGGAAGAACGTCTCGTGCAGGACCTCGGCGTTGGCATGGTCCAGGTTCCCGGACGGCTCGTCGGCGAGGACGAGCGCGGGGTCATGGACCAGGGCCCGGGCCACCGCGCAGCGTTGCTGCTCCCCTCCCGACAGCTCGGCGGGGCGATGCGTCATCCGGCCCGCCAGCCCGACCGCCGAGAGCCGCTCTTCGGCGCGGGAACGCGCCTGCCGCTCGGAGGCGCCGCCGATGAGCATCGGCATCATCACGTTCTCGAGGGCGGAAAACTCCCGGAGGAGATGATGGAACTGGAAGACGAACCCGATGCGCCGGTTGCGGAGCTCGGCCAGTGCGTTGGCGTCCAGGTCGGCGAAGCGGGAGCCCTCGAGCCAGATGTCACCGGCGGTGGGCCGGTCGAGGGCGCCCATCAGGTGCAGGAGGGTGCTCTTCCCCGCACCGGAGGTGCCCACGATCGCGATCAGCTCCCCCCGGCGCACGTCGATATCGACGCCGCGCAGGACCTCGAGCGGCTGTCCATCGCCACCGGCGAAGACCTTGCGCAGTCCCCGTGACTCGAGGAGGCCGTTCATTCGTACCGGATCGCGGTGACGGGTTCGAGGTCACCGGCGCGGAAGGCCGGAAAGAGCGGAGCAATCGTCGCCACGAGGAGACTCGCGGCGATGACGGCCAGAATGTCGAGGGCCTGGAAATGGACCGGCAAGTGGTCCACGAAGTAGATCGACGGGTCGATGGGGATCCAGCGTCCCTGGTTGACCATCACGCCGACGATGATACCCGTCACCGCTCCCAGCGCGGTGCCGGTCAGCCCGATGATGATGCCCTGCGCCAGAAATACGCGCCGGATGCTGGCGCGCCGCAGCCCCATCGTCAGGAGGATCCCGATTTCCCGCGTCTTGTCTCGTACCACCATCGTCAGCATCCCGACCACGTTGAAGGCAGCGACCACACAGATAAGGAACACCACCAGCCCCATGGTGAGTTTCTCGAGCTGTAAAGCGGAGAACAGGGCGCCGTTCTGGGTCTGCCAATCCATGGTGCGGTACGGGTACCCCAGATGGGTTTCGAGCGCCGCGCCGAAGGTGCGGGCGTGCCCGGGATCGGCGAGCTGCACCTCGATACCGGTCACCGCGGTGTCGAGCCCGGCCAGGCGCTGCGCCGCGGAGCGGCTCAGCACGACGTAACTGTCGTCGTAGATGTACATCCCGGTGTCGAAGATGCCGGTGACCTCGTACCGGTGATACTGCGGCACGAAGGTACCGGCGGAGGCACTGAAGCTCGACCGCCCGGTGAACGACACCAGGGTTACGACGCTGCCCACGTACGCCGAGATCTTCCCGGCGAGGCGAGTTCCCAGCGCGACCCCTCCCTCGACGTCGGGGCGCGTGGTGCGGAAGCTCAGATCGCCCTTGATGAAGTGTTGCGCGAACGTGGTGACGGCCCGCGTGCCAGTGTCGGGCTCGATGCCGTACACCACCACGCCCTCGGCGTAGTCGTGGCCGGTGGTGACGCCCGCCTGGGTCATGACGAAGGGTGCCGCGGCGGTCACCCCCTTGGTGGCGCGGACCGAATCGAGGACGCGGCGCCAGTCGTCCAGCCGGAGTCCCTCGCCGTACGTGAGCACCCGCAGGTGCGGACTTCCGACCAGGATCTTGTCGCGCAGGTCCGACTGGAGACCGTTCATCACGCCGAGGACGAGCATGAGCGCGGCGACGCCGACGAAGACGCCCCCGACGGCGATCACGGTAATGAACGACAGGAGCCCCGACGAACGCCGGCTCGTCAGGTACCGCAGGGCGATGCGGAGCTCCAAAGCGCCGATCATTCCGGCCTGAGCATCGGAAAGAGGATCACGTCCCGGATGTTGGTCCGGTCCGTGAGGAGCATGACGAGCCGGTCGATGCCGAGGCCGACGCCGCCGGTGGGGGGCATGCCGTACTCGAGGGCGCGGAGGTAGTCCTCGTCGATCTGATGGGCTTCGCTATCGCCCCGCTCCCGAAACCGGACTTGTTCCTCGAAGCGGCGCCTTTGCTCGTCGGGATCGTTGAGCTCGGAGAAGGCGTTCGCGATTTCGCGCCCCTGGATGAACAGCTCCCACCGCTCCACGCGATCCTCACGGTCCCGCTTGCGCTTCGCGAGCGGCGACAGGGCGACGGGGTGATTCATGACGAACGTCGGCTGGACGAGCGTCGGCTCGGCGAAGGTCTTGAAGACCTCGTCCATGAGCTTGGCGCCCGAGTACTGATCGGCGTCGGTGACCCCTTTGCGCTTCAGCGCGCCGCGGAGGGTGGCCTCGTCCGCCGCGCCCAAGTCTACCCCGGCCGTTTCCTTGACCAGGTCGTAGAAGTCCCGCCGGGCGAACGGGCGTTTGAAGGACAGCGTCGCCCCGCCCCGCTCGAGCGTCTCCTCGCCGGTCACCTCGACGGCCGCGCCGGCGACCATCGCCTCCGTCAGATTCAGCATGTCCTCGTAGTCGGCGTACGCCTCGTACCACTCGGCCATGGTGAACTCCGGATTGTGCCACCGGTCCACGCCCTCGTTCCGGAAATCGTGCCCGATTTCATACACCTTCTCGAGGCCGCCGACGATGCAGCGCTTCAGATAGAGCTCGTCGGCGATGCGCAGATAGAACGTCGCGCCCAAGGCCTCATAAAACGTGGTGAAGGGCGTCGCGGCCGCGCCCCCGTAGAGCGGCTGCAATACCGGTGTTTCCACCTCGAGATAGCCGCGACCGTCCAGGAACCGGCGGACGTAGCTCACCACTCGCGCGCGCGCATGAAACACGGCCCGGGCCTCGGGGTGCGCCGCGAGATCCGCGTACCGCTGACGGGCGCGGAGCTCGGGATCCGTGAGCTCGCCATGCCGGACGCCCTGCGCGTCCTCCTTGCCCAAGGGCAGCGGACGGAGCGATTTCGCGAGGAGGGTGAGCTCCTCGACGCGGAGCGTGACTTCGCCGGTCTTCGTCTTGAAGAGCGGGCCGGCGACGCCGACCACGTCCCCCAAGTCGAGCAGCTTGATGATCTCGTAACGTTCGCCCAGGAGGTCCGACTTGAAATAGAGCTGGATCTTGCCGGACGCGTCTTCGAGATGCGCGAACGTCGTCTTGCCCATGCCACGCATGAGGACGAGCCGGCCGGCGAGCCGGTGCCGGGTCTCGTCCCCGTCCGTGAATCCCTGCAGCGCTGGCTGGGCCAGCCCGGTCCGGTCGAATCGGTAGGCGAACGCCGGCACGCCTTTCCGGGCGAGCTCTTCGAGCTTCTCGCGGCGCGCGGCCTCGACCGAGGTCGTCATGCGGCTTTACCGGCCTGCTTCTTCAGGAACGCCTCGATGAACTGGTCCAGGTCTCCGTCCATCACCTTCTGCACGTCGCCGACCTTCAGCTCGGTGCGGTGATCGTTCACCATGGTATAGGGCTGGAAGACATACGAGCGAATCTGGCTTCCAAACGCGATGTCCCCCTTCTGCTTGTCTACTTCCGCCTTCTTGGCTTCCTGCTCCTCCAGCGCTTTTTCATAGAGCCGGGACTTCAGCATCTTGAGCGCGGTCGCCTTGTTCTTGAACTGGCTGCGCTCGTTCTGGCACGCGACGACGATCCCCGACGGAAGGTGAGTGATCCGCACCGCGGAACTAGTCTTGTTGACGTGCTGGCCCCCCTTCCCCGACGCTCGGAACACGTCGATGCGAAGATCGTCTTCCTTGATCTCGATTTCGATGTCGTCATCCACGACGGGATAGACGAAAACCGAAGCAAAGGAGGTGTGACGGCGGGCCTGCGCATCGAAGGGGGATATCCGCACCAGCCGATGCACACCCTTCTCGGCCCGCAGGAGGCCGAAGGCGTACTGCCCGCGGATCTCGATTTCCGCGGACTTGATCCCGGCTTCTTCTCCCTCGAGCAGGTCCAGGACCTCGATGTCGAACCCGCGCCGTTCGGCCCAGCGCGTGTACATGCGCATCAGCATCTCGGCCCAATCCTGGGACTCGGTGCCGCCGGCGCCGGGATGGATGGTGAGCAGGGCGTCTCGAGGATCGTCGGGGCCCCGCAGCATGTGCTGGAGCTCGATCGCGTTCAGAGCCCGGGCTGCGGCGTCGGCTTCCGCCTCGAGCGAGCGCTGCATCTCCAGATCGACGTTCGACTCGGCCTCGAGAAGCTGTGACAGCTCGAAGCCGTCATCCACCCGTTTCTTCAGGGCGTGGAATGGCTCGAGCTGCCGCTTCAGCGTCTTGACCTCTTCTACGACCTTCTTGGCGCGCTCCTGGTCGGACCAGATGGCGCCTTCGGCCATCGCGTGCTCCAGCTCGGCCAGGCGCTTCGTTTTGCCGTCGACGTCAAAGAAAGCTCCGGAGCTCCGCCAGACGCTCCTGGAATTCGGAAAATCGGTTCGCCAAGGGCACGGGTGTCTCGCTCGATCTCAATAGACGTAAGCCGCTCCCCGGATGTGGGGAACGGCTCTAACTGACAGGAATATGAGGAGTTAGACCGCGAAATTCCAGCGGTTTAGAAGACCTTCTGTCCCCCGGCGAGCAGCTCGTTCAGGGCGTCGGTCCAGAACGGCGTCGATGACGCCATTTCCTGCCCCACCTGCTCCACGTACTCGAGCCAGCTCTTCTCGATCTCGTCTTTGAAGAGTTGAGGCAACGTGCCGTCGCGAGTTCCCTGCATGCGCTTGTCCGGGTGGTACACCAGCATGTCCGAGATCAACGCGCGCGCGAGACGACGGGCTTTCTGTTTTGGGTCCTGCACCATGAACGGATTCACCGGACGCAGAGGTCCGGTCTTCCGGAGCTCGGCGCCTCCGGCTGGTGCGGCAGTCGCGACGGGTGGAGCCGTGGCGGCCGGCATGGCGGGCGCTGGCGGGGCCGGCGGAGATGCCGGCATTGCGGGTGCCGCGGGGGGCGGCGCGGCGGGACGCGCCGGTGCGGCCGGCATCGCGGGAGCCGCGGGCATGCGCGGCGCGGTCGCGGGAGGAGCGACCATCGGTGACCTCGCCGGGGGCGCCATCATCGGAGGCGCAACTGGCGGGCGAACGGGGGCCGCCGGCGGACCGACCGACGGACGTGGAGGCATCGCGAACGCCGGTGGCTGCGCCACCGGAGGTGCGGGCACGACCGGTGGCGGCGGGGGCGCGGGCGTGAACACCGGAGCGGCCGGCGGCGGGAGCGGTGGTGCCGGGGCCGCCATCGGAGCGGGTGCCGGAGTTGCCGGAGGTGCCGGAGGAGGCGAGGGTGGCGGTGGAGGCGCCGCGGCCGTGACGGCAGCCGGCGCAGGGGCCGGGACCGCCACCGGCTGGGTTCCGTTGGCCGAAACCGGGAAGACGTTGGAGCAGACCGAGCACCGCGCGCGAATGCCTCCGGCCGGGACCTTGGCCGGGTCTACCCGGTAGATGGTTTCGCACGACGGACAGGTGACGTTCACGGGGCTCCCGGGCTCACTTCCCTATTCAGGCGTTTCACCGGACTCGTGATCGCGACGGCGGTCCACCACGAACACTGACCCGGCCTGCGTCTTCGCGTAACTCTTCATCTCCGTCGCCAGCTCCGACACCTGCGCGGGATGGGCGAACCGGCGATGCTGGTTGGTCACGATCCCGATGGACAGCGTCATCAGCGGCACCCGGTGCAACTGCCCCCGGCGATCCTTCCCGAAATAGTACCCCGCGCGGCGGTCCTGCTCGTTGTACTGATACGGGATGAGCGTATCGAACACCGTGAGGATCTCGCCGCACACCTCGGTAATCGCGTCGACGGGGATCATGAAGATGAAGTCGTCGCCGCCGATGTGCCCGATGAATCCTCGTGGGCCCGTCATGCCCTTCACGACGTCATGCAAGATCCGCGACAGCAAGTAGATGACGCGGTCGCCGTCGTAATAGCTGTACCGGTCGTTGTATTCCTTGAAGTGATCCAGGTCAGCGTAGCAGACCGCAAACCACTCCCCCGCCTCCATCCGCCGGCGGATCTCCCGTTCGATCTCCGTCGTGCCCGGCAAGCGCGTCGACGGATTCACGGCGACATCGCGCGCGGTGCGATTCAGGAGCCCGTCGAGCCGGACCTCCTGTTCCGCCGGTTCCAGCAGCGGCGTGAGGACCTCGTCGGCTCCGTTCGCGAACCACTCGCGCACCTTCTCCGTCACGTGCCGCCCGGCGACCGCCGCCAGCGGGACGATGGCTGTGTATGGATCTCCCTTGAGCCTGGAACACAACTCGAGGGAGGCGGCACCGTCCGAGTCCGCGTCCACCAGCACGAGGAGGGGCAACGCCCGCAGGACCATCTGCTGGATCACCGCAGGGTCCGAGACCTGCACCAGACCCGTCTGTTTCCCGGTGATCCACGGGAGAAGGGTATCGGGTACGGGGCGGCCAGTCGGGGAAAAGAAGAGAATCGTCTGGCGCGTCCGCACCGGGCTCCTCGCGTAAAAGTCGAGCGCGTCGAAACTTAGGCCCGCTCCGGGGCGGTGTCAAACCACGACCGTCTAGAACGCCACGTGGACGGCAAGGAGGGAGAAATCAGGTCCTATGACGGTGTGCAGGCTCGTGGTCCGGTGGGTTGCGGTGGTCAGCCGGTTGGAGATGAGCGCGTCGAGGGCGCTCACGACGTGGTTCGCCAGGAGGAGCCCGAGGGCACCTTGGGCGTTCCGATACCCGTTGTCCGAGGTTCGGATCAGGTCCCGGAAGGTCTGTTGCTGGAGAGAGGCGCTCTGCCACGTCCACTGGTACGCGGGTCCGACGGCGTGCTGCACGTAGAACGACAGCGCGGCCTGGTATTGGGGACTGTTGGGAGGCGGCGGAACGTTGGGGTCGGCCCAGTAGGTACGGCGGGCCAGGAGCCAAACGGATCCGTTGTACGTCGTGGGATCGGTCTCGGGATTCAGGCCGGGGCCGGCGCCGGTGTTGAACCGGCCCGACGCCGTGAATTTTTCCATCGTTTCGTAGTATTCGAAGATCGTATCGCGCCGCACGGAGGCGAATCCTCGCTGGGCCACCGCGAACGCCAGCTGGTGATAGCGCTCGGCATTCAGGTTCGCGTCGTGCTGCAGCTGGATGTAGCGCGACAGGACGTAGATCTCGACCGCACCGTACACCGCCGCGCGGTCCTGTCCTGAAAGCGCCTGCCCCGTCCCCGGCAGAACGAGGGACGCGAGCGGCCGCACCCAGGACTTCTCCCGGAGGGCGACCGAATCGACCTGCGCCCGGAGGGGCGGGGCCAGGGCCGATCCGATGAAAAGGGTCAGCGCGAGCCACCGCCGGTGCATCAGAAGGTCAGGCTGAAGGAAATGAAGGTCGGATTCGCGCCCAGCAGGTCGGTGTTCTGTACGAACGTGCGCGCGAAGTCGATCGCGATGGATCCGGTGTGGACCCCCATCCCGATGCTGGGTCCGGACAATCCCTGTTGCGCGAAGGCGTAGCCCGACCGGACTCGGATGGTTTCGTGATACCCTACGTCGATACCGAACCGCATTTCCGGTGGCGCGGAATTGTCCCAGGGGCGATCGAGGTCAGCGGCAAGCCGGATATCCACCTGGTTGAGTGCCGACGACAGGTCGAGCCTTCCCGAATCGGGAGCGGCGAGCGTCGGCGCCCCTCCCTGGTCGGCGGGATGCAAATCGATCCGGTAGAGCGCGCCGAGCGAGAGGCGCGCCGGGAGGGGATCGGACTGGGCCGCGTTGTTCACCTGGAGCTTGAAGCCGATGTCCTTCACGGCCGCGCCGAATCGCAGGGCTCCTCCCGATCCGACCGCGACCTGGGTGCCGACGTCGAAGGCATGCGTCAGCGCGTCGCTGCCGTTCGGGAGGCCCGCGCAATTTCCCTGGCAGTCGATGGTGAACTGAACGAGCTTGTACGTCACTCCCACCGAGACGGCGCCCGCGAGAGAGGTCGCGAACGACGCGAGGTACTCCACGTTCCTGGGGAAGATCTTCGCGATCGCGCTCAGGCTGTCGCTCCCGACATCCTGTTCGCCGTAGTCGAGGAGAAATACACCCACGCCGAAGGTGCCGATGCCCCGGCGCGGTACGAACATCGTGATGGCGGTGCCGGGCCCGGCCACGAAGTTCGCGCTGGAGACCGCGAACTCGGCCGCCGGCAAGCTTGCGAGGCCGGCGGGGTTCCAGAAGACGGACTCGCCGCGGCCCTGGAGGGTTACCCCTGCCTGCCCCATGCCCACGCTCTGTGCACCGATGGGCAGCAGCATGAAGAGCGCCCCGGCATTCGTGAGTTGGGGCGAAGACGTGTCCGCCTGAGCCGCGAGAGCCGACCAACCGCCAGTGGCCAGGAGCGCGGCGACAGCGAGGGCCCCTCTAGATCGGCTTCGCTTCATCCACCAGCATGACCGGGATGTCGTCTTCGACGGGGTACGACAACCGGCACGCGGGACACGTCAGCGTTTCCGCGGGCGCGGTCCGGTGCTCGAGGGGACCCTTGCACTTCGGACAGACCAGGATGGCGAGCAGGTCGGGAGAGAGGCTCATCCTATGGAGTACCCCAGGCGCTTGAGGGAAGATGCATCCGCGCGCCACCGCGGCATCACCTTCACGTGAAGATCGAGGAAGACCGGTTGACCGGTGAGGGCCTCGATGCGGGCCCGGGCCTTCTGGCCGATGGCTTTGATCACCTTCCCGCCGGCCCCGATCACCATGCCCTTCTGACTGTCCCGTTCCACGTAGACCGTTGCCCGAATATATACCGGCGTTTCCGACTCCCGGAATTCGTCTACGTCACAGGCCAGGCTGTAGGGCAGCTCCTCCCGCAACTCGCCGAAAGCGGCCTCGCGCACGTATTCCGCGGCGAAGAACCGGAGGGGCTGGGTAGCGAGGTCATCGTCAGGATAAAGGAAGGGGCTTTCGGGCAGGTGGGCGCCGAGGGCGTCGCGAAGGGCGGCCACGCCGGCGCCGCTGGTGGCGGAGATCGCCAGTCCGCCCAGGGGCGTCGCGACCGTCGGGCGCAGGTCGCACTTCGTGTACACCGTGACGACGGGCGCGCGCGGCTGCTTGGGGAGGCCGGCCACCTCGACGAGTGGCGGCGCGTCCCCGTCCCCGAGCGGATGGAGATAGGCGATGACGTCCGCGTCCTCGAGGGTGGCGAGCGCCGCAGCGCGCATCACTTCCTGCAGCCGGTATTCGGGATCGAGGAGGCCGGGCGTGTCGGTGAAGATGAACTGCGTCTCGGCGGTCGTGACGAGGCCGACGACGGGGAGACGGGTCGACTGGGGTTTGGGTGAGACGATGGCCAGGTGCTGGCCGACGAAGGCATTCAGGAGGGTCGACTTGCCCACGTTGGGCCGGCCGACCAGGGCCACGACTCCGCATCGCGTCATGGAGAGAAGGTAGCGGAAAAACGAAGCGCCGAGCTTGCGCTCGGCGCTTCGAAGGATTGGCTGGCGGCGGCCTACTCTCCCACGGTCTCGCAACCGCAGTACCATCGGCGCTGACAGGCTTAACGACCGTGTTCGGGATGGGAACGGGTGTGGCCCTGTCGCGCTAGTCACCAGCCATAGACTGCATGACATCCGACAGCCGCGTGTGTGTTGTTCAAAGAAACTCACCGAGAAACTTGGGAAGAGATCAAGCCTCACGGGCAATTAGTACGGCTCGGCTGAAGCGCTCGCGCGCCTTGCACCTGCCGCCTATCAACGTGGTAGTCTCCCACGGCCCTTTAGGGGTCTTGCGACCCGGGAGTGTTCATCTTGGGGAGGGTTTCCCACTTAGATGCATTCAGCGGTTATCCCCGCGCGACATCGCTAACCGGCGTTGCTCCTGGCGGAACAGCCGGGACACGAGAGGTCGCTTCGTCCCGGTCCTCTCGTACTAGGGACGACATCCCTCAACACTCCAACGCCCGCACCGGATACAGACCGAACTGTCTCGCGACGTTCTGAACCCAGCTCATGTGCCACTTTAACCGGCGAACAGCCGGACCCTTGGGACCTTCTCCAGCCCCAGGATGTGACAAGCCGACATCGAGGTGCCAAACCGCGCCGTCGATGTGAACTCTCGGGCGCGATAAGCCTGTTATCCCCAGCGTACCTTTTATCCG
>DASUBP010000170.1:0-5784 GCA_035763205.1 Gemmatimonadales bacterium
GTCCGAGGGCTACCAGGCGTTCACGGCCCTGAAGCTTCACAACGTCCCCGGCAAATTCCTGTACTTCCCCGATGAGGGGCACTTCGTGGTGCGGCCCCGGAATCGGCGTCTGTGGTGGGGAGTCGTGCTCGACTGGATGGATCAATACCTGAAGAACTGAGGACATTGCGTGCGCGCGACGTGAACCCGCACAAAGAGGGCGGGTATGCAATCCGACCCCACGACTGGAGTGGTTCGAGCTTGGCTGACCCGAAGAACCGCCCTCCGCTCCGGCTCCTGGCCTTGCTCTTGGGCCTTGCCGCGTGCGAGCACGCGCAACCGTTTGAAGCACCGCCGGTTCCGACCGTCACGGGACCGCTCAGCCCGGGCAATCCCACTCGGCTGACCTACAACCCCGGCGAAGATGGCCTTCCGGTCTGGGCGCCGGACGGGAGTTACCTCCTCTATCAGGCTGAGAATCTGAACCGGTCCGACAAGGACCGCTGTCTCTTCCTTATTCCCCCGACCGGTGGCACCCAAACACTGGAGGCGTGCGACGACGCGCTGCATTCGGAAGATTCGACCAACGTGTTCGGACCCGCTGCCGTCTCGTCGACCGGACGGGTCATCCTGTACGAGGGCGCGGAACCGATTGGCTTGGGTGCCCAGACCAGCGCCGGGATGTACCTCGCGCCGCGTCTTCCACTGATGAGTGCCACCGAGCTGCTGCCCCTGCCCCTGGTGATACCGGGGGGCGCTCTGGCCGACAAGCTGATGTCGCTACAATGGGTCGGAGATTCCGGCTTCTTGTCGCTCGGCGTACAAACGCAGGTCTACATCCCGTGCTTCCTGTGCACCCCGGATACGCTCGAGACCGGCGTTGGGGTCGTCTGGACGAGGTTGGGCAATGGCAGCCCCGCGGTCTCCGCCGTCCCGGGGACCGCCCGGGCATCGTCGTACGCGTTCGTCTCGCCTGACACGGTCTACTTCACATTGAACGGCGACCCTCGGATCCTCCGGACGCGCGTCGGCGGCGGCCCGGTGGACTCGGTGTTCGCCTTTCCGGCGGAGTCGACAGATGCGCCGGTCGGATTCCGTACCGCCTCACCCGCGATCGCGCGCGGCGTTCAGGTGCTGGGCGGTGTGCTCTATGCGATCACGGGTGGACGGATCGAGTATCACCCCGACTCCGGCAGCGGGGAGTTCCAGCGGGATTGGGGGGGGAAGCTGCACAAGGTCGCTCTCGCGACGGGTGCTGATTCGCTGGTGTCCGTGTCGAGTGGAAACCCGCAGAAATCGGTGAGCTCCGTGTGGCTGCACAACCCGACGCTGTCATCCACCGGCTCCCTGACGGCCGAAGGGCGGCCGGTGACGATCGTGATGCTGTATAGCCCGACCAACCAGTTCATCGGAACGGACACGATCATCCCACGATCGACCAACCTCTGGCAGTATGGCCATCCATAGCGTGGTACGGCGGGTCGCGATCCTGGGCGCTCTCATCGGTGCTCTGTCCTGCGAGCACACGCAGCCCTTCTCAAACCCGGGTTACGAGTCCACGACACCCCTGCAACCGGGGAATCCAGCTCAGTTGACCTACAACCCCGGCGCGGATGTCCGGCCGTCGTGGCTTCCGGATGGGTCGGCGTTCCTCTACACGCAGGAACAGACGGATATCACAGAGCGCGATCGCTGCCTCGTGGTGATGCCCAAGACGGGCGGCGGGATCACCCGGACGATTTGTGCCGCCGATGACTTCGCGCATGACACGCTGAACGACCTCGAGTCCGCTGCCGTGAATACCGCGGCCAGGATGGCCTATGTCCGCACGAGCATGCTGGCGGGCATAGGGCGTGCGGGCCCCGACCACGCAGCCATGGTCCTGGGCTCCTACGGCACTCCGGTGCCTGGGACCGTCCTGCACGTCCTGCCGTACCCCAGCCCCTCAGGGCAAGGAGTCGACATGGCGTCCGACCTGAGCTGGGTCGGGCCGTCGGCGCTGGTCTACCTTGGAGAGCAAGTGACTTACCCCGCGGTATGCGCGGGATGCGTGACGGTCGACACGGTCCGGTCGGGAGTCGAGATCGATCGAATCGACTTGAATGGGACGATCAGCGTCGTGGTCGACACGGGGTTCCCCACCTCGGCGTCCGTCGTCGGCGGAGACACGCTGTACTACACATTGACGAACAGCGGAACGATTCACCGCCGGATCCTCAGCACGGCGGCCGATACGGTCGTGTTCGACTACGGCCTCCCGGCGACTGACGTCTCGGCGGTGCGGGGACGGCTCGCCGTGGTTGTGCTGGGGCAATTGCACGTGCTGTCCCTTTCCCCGTTCGCCGACCAGACGCTGACGACCCCCCATCCGGGACAGATCATCGCCCATCCGGCTCTCGATCCTGCCGGGCACTTGATCGTCGCCGAGGTCTCTGACTCCACGGCACTCTCGAATCTCTGGCTCTGGACGGTTCCATGAATCGAACCTGGTTGGTGTTGTCCCTCGCGATCGCCGCTCCCCTCGCGGCCCAGTCCACCGGCGCCATCGCGGGCCGGGTGACCGACGATTCCACCAAACACGCGATCGGCGGCGCGTTGATCTGGGTGGATGGCGGGCGCCAAGGCGCGACCACGGACACGGGTGGTGCCTATCGGGTGCGCGACGTCCGGGCCGGCTGGCACCGGGTCCGGGCGGCGCGGATCGGGTACCGCTCCGTGATTCTGGACAGCGTGTTCGTGCGGAGCGGCGAAACGGCGACGCTCGATTTCGCGCTCGCGCCTCAGGCACTCACCATCGATTCCATCGTAGTCCGGGGTGAAGTGGATCAGGTCCTCAACCCTCTGGCGACGGCCGATGTGCAGGCCATCACCGGCAACGAAATCAGGCGGCTGCCGGTCACCACCGTGGCCGAGGCCGTGGCTCTGAGTGCCGGGACGGTGGGTGAGAGCTATCGCGGAGGCCGCATCGGCGAATCGGCCTTCGTGCTGGACGGGCTCGGCGTGAAGAATCAGCTGGACGCGTCCACCAACACCCTCGGCATCCAGGTGCCGACGGAGATCCTGACCGAGGCCTCACTCGTCACCAACGCGTTTTCCGCCCGGTACGGGCAGGCGTTGTCGGGCATCATCAACGTCGTGACCCGGGACGCGGGCGACCACTGGTCAGGGCGGGCGGCGTACGAAGGGGACCGGCCCATGCCCCAAGCCGACGATCATGGGCTCGACCGCGCCGTCTTCACGGCGGACGGCCCGCTGGGCCGAGGCATCGGGTTCGTGGGGGTCCTCAATGCGCAAGGGCAGATCGACGGGGATCCGGTCAGCGCCCCCGCGCCGACCGACCCGCACGATCCTCGGACTGCCGAGCCCTGGATCCTTCCCCATAACGGCGCGGAGCGTCTGGACGCCGCGGGGAAGCTCATCATCCCGGTCACCCAGCAGAACACGATCCGGCTCTTCGGCCTGCGGTCGGCGGCGCAGCAGTATCTGTTCGATCCCGCCTTCAAGTACGACGAGACTTTCGCCCCGGCGACCCGGACGGTCGGGAACCTGTACTCGGCGCACTGGCAGCACACCGCGGCACCGCAGGCGGTCCACCCGTTCGGCGCCGATGTCCGGGTCGGGTACTTCAATCAGGATTTCATCCGCGGACAGACCACCAACACGCCCGGCGATCTGGTGGGGGCCTTCAGCGGGCAGTCCCTGCATTTTCTCGATGAAGGCTTAGCCCGGGCCAAGGACACCGTCGCCGCCATGAATGCGCTGCCCGGTTACACACCCCCGGCATTGAGCGCCAATTCTCCCTGGGGCGTGCCGGCCTTCTTCCTGAGCAACGGCTCGCGGGGTGAACTGGCCTGGAACCGGTATCGCGAGCTGCGGTTCCAGGGGGACTTCACGCTCGCCGCCGGTCCGACCACGGACTTCAATTTCGGCGGCGAATTCGAACAGCAGCACGTCGAAACGTTCCAGCGGGTCGACGCCTACGTGCCGGTGGCCGCGGTCAAGGATTCGGTCCCTCCGCCAACCGCTTCGGATTTCCGGCCTCAGAGCGCGGCGCTGTACGGTGAGACGCAGATGCAGATCGAGGACATCGCGCTGACGATCGGACTGCGCTACGACCAGTTCGACCCCCGGAACACCACTGTGGGCCAGCGCTTCGGGGCGCGCCGCACCATATCGCCGCGGTTCGCGATGTCGACGGTGCTGCACGGGGCGACCTTCGTCGCGAGCTGGGGTCACTTCGCGCAGGCCCCCGACTTCCAGTACCTGGTCAATTCGGCGTTCGACGACACCACCCGCACCGGCCGCTTCCGGCAGGGGAACCCCGATCTCGGGTTCGAAACGGCGACGCAGTACGAGTTCAGCGTGCGGGGACGGCCGAGCGAGCAAACGTCCCTGCGCGTCAACGCCTTCGTGAAGCGCCTCGACGGCCTCGTCGCGTCGGTGCCGCTTTCGGTGAATCCCGATTCCGCCATCTTCGGCAACACCGACTTCGGCACCGTGAAGGGTGTCGAGCTGATTCTCGAGCGGGAGCTTCGCGATTGGTGGGGCGCCCGGATTTCGTACACGTTGCAGGACGCCCAGGCGACGTCGACGAACCCCTTCCTGCTGCTCAATAACTTCACGATCGACCAGCAGGGCGACACCATCCGTTCGGCCCGCGTCCAGTTCCCGCTCGACTACGACCGGCGACACGCGCTCACGGTGGTGTTGCAGGCCCGGGTGCCGGACGACCTCGGTCCGCGGATCTTCGGGTCGAGGGTCTTCGGGGGGGTCGAGGCTGCCGTGATCGGCCGCTACGACTCGGGTTTGCCGTACTCCAAGACCAACTTGGCGGGGGACTCGATCCTCGGCCTCCCGAACAGTCAGCGCCTGCCGTCCCAGACGCAGATCGACATGCTGCTGCGCCGCTCCATCAGCCTGCTCGGCTGGCGGGGAGGCGTCTACCTCGATGTGCGGAACCTGCTGAACGCCGCAAACATCGAAGCCGTCCGGCGGGATGTGGGTAGTCCGTTTCCGTCGAGCGGCGAGCTCCAGACCATGGCGACGAACGCGTACAACGCGAATCCGCAGCCGATCCCATACGAATCGCCCCGGTACCGGGCGTGGGCGGACCTGAATCACGACGGGTACATCTCGGGACAGGCGGAGCTGATGCCGCTCTACCTCGCCGCGGCGAAGGATTTCACCCAGCCCATCTTCCAGTTCGGACCGCCCCGCCTCTTCCGACTCGGCGTCGAGCTGGAGTTCTAGTCCCGGGCTTCGCTCCGGTAGCTGGTGGCCACGCCACCGACCACGAGCAACAGACCGAGCCAGCCGAGGGCAGAGAGGTGCTGGCTGAACAGTATCAGCGCCAGAAGCGTGCCGACCACCGGTTCGACGGTAGCGGCCACGGCGGTGGGGGCGGCGTCGATCCGCCGAACGCCGGCGAAGAAGAGGAAGTTGGCGCCCACCACTGGCCCCACGGCCTGCGCGAGGCAGAACGCCCACGCCGCCAGGCCTTCCGGTCGCGCGCTGTAGGTGAAGGGTGTACGGTGGAAGAGCGTGAGGAAGATCGCCATCATCACCACCCCGCCTGCCAGCTCCAGAAACAGCGACCGGATGCTGCCGTAGCGCGGGACCGACCAGCGGGCGAGCAGGGTCGTCCCGGCGTATGAGAACATCGCGATCAATCCACCCAGGACCCCCACCTTGAATCCGGGCCCCCCCGACAGCACCGCTCCGACGTCTCCGCCGCTCACCGTCAGGCCCACCCCGATCATGACCAGCACCGCGAGAAACATCCGCAACGGGGTCAGCGCCTCACCG
>DASUBP010000171.1:0-2331 GCA_035763205.1 Gemmatimonadales bacterium
ATCGCGTCGACGAGGCGGACGCGGTACCCGCCATACGTGTCGCCGATCACTCGCCGAGCTTCCAGGACCGCACGTCGTCCAGAAGCCGGTAGTTGGTCATGTCCACGTGGAGCGGCGTGACGGAAATGTAGCCGTCCCTGACGGCCTGGAAGTCCGAGTCAGCGCCTCCGGACCACGTCACGTGTCCGCCCCCGATCCAGAAAATGTCGCGGCCCCAGGGGTCCTTCATCCGGGCGATTTCCTCGTGGAAGACCCGGCTCCCCAGATGGGTCACCTTCACGCCCTTGACCTTCGCGGCCGCGATGGCCGGCAGGTTCACATTCAGCAGCGTCTCCTTCGGGAAGTCGGATACGGCGACCACGTCCGCCAGAAGCTCCTGCAGTCTCGAGCGGTAGGAGTCCAGGTGTTCGAGGTCGAACGACCCATACGACACCGCCACCGATGGAATGCCGGCCGCCAGCCCCTCGAATGCGGCGGCCACGGTGCCCGAGTACAAGACGTCCTCTCCCATGTTCGGACCGTGATTCACGCCGGAGATCACGAAGTCCGGCTTGTCCGGCATCAGAGCGCCCAGGGCGAGGAGGACGCAGTCGGTGGGCGTGCCATCCACCTGATAGGCGCCGTCGGCGCGCCGCGTCGCCCGCAGCGGCCGATGCAGCGTGAGTGAGTGACTGGTGCCGCTCTGCTCCCGGTCCGGCGCCACGACCGTCACCTTCCCGAGCGTGCTGCACGCCTCGGCAAGGACCCCCAACCCCTGGGCCAGAACGCCGTCGTCGTTGGAAATCAGGATGTCCATCGGGCTCCGCTCACGATTCTCCCCGCGTACTTCCAGAACACCCGTGCCATCCGCCAGGTGTCAACGCCTGCCTTGAAATGACTTCGGGATCCGCCGTAGATCGTCGGCACGGGCACCGAGAGCACCCGCCAGCCGCCGGCCAGGCTCGCCAGCAGAAATGCCGCTTCGAAGTCGTACCCGGCCTCGGAAGGATTGACCGAACGCGCCAGGTGGGCCGAGAAGGCCCTGAAGCCGGTCTGCGCGTCGGGCACCCCTACCCCGCCGATCCGCGTGGCGAGCGTGGATGATAGCCAGTTCGTGAACCGTCTGGGGAGCGGCATGGCCCCGGACCGCGCGCGGGCACCCAGGGTCAGGTCGGCGAGGCCGCGTTCGAGGGGCTCGAGCAACCTGGGGATCTCTTCAGGCGGGTGCTGCCCGTCCGCATCCAGGGTCACGATCCACGCCGGCCGGCGCTCGAGGGCTTTGGTGATCCCCGTCCGGAGCGCGGCGCCCTTCCCCCGGTTCACGGGATGGCGCAGAACCTGATCACCTGGGACCTGTCCGGCCGTGCCGTCGGTGGAGCCGTCGTCGACCACCCAGACGGCCGCGTGCGGGACTGCGTCCAGGACCCCGCTCCAGACCTGACGGATCGTCGCCGCCGCCTGATACGCCGGAATGACCACGGCGAGGGCCGTCCCGGACGTGCCTCCGTCCGGGTCAGCGAGGAGGGGCATGGGGCGATGCGTTGCCGTCCAGAATGGCGAGCACCGCTTTCAGCTCTCCTTGAAGATCCCTGACCGTCTCCGCGCCCAGGGCCTTGCGGGCCTCCGGCTTGAGATCCCCCGACCGGCGGTACGCCTCGATCTTCTGGCGGGCGCCCTCGATCGTGTACTTCTCCGTGTACAGCAGATGCTTCACGAGCATGATGAGCTCGATCTCGCGCCGCTGGTAGACCCGGTTGCCGGAGCGGTTCTTCGCGGGATTGAGAAACCGGAACTGGCTCTCCCAATACCGGAGCACGTGAGGCTTGAGATCGGTGAGCTGACACACCTCACCGATCGAGAAGAACTCCTGTACTGGGTGCGGTATGCTCATCGCCATTGCTCCGGCTTGGGCTCACGTTCCATCAAGTCCGCGATCGCCTGGCGCGCGGTCTTGCCTTCGAAGAGAATCGCGGCTACCTGGCGTGCGATGGGCAGGTCCACGTGATGCCGTTCGCCGAGCGCGACGGCGGTCCGCGCGGTTCCTACGCCTTCGGCCACCGACTGCTTTCCGGCGAGTGCCTGTTCCAGCGTCTTGCCCTTCCCCAGCTCGACGCCGAGTGAGTGATTCCGCGACAACGCCCCGGTGGCGGTGAGGATGAGATCACCGAGTCCGGCCAGCCCGGCGAACGTCATCGGCTCAGCGCCCAGCGCCAGTCCGAGCCGCGTGATCTCCGCGAGCCCGCGGGTGATGAGTGCCGCGCGCGTGTTGTACCCGAATCCCAGACCATCCACCATGCCCGCCGCGACGGCGATGACGTTCTTCAGGGCGCCGCCCAGCTCCACGCCCGTGAT
>DASUBP010000172.1:0-11524 GCA_035763205.1 Gemmatimonadales bacterium
CACGACGAAGACGGGATCTTCGACGCCGTCGTCAACGGCCTTCACGACGAAGCCCTCGGCTACAACTTCCTCGCGCTGTTCATGCTCGACCAAGCGACGCAAGAGCGGGTCATGCACTCCTCGGTCGGCTGGTCGGGTGACCCCCGCCTCCGCGTCGCCCCGGGCGCGGGTCTCTCGGCACGCGCCATTACCGACGGCAAGCTGCACTACACGCCCGACGTCACCCGCGAGCGCAACTACGTCGCGTCGCTCTCCTCCGGCTCCGAAGTCGACATCCCCCTGAAGGTCGACGGCGTGACGGTGGGTGTTCTGGTCGTGGAGAGTACTGAGCCGAACGCGTTCGACGCCGAGGACTTCGACATCCTGACGGCGGCGATGGATCAGGCCGGGATCGCGCTCGCCCGGGTACGCCTGCTGGCCGAGGAGCGCCGGCGCGCCGACGAGCACGCGGCGCTCTTCGATTCGATGGCCGCGCTCGCCGGCGACCTCGAGCTCTCCCGCGTCCTCCAGGTGGTGCTCGACCGCGCCGTCGCATTGCTGAACTCGACCGGGGGAGAGGTCGCGATCTTCGACGCGCAGACGCAGGAGCTGGTCGTCTCCGCCAGCGCGAACATCGGCAAGGACTCGACCGGCACGCGGCTCAAGATCGGCGAGGGAGCGATGGGGCACGTGGCCCGCACGCTCGAGCCGATCATCATCCCGTCCTATCACGAGTGGTTGGGTCAATCGGTTCAGTACGCGGACTGGGTCGTCCACTCGGTGATGGCGGCTCCGCTCCTGATCGGCAAACGCCTGGTCGGCGCGATCGCGCAAATTCATTCGGATCCCAAGCGCGTCTTCGACAAGGAAGATCTCCGTCTCCTCAATCTGTTCGCTCCGCAGATCGCCGTCGCCATCGAAAACGCCCGGCTGTACACCGAATCCCAGCGCCAGAAGCAGTATTTTTCGGAGCTCGTGAGCAACAGCCCCGTCGCCATCGTCACGCTCGATACCAACAAGACGGTCCGGAGCTGTAATCCGGCCTTCGAGCACCTGTTCGGCTACACGCAACAGGAGGCCGTGGGGCAGGTCCTCGACGACCTGATCACCACGGAAGCGACCCGGCGGGAGGCCGAGGCGTACACGCGGGAGGCGCTGGACCGGCCGATCGCGGGGATCGGACAGCGCCGCCGGAAGGATGGAACGCTGGTCGACGTCGAAGTGCTGGGCGTCCCCGTGATCGTGGATGGCGCACATGTCGGTCCCATGGCGCTGTATCACGACATCACCGAGCTCCTGCGGGCCCGGCAGGACGCCGAGGCCGCCAATCGGGCGAAGAGCCAGTTCCTGGCCAACATGAGCCACGAGCTTCGGACCCCGCTCAACGCGATCCTGGGGTATTCGGAGCTGGTGCGGGAAGAGGCCGAGGACCGCGGACTGCACGAGTTCACTCCCGATCTCACGAAGATCGCCTCGGCGGGCCGCCATCTCCTGACGCTCATCAATGACGTCCTGGACCTCTCGAAGATCGAGGCCGGCAAGATCGAGTTCGTCGCGACCTCCTTCCCGGTCCGCCGCGTCATCGACGAGGTCTCCGCGACCGTCGAGCCGCTGGTCGCCCGGAAGAACAACAAGTTCACGGTCCGCTGCGGCGACGAGATCGGCTCCATGCATTCCGATGAGACCAGAATCCGGCAGGTGCTGTTCAATCTCCTGTCGAACGCCTCGAAGTTCACCGAGCGGGGCACCATCGGTCTCGAGGTCACGCGCACCGCGGACGAAATGGTGTTCGCCGTGTCCGACACGGGGATCGGCATGACGCCTGAACAGCAGGCCAAGCTCTTCGAAGCGTTCGTGCAGGCCGATGCGTCGATTACCAGCAAGTACGGGGGCACCGGCCTCGGACTCGCGATTTCGCGCCGCCTCTGCCGTCTGATGGGTGGCGACGTCGTCGTCGACAGCGCGCTGGGCCGGGGTACCACGTTCACGGTCCGCCTTCCCATCACCGCTCCCGCCGCGGGAGCCGACTGACCCCATGCCCAGAATCCTCCTGGTCGAAGACAACGAGATGAACCGCGACATGCTGTCCCGCCGACTGATCCGGAAGGGCTTCGAAGTCGACATGGCGTTCGACGGAAAGGCGGGGGTCGAGAAGGCCAAAGCGGGGGGCTACGACCTCATCCTCATGGACATGAGTCTCCCGGAGATCGATGGATGGGAGGCCACCCGGCAGCTCCGCGCGTCGCCGGAAACGAAGGCCGTTCCGGTCATCGCCCTGACGGCGCACGCCATGGCGGGGGACCGCGAAAAAGCCCTCGAGGCAGGTTGTAACGACTACGACACCAAACCCATCGAGCTCGACCGTCTCCTCGGCAAGATGAACGCCCTGCTGCCGGCGAAACCGGCGTGAGCCACACCGCCCCCGGCTCCAACCCCGTCGCCGCGCTTCGCCACGATCTCCGCACGCCCGTCAACCACATCGTGGGCTACGCGGAAATGCTCATCGAGGATCTCGAAGGGCCCGCGAATGCCGGCCGGCGGGCGGAGCTCGAATCGACGATCGAAGCCGCGCGGGACGCCCTCAAGATGATTTCGCTGGTTCTGGCGCCGACCCGCGATACGATCGAACCCACCGAAGTCACCGGTCTCTACCACCAGCTCGAGGATCCCCAGCATCGCATCACCGAGGCGGTGCACCGGCTCCTGGCCGCGGCCGCCGAAGCCCCGACCGCGACCTTCGTCGAGGACCTCAAGAAGATCGAAGCCGCCGCGGCGCGCCTCGTGCCGACGACGCCGGCGACCGGGGCGGGCGCCCAGGGTTCGGCCAACGCCCCGGCCAGTGGGAAAGCCCGCGTACTGGTGGTGGATGACGAGGCAGGGAACCGGGATCTCCTGGGCCGACGGCTCCAGCGCGAAGGGTACGCCGTGGTGTCAGCGGGCGGGGGGCGCGAAGCGCTCGACGTGGTCACCCGGGAAGCGGTGGACGTCGTGCTCCTCGACGTGATGATGCCGGACCTCGACGGCCTGGCGGTGCTCGAGCGCCTCAAGGCCGACCCCGCCACCCGTGATTTGCCGGTCATCATGATTTCGGCGCTCGACGACCTGGGCGCCATCGCCCGCTGCATCGAAGCGGGCGCTCTCGACTACCTCCCCAAGCCCTTCGAGCCCGTGATCTTGCGCGCCCGGCTCGCCGCGTCGCTGGCCGAGAAGCGCTTCCGGGATCAGGAGCGGGACCTGGTGCGTGCCCTCGGCGTCGTGACCGCCGCGGCGAGCGCGGTAGAGGCGGGCGCCTACCAGGCCGGCCAGCTGGGGACCCTCGCCCAGCGCCCCGATGCCGTCGGGCGCCTCGCGCGCGTGATGGACCGCATGGCGACGGGGGTCGGCGAACGGGAGTCGAGCCTTCGCGGACGGCTGGAGCGACTCCGCGCCGAGATCGGGCACGCCCGGAAAACCCAGGAAGTGGTGAGCCACGACCACGAGGATCGTCTGGCCGCCGGGGATACCTTCGCGGGGCGCTACCGGATCGAGGCGGTACTCGGCCGCGGCGGGATGGGGACGGTCTACCGCGGGCGCGACACCGAGCTGGATGAAACGGTCGCGATCAAGACGCTTCGTCCTGAGCTGGTGGCCGACGACGAGTCGCGCGAGCGCTTCAAGGACGAAATCCGTCTCACCCGCCGCATCACGCACCGAAACGTCGTTCGCACCCACGACTTCGGCGAATCGGGCGGGCTCTGGTACATCACCATGGAGTTCGTCGAGGGCCTGACCGTTCGTCAGCTCCTCGATGCCCGCGGCACGCTCGGCGTCGAATCCACCCTCGCCATCGGATCACAGCTCGCCGAGTCGCTCGGTGTCGCGCACGCGACCGGCGTGATCCACCGGGACATCAAGCCGCAGAACCTCCTGCTCGATCCCGAGGGCGTGCTCAAGGTGATGGACTTCGGCGTCGCGCGCCTCGCGCGAGGCGCCACGGCGCGGCACACGCAGGCCGGATTGATCGTCGGCACGCCGGCCTACATGAGTCCTGAACAGCTCACCGGTGAGGAAGTCGACGCGCGCAGCGACCTGTATTCCGTTGGCGTCGTGCTCTTCGAGCTCCTGACCGGCCGATTGCCGCTTGACGGGAGCACCGTAATGGCCCTTTTTGCGAAGGTGCTGGCGGAAGATCCCCCCCGACCGGGCACCCTCGTGGCTGGCGTGCCACCGGCGTTGGACGAGTTGGTCGCACACTTGCTCGCCAAACGCGCCGAGGACCGGATAGAGTCGGCCGCGGTACTGCTCGCCCGGCTGCAAGCGTTGGCATAGCAGGGCCCTCCGACAGTCGAGGCGGGTAGGGGGACTCACGATAACCCCGGACCGCGGACATGCGTCTTTCCCTCCGGTTCATCATACCGCTGATCGTCGTCCTGGCGGCGCTGGCCTATGCGGTGGTACCGCTGGTCGACAACCTCACGCTGCAATGGTTCGTCCGTGACCTGGACAGCCGGGCCGCGGCAGTGGCGACGACCATGCAGGAGCCGCTCAATGGCATGATCGACGCGGGCAATCAACGCGCGATCGCCGACCTGTTCGCCCGGGTAACGCAGGACGAGCGCATTTACGCGATCGGGTTCTGTCCTTCCCCGGCCGCGGAGCCGATCGGGACCAACTCCCTGCCGCACCGCATCACCTGCCAGTCCCTGGATACGCTGACCGCCAAGGCCCCGGCGGGGCGGCTGGTGGCAAGCTCGAACGGACCGGTGCTCGTGACGGTGCGGCCGATGCCGACGGCCAAGGATCCGGCCGGGCGCCTCGTGCTGGTGCACGACATGAGCTTCATCGTCCGCCGCAGTGCCGAGACCCGGAAGTACCTCTTTCTCTTCTTCGTGGCGCTCGCCGCTGTCGTCGCGCTGATCACCGTGGTGGTGGCGCAACTGTCGTGGCGCGGCTGGGTGCAGGGCCTGAACGCGTTGCTCCGGGGAGAGGGCCTCTTGCGGCCCGGGAAACCCTACGCTCCCGAGCTTCGCCCCATCGCGCGCGATCTCCGAACCCTGATTCAAGACCTGGTGCAGCAGCGGGGGACGCAGGATGACGAGCAGATCGCCTGGACCCCGGACGCCTTGCGGGGCATCCTGCGCGGCGAGCTGGAGGGGGAAGAGGTGATCGTGGTGTCCAACCGCGAGCCCTACATCCATCAATATGTCGACGGCCAGATCGCGGTCTGGCGGCCCGCCAGCGGGCTGGTCACCGCCCTCGAGCCGGTGATGCGTGCCTGCTCCGGAGTCTGGGTGGCCCACGGGGGCGGGTCGGCCGACCGGGCGGTCGTGGACCGCCACGATCGCGTCGCGGTCCCTCCCGAACATCCGGCATACCGCTTGCGACGCGTGTGGCTCACGGAGGAAGAGGAAGCCGGCTACTACTACGGGCTGGCGAACGAGGGGCTCTGGCCGCTCTGCCACATCGCGCACGTGCGTCCGACGTTCCGAACCTCGGATTGGGAGAAATACCGCGAAGTGAACCAGCGCTTTGCGGGAGCGGTGGCGGAGGAATCGACCTCTGACAACCCCATCGTGCTGGTGCAGGATTATCACTTCGCCCTCTTGCCCCGGGCCCTCCGCGAGAAGCTGCCCGAGGCCACGGTCGTCTCGTTCTGGCATATCCCCTGGCCCAATCCCGAGGCGTTCGGGATCTGCCCCTGGCGGGACGAGTTGCTCACGGGCCTCCTCGGATCCGACATCCTCGGGTTCCACACCCGGTACCACTGCATCAACTTCCTCGACACCGTGGACCGCTTCCTCGAGGCCCGGGTGGACCGGGAGACGTTCACCGTCACCTATCAGGGCAAGGTGACCGCGGTGAAGCGGTATCCCATCTCCATCGACTTCCCGCCGGCGCCTGAGCTGGTGGCCCGTCCCGTGGACGAGTGCCGGCTCGCCGTGCGTGCGCGGCACCACCTGCCGCCGGATCATGCCATCGGCATCGGGGTCGACCGGCTGGATTACACCAAGGGCATCGAGGAGCGGTTCCGCGCTGTGGAGCGTCTGCTCGAGCTCGAGCCCCATCGCGTGGGTCGATTCTCGTTCATTCAGATCGCGGCACCGACGCGCAGCCGGATCGCGGAGTACCAGTCGTACGAAGGACGCGTCCGGGCCATGGCGGATCAGATCAACGCTCGCTTCCCATCCGCGGCGCACCCGCCGATCATCCTGAACGTGGCGCACCACGAAGCCGGGGAAGTCTTCGAGTACTACCGCGCCGCCGAGGTCTGCGTCGTGACGAGTCTGCACGACGGCATGAACCTGGTCGCGAAGGAATTCGTCGCGTCCCGCGACGATGAGCGCGGCGTCTTGGTCCTCTCCCAGTTTGCGGGCGCCTCCCGGGAGCTTCCCGAGGCCATCATCGTGAACCCCTACGACATCGACCAGTGCGCGACCGCGCTGCAGATGGCACTGGCGATGCCGGTGGGTGAGCAGCGCGTCCGGATGCGCCTCATGCGGGCTCTGGTCAGGGACTTCAATGTCTACCGCTGGGCCGGACGCATGCTGATCGACGCTTCCGGCATGCGGCGGCGGGGCCGGCTCATCGAGTGGTCGCCCGAGCCTGAGTGGCGGGTGCGCGACCCGGCGGGAGAGCGGGTGCGATGACGGGTGCCGGCGAGGTTCCCACCGGCGGACCCGGGTGGGCTTACTTCTTCGATCTGGACGGTACGCTCGTCGACCTCGTCGACGTGCCGGCAGAGGTCCAGGTTGACGGAGGGCTCCGCCGGCAGCTCACGGCGTTGCATCAGGCGACGGGGGGCGCGATGGCGCTCATCAGCGGCCGGACGTTACGCGACCTCGACGCGCTCTTTCCGGGCGTGCAGCTGCCCGCGGCCGGTCAGCATGGCCTCGAGCGGCGAGGCGCCGACGGACGCACCGTCCGCCATCAGCCGCCGCCGGGGCTCGAGGAAGCACGGCGCATCCTTGCCACCGGCGATCCGCGCCTCGAGCTCGAAGACAAGGGACTCTCGCTTGCGCTGCACTACCGCCGCGCTCCCGGTCTGGGGCGCTATGCGGATCAACTCGTGCGCACGGCGGCCGCGAGCGCCGGTCCGGGGTATGCCGTGCTCCAGGGGAAGGACATCGTAGAGCTGAAGCCGGCCGGCCAGGACAAGGGCGTGGCGGTCCGGGAGTTCCTGGACGAACCGCCCTTTCAGGGACGGCGGCCCATTTTCCTGGGGGATGACGTGACCGATGAAGACGGGTTCGCGACGGTGAACGCGAGGGGAGGGGCGTCGATCAAGGTCGGGGCGGGAGACACCGTCGCCCGCTGGCGCCTCCGTGACGTGCGCTCCGTGCGGGCCTGGCTGGACCGCGCGCTGAAGGCGGTGGACGCGGCATGATCGACCTTGCGCTGGTCGGCAACGGGACCGTGGGGGCCCTGGTGAACTCGGGCGGAGACGTGGTGTGGGCCTGTTTCCCGCGCTTCGACGGCGACCCCATGTTCTGCTCTCTGCTCCGCGCTCCGGGCCCCGATCCGTCCCCCGGGATCTTCGCCGTGGACCTGGCGGACAAGGTCCGGGAGGAGCAGGAATACGCGGTCAACACGCCGGTGCTCGTCACCCGTCTGTACGACCGCAGCGGCGGCGCCATCGAGATCACGGACTTTGCCCCCAAGTTTCACCAGTTCGGCCGGATGTTCTGCCCGATGATGTTGATCCGGAGCGTCAGGCGCATCGCCGGAAGCCCCCGCGTCAGGCTCCGGATCGCCCCCGCCGTGGAGTACGGCGCCCGGCTCGCCGCGGTCACCTGGGGATCGAATCACGTCCGGTATTCCGGTCCGGAGCTCGCCATCCGGGTCACCACCGACGCTCCCATCAGCGCGGTACTCGAGCAGAACACGTTCTTCCTCGAGGACAGCATTACCCTCCTCGTCGGCCCCGACGAAACGGTGCAGGGGACGCCGGCGCACGTGGGGCACCGCATGCTGGAAGAGACCACGGCCTACTGGCGGGAGTGGGTGCGGTCCCTCACCATCCCCTTCGAGTGGCAGGATGCGGTCATCCGCGCCGCCATTACGCTCGAGCTGAACGTGTTCGAAGACTCGGGCGCGATCATCGCGGCGATGACGACGTCCATCCCGGAGGCGGCGGGGACGGAGCGCAATTGGGACTACCGGTACTGCTGGATCCGGGACGGGGCGTTCGTCGTGAATGCCCTGAATCGGCTCGGAAATACCCGGACCATGGAGCGGTATCTCGCCTATATCCTGAACGTGGTCGCCGCGGGGACCGGCGCCCGGCTCCAACCCGTCTACGGCATTTCGGGGCACCCGGTGCCCGACGAACGCGTGGTGCCCTCGCTTTCGGGCTTCATGGGGTACGGTCCGGTCCGCGTCGGCAACGAAGCGCACCGGCAGGTCCAGCACGACGTCTACGGATCGGCCATCCTCGCGGCCACGCACGTGTTCTTCGACCACCGGTTGGTCCGCCGCGGAGACGAGGCGCTGTTCCAGCGTCTGGAGGCCCTGGGCCAGCAGGCCGCCACGCTCGCGGATCAGCCCGACGCCGGCATCTGGGAGCTCCGGGGCACGGCACGGGTGCACACGTTCTCCAGTCTCATGTGCTGGGCGGCCTGCGATCGCCTGGCCCGCATCGCCCGTCGCCTGGGGCTGGCGGACCGGGCGACCTACTGGCGCAGCACCGCCGACCGGGTGCAGACCATGATTTCGGAGCGGGCCTGGAACGCGAAGCTCGGGTCGTTCGTGGGCACCGCGGACGGCACGGGGACGGCGCTCGACGCGAGCCTTCTCCAACTGGTGGACGTCGGGTTTCTCAAGCCCGACGACCCGCGCTTCGTCGGGACCGTCGCCGCCATCGAGCGCACGCTGAAGCGGGGAGAGTTCATCTTCCGGTACAACGAAGCCGACGACTTCGGAACTCCCGAAAACGCCTTCCTGCTGTGCACGTTCTGGTACATCAATGCCCTGGCGGCGATGGGCAGGCGAGACGAAGCGAGAGCGCTGTTCGAACGCGTGCTGGCGTGCCGCAACCGTCACGGACTCCTGGCCGAGCACGTGGATCCCAAGACGGGAGAGCTGTGGGGGAACTTCGTGCAGACCTACAGCATGGTCGGGATCATCGATTCGGCGGTGCGCCTCTCGACCCGGTGGGACCAGGCCTTATAAGCAGACTGCAACCCCTCGGGCGGTGCGTCCGTCCAACCATGGACTCCTTCCCAGGTCTCCCGTGACCCTCCGCCACACGCTCCGGTCTCTCCGGAATCGCCCCGGCTTTTCCGCGCTCGTGATCCTGGCCTTGGGCCTTGGCATCGGGACCACGACCGCGATTTTCACGGTCGTCAATGCGGTGCTGCTCAAGCCCCTGCCATATCGCGATCCCTCCCGGCTGGCCCTGGTCTGGAGCAAGTGGAGCAATTTCGACAAGACCTGGGTGTCCACCGCCGAGTATCTCGACTACCAGCGGCAAACCCAGCTCTTCCAGGATGTGGCCCTGTGGAACGACAACGGTGAGGTCACACTCACCGGGCCCGAGGGACATGCCGAGAGCGTGACGAGCGCGCAGGCGACGGCGAACCTGCTCGAGGTGCTCGGCGTGACTCCCCGGGCCGGGCAGATGTACACCGCCCGAGAAGACATCCCGAATGGTCCCGCCGTGGTGATGGTCGGCTACGATCTCTGGCAAAAACGATGGAGCGGGGACCCCACCTTGGTGGGGAAAACCATTCAGGTGGACGGCCAGCCCTATCGCGTGACGGGAATTCTCCCGCCCGATTTCCGCCTTCCGCTCGAGTTCCAGTCACGTTCCTCCGTTCAACTCATCGGTCCGATGCAAATCGACCGCTCGGCGCCATCGCGGGGCGGGCACTGCTGCTACGCCATCGGCAGACTCCAGCCCGGGGCGACGCCCGCCCTCGTGACCACTGAGATCAGGACCCTGGCCGCGCAGTGGGTCCAGCAGGGGCTCTATCCCGTAGACATGCACTTCCAGCCCTTCTCGATTTCTCTCGACGACGAGGTCACCGGCCCGGTGCGCCCGGCCCTGATGCTCCTCACTGCGGCGGTGGTCCTGCTGCTGGTCCTGACCTGTGCGAACGTCGCCAACCTGATGCTGACCCGCGCCGCGGACCGGGGGCGCGAAATGGCGGTTCGCGCGGCGCTCGGCGCCGGGCTTCGGGACATGCTGCGTCTCGCGCTCGGTGAGAGTCTGGTGCTCGGGATCAGCGGAGGCGTGGTGGGATTGGGACTGGCGTGGGCGGGGGTTCGCCTGCTCGCCGCGCGCGCGCCCACCACGGTGCCGCGCGTGGCGGAACTGGGGATCGATGGGCGGGTGGCGCTGTTCGCACTGCTGCTCGCGGTCGGCACGGGAATGCTCTTCGCGCTCGTTCCCTTTGCGCGGGTCAGGCGGCTGGACCTCGCCGATTCCTTGCGGGCGGGCCGGGGGCAGAGCGCCGGGATCGACCGGCGGCGGGTGCGGACCGCGCTGGTGGTCTGCGAAACGGCGTTCGCGGTATTGCTGCTGGTCGGTGCGGGGCTCACCATCCGCACGCTCATCAATCTTCTGCGCATCAATCCCGGATTCGACGCGCGGAATGTGCTCACGATGCAGGTCTCCCTGCCGGCTGCGAAGTACGGCACCGTGGAGAGCGCGAATACGTTCTTCCACACGCTGGGCGATGAAGTCCGCAAACTCCCCGGCGTCCAGGCTGCCGGGTTCGCGAGACTGCTCCCGCTCGCCACCGAGATGGGGGACGCGGGACTGGTTATTCAGACCAAACCGTTGCCGCCGAACGTGCCCAGCCGTCAGGCTGACTGGCAGGCGGTCAGTCCCGGATATTTCGAGGCGATGAAGATCCCCCTGCTGAGTGGCCGGTACTTCGACGCACACGACGACTACACCGGCGAGCAAGTGATCATCCTCAACCGCGAACTCGTGAAGGAGTATTTTCCGGGAGAGGACCCGCTGGGCCAGATGATCAGGGTCGGTTTTGGGCCGACTGCTCCCTTGCGTCGGGTGGTGGGGGTCGTAGGGGATGTCCATCACAACGGACTGCTTGGGAACTTCAAGCGGGGCTTCTACTTGCCACAAGACCAATGGGCAAACGCGTACGGCAACCCCCGCCGGTCGGCTTCCCTGGTGGTGAAGACCACCGGGGACCCCAGGGACATCACCGGTCAGGTCGTGGGTCTCCTGCGGGGTCTCGACCCGGACCTGCCCGCCACCGATATCCGCCTGCTCTCGGACGTGCTGGCTTCGGCGACGCAGGAGCAGCGCTTCACCATGGGACTGATGGCGGTCTTCGCCCTCCTCGCGCTCACGTTGGCGGCGGTGGGGATTTACGGGGTGATCTCCTACAGCGTCAGCCAGCGGACCCGCGAAATCGGCATTCGGCTGGCCCTGGGCTCGGACGTGCGGGGGGTGCGGGATCTGGTGCTGCGGCAGGGGATGCGCCCAGCCTATCTCGGGGTCGCGCTGGGACTTGGAAGCGCGGTGGTCCTCACGCGGTTCCTGCGGGCCATCCTCTATGAGGTAGCGCCCCTCGACTGGGTGACCTTCGGACTCGTT
>DASUBP010000173.1:0-5045 GCA_035763205.1 Gemmatimonadales bacterium
CCTGGCATCCTCCCGGGCGGCGACTGGGCCGCGGGCGAACTGAGTTCGGGCCAGCTGGCCCTGCTCTCCTTGAAGGACGGTTCGGAGCTCGCCGTCACCCGCCGCGGCGTGTTGCCGTTCGATTCCGTGAGTCAGGCGGACCTCCTGTTCGGGGAGAGTCCGCAGTACCTCCGGTCCGGTCACCTGTTGTACGGAACGGGCGACGGCGTGCTCGCGGCGATGCCTTTCGACGGCTCGGCGCGACGCGTCCTGGGGGAATCGGCGCCCATTGTGAACGGGATGCGGATGGAGGGCGGGTACGGGTGCGCCGAATTCTCGGTCGCCGATGACGGCACCCTGATCTACGTCCCGGGCCGGAACCAGCTCTACGTCAACATCGCATTCGTCGGTGCCAACGGGCGATTCGACACACTCCAGATACCCCGCGGGCCGTACACCCAAACCCGCATCTCTCCCGACGGCACGCGTCTGGCCGTGCAGATGCGGAACCCGGTCGGTGGCTGGCAGGTCATGGTCTTCGACATGTCCAGCGGCGTGCGGCAGATCGTGCCCGTCGCGGGCAACTATCGCGCGTTTCCGTCATCCTGGCTTTCCAACCGGGATCTCATGATCGGCATCTGGGATCCCGTGCAGTTCCTGAACTACGGCCTTCGTCTCCAGTCCCTCGAGACGGGGAAATGGTCTGACATTCGCCTGCACGGCGCGTCGTATCTGACGCCGGCACCCGACGGAAAGTCGTTCGTGTTCTCCGACTGGCGCTCGGGCGACCTGTTCCTGCGGGCATTGAGCGAGCAGGATACCGTGCGCACGCCGGTCCCCGCCAAAGGCTTTGCGGCGTCGTTCTCTCCCGATGGCCGCTGGCTGGTCTGGGGCGCGATCGACGGATCGGTGGCGGCTTCGCCGGTGCCCCCCACGGGCGCCGTCTACCCTGTGGCTGAGCACGGGCAGTTTCCGCTGTGGACCCCGAAGGGGGACGCGGTCGTGTACCGGGATGGCAACCGGTACTACCGGTCCCCCATCACGACGGCGGGCGGGTTCCGGGCCGGGCGGGCCGAGGTGCTTGCCGAGGGCCCGTTTATGGGATCGTTCGCCTGGACCAATGCGATCAGCCCCACGGGCCGATTGCTCGTGCTGCTGTCGAGTCCTGAGCGGGAGAGTGGATTTCTGGGAGCGATCACATCGTTTCCTGACATCGTGAGCCGCATGACCACCACGAAGACCCGCTGAGGCGCGCCCAGTCGACGCAACCGTCCGGCCAATCGGTGAATCTCAGAGGTTGGATCCGCGTAGTTACCTGACCATACCCAGGAGTTGTTCTCGATGCGCGTAGCTGCTTTGTCCCTCCTCGCCTTCGGTGTGCCTGTTCTCTTGCCCGCCCAAACGCTCTACACGCCCCGCGCGGTCACTCACGCGTACAAGGTCGGCGCGCGGTCGCTCGACGGCCGGCCCGGGCCGAACTACTGGCAGAATCACGCGCGGTACAACATCGCGATCAGCCTGGCGCCCCCGGCGCGGCAGGTGACCGGCACCGAGCAGATCACGTATTTCAACGAAAGTCCGGATTCGCTGCGGAACTTGGTGTTCCGGCTCATCCTCAACATCCACAAGCCCGGGGCGCCGCGCGCCTTTCCCGCCAATGAGGACTACCTGACGTCGGGGGTCCACGTCGATTCGTTCGTGATCAATGGCGCGCCGCGGCCCTGGGGGAATGACGCACAGGTCTTCACCCTGCGTGGCGTTCGCCTGCCGTCTCCCCTCGCCCCTCACGATTCCGTCCGAATCCTGCTGAATTGGCACTATGATCTGTCGAAGCAGAGCAATCGCGAGGGGATGCTCGATTCGACGACCGCCTTCCTCGCCTACTTCTACCCTCGGGTCGACGTCTACGACGACTACGACGGCTGGGACGGCACCACGTTCACCGACATGCAGGAGTTCTATTCGGACTTCAACGATTACGACGTGTCTGTGAAAGTCCCGGCGAACTTCATCGTCTGGGGCACGGGGACCCTGACCAATCCGGATGACGTGCTGGCCCCCGAGTTCGCGCAGCGGTTGAAGACGTCAATGACGTCGGATGAGACGGTGAACATCGCGACCCAGGATGACTTGAAGGCCCACCGTGTCACGCAGGCCGACGGCGATCACACCTGGCGCTTCACGGCCACCCACATCCCCGACATGACCTTCGCCGTGAGCGACCACTACGACTGGGATGGCGGGTCGGTGGTAGTCGACGACGCCACGGGCCGGCGGGCCAGCGTTCAGGCCGCGTACAACGACACCTCGGTCGACTACAAACACATGGTCCAGTTCGGCCGCCATGCCTTGGGGTGGCTGTCCCACAACTGGCCCGGCGTGCCCTATCCCTACGAAAAGAGCACGGTAGTCGAGGGACGGGCGGACATGGAGTACCCGATGATGGTGAACGACAATTCGTTCGCCGACACCGTCTTCGCGCGCTTCGTCGTCGAGCACGAAATGGCTCACACGTACTTCCCGTTTTATATGGGGATCAACGAGAGCCGCTACGCCATGATGGACGAGGGCTGGGCGACGACGTTCGAGTATCTGATTGGGCAGGCGGATGTGGGCCCTGCCCGCGCCACGGACTTCTACAAGCGATTCCGGGTCAATGGCTGGGCCGCCGATCCGTCGCCACTGGAAGACCTCCCGATCATCACGCCGAATGACGCCGAGAATGGGCAGGCATACGGGAATAACGCGTATGGGAAGCCGTCAATCGGCTATCTGGCCCTGAAGGACATGCTTGGGGACGCGGCGTTCGGGAAGGCCCTGCACGAGTTCATGGACCGCTGGCACGGGAAGCACCCGATCCCGTGGGACTTCTTCTACACTTTCAACAACGTCACCGGGAAGAACCTCAACTGGTTCTGGAACTCGTGGTACTTCTCTAACACCTATATCGACCTGGCACCGGCTGGCGTAACGGGCTCGACGGTGAAGGTGAAGAACATTGGCGGCATGCCGGCGCCCTTCGATCTTCTGGTGACATACAGCGACGGGTCACAGGACTCGCTGCACGAGACGTCCGCCGTGTGGGAGAAGACGCCCACGCAGGCGTCGATCGGGCTCAAGTCCAGGAAGACGGTCCGGTCGGTGACGCTGAAGCACGGGGTCTGGGTGGACGCCGATACGACCAACGATACGTGGGCTAGAGCTTCAGCTCCCACACCTCGAAAATAGGGTCGGTATCGAGCTCGTCGTGGCGTTCCTCTTTGACGAAACGGTATCCGGCCGATTCATAGATGTGGCGCGCGGCTGAAAGGACGCGGTTGGTCCACAATACGATTTTGCGGTACCCAGCCTCGCGTGCGAATTGCGTGCATTCGTCGACCAGCCGGCGTCCGAGCCCCGAACCTCGGGCGCCGGGTTCGACGAGCAGCATCCGGAGCTGGGCGACGGTGCCTGTTCTCTTTACGAGAAACACACAGCCCACGCGGTCTCCCCAGCGCTCGGCGATCCAGCATCGCTCACGCTCCGGATCGTGGTGCTGCTGATAGTCCGCGACGATCCGGGCGAAGAGAGCCTCGGCGCCCAGTCCCCACCCGTATTCTTTTGCATAGACAGCGGCATTGCGCTCCACCACCCAACCCAGGTCTCCAGGCCGGGGGCGCCGAAGTCTGATCGGCGGGCGCATGACCGTGCCGCGGAAGCCCAGCAGATCCTGTATCGTCCGCATCGCCCGGATGAGGCGATCTGGGCCGTCTCCCTTCACCCGCCCGAGCATCCGGCTCATATCGCGTTGGGATGCCGCATCCAGCTCCGCGAACTGGACCTGACCACGGGCGGTGAGGTTCAACTGGGAGACTCGGCCGTCCGCCTCCGATCGCCGCCGGGTGATCAACCCCCGCCGCTCGAGGCGGCCGAGGATCCGACTGACGAACCCCGCGTCCATCCCCAGGCCCACCACCAAATCGGACGCGGAGGCGTCCTTGTTGTGCGCGAGCTCGTACATGATCCGGGCTTCGGGATACGAGAACGGGGAGCCGTTCAGATGCTCGTCGAGGAGGCCGATCTGGCGCGTGTAAAACCGATTGAACCGGCGGACGGCGGCGATTTGCTCGTTCCGAACAGCCATGGGGGCATCCCGTGGGGTCCCTCCGCGATTTACGGCAATTAGTTGACTGAGTCAAGTATCTGGCCAACCAGGAAAAGACGGTATCCCGACCGCCGCCGGACGAGTCTACCTCGGGGTGAAGGGTGAAGTCGACGTATTCGGCCTCCGACCCTGAAGGAACGTTCACGACTCTTTCACGTTGCGTCCTGGGAGGCGTGGCCAAACTTGTCCTCATGGCCGAAGCAACCGGGAAGCAGCCGATCATCGTGACCCATCTGGGAGGCATGCAGTTCTGTGCCGAGGTCAGGGGTCACCGGATCGTCGTGGACCAGCCGACAAAAGTTGGGGGAACTGATTCCGCCCCCACGCCGATCGAGTTGCTGACGTCATCGCTCGGGTGTTGTGTGGCGTTCTACGTCCAGCAGTTCTGCCGCTCGCGGTCCCTCCCGTATCAGGGCATGTCGGTGGAAGTCACGCCCCAGACCACGGCCGGGCGCATCGACCGCTTCACCGTCCGGGTAGTCATGCCCGAGCCACTCCCGACGCGAGAGACGGAACTCCTCGAACGGGTCGCCCGGAGTTGTCCCGCACACGGGACGCTGGCCCACGGCGCGGACATCGCCATCGGCATCGAGGTGCCCGTGACGACTTGAGCTTCCGGCCCTGATGCTCGCCCAGCGGGTCAACCTGCCCCAACCTCCTGCATCCACTCCGCAATCGTCTTTACGTCCGCCTGCCTGACGAACACCTTCTCGGTCAGGACCCGGTGCACCTCCGGATCCATGTCGAGACAACCGTCCGAAAGCACGATCAGCCGGTAGTCCAGATCAGCGGCCTGCCGCACCGTCGAAAGCACGACGCCGCTCGTCGCGATGCCGCACAGAATCAGCGTGTCGGTGTTCCCCGCCCGTAGCACCACGTCCAGATCGCTTCCCGCAAACGCACTGACCCGGCGCTTGGTGAC
>DASUBP010000174.1:0-5290 GCA_035763205.1 Gemmatimonadales bacterium
CTTCAAGGGCAATGACCTGCAGATCCGCGTGAATCCCGGTGCCGGCGACACGGCCTCCGATGAGGTCGGGCGCCTGACGTTCATGGACAACGCCGTCGACACCAGTACGGGTACCGTGCTGCTGAAGGGTGAATTCGCCAACGAGGATCGCGCGCTCTGGCCCGGCCAGTTCGTCAACGTCCGCCTCGAGCTTTACGTCGAGAAGAGCGCGACCGTCGTCCCGGCCGCCGCGGTCACCACCGGGCAGACCGGGACCTTCGTCTTCGTCGTCAATCCGGACCAGACGGTGACGCTGCGTCCGGTGACGGTGGAGCGGACGGCGGGGGGCCTCGCGGTCATCTCCCAGGGTATCAAGGCCGGCGAGACGGTGGTGACGGACGGACAGGTACGGCTCGCTTCGGGGTCCAAGGTCTCCGTGAAGACCGGCGGGTCGGCGCAGATGGGGGATCAGTGAACATCGCGGGGGCGTTCATCAAGCGGCCGGTCATGACCACGCTGGTCATGTTCGGCATTCTGCTCTTCGGCATCATGGGCTACCGCCTCCTGCCGGTGAACGACCTGCCGAACGTCGACTACCCGACGGTGTCCGTCAGCGCGTCGCTCCCGGGAGCGAGTCCGGAGACCATGGCGTCGGCCGTCGCCACCCCCCTCGAGAAGCAGTTCACCACGATCGCCGGCGTGGACCAGATGACGTCGACGAGCACGCTGGGGTCGACCAACATCACCCTGCAGTTCTCGCTCGACCGCAACATCGACGCGGCCGCACAAGACGTGCAGGCGATGATTTCCAAGACCCTGCGGCAGCTCCCTCAGGGGATCATCCCGCCGTCGTACCAGAAGGTGAATCCCGCCGACTCGCCCATTCTCTACATGGCGCTGTCGACCAAGACACTGCCCCTCTCGACCCTCGACGAATACGCCGAGACGTTTCTGTCGCAGCACATCTCGACGGTCGAGGGTGTGGCGCAGGTGCAGGTCTTCGGCTCCTCGAAGTATGCGGTGCGGATTCAGCTCGACCCGCGCCAACTCGCCTCCCGCAGCATCGGCATCGATCAGGTGGCGAGTGCCATCGGTGCCGGCAACGTCAACATGCCGACCGGTACGTTGTGGGGGGACGACAAGGCCTACACGGTGCAAGCCAACGGCCAGATCTCGAGTGCCCCCGCGTTCCGCCAGTTGATCGTGACCTACCGGAACGGCAACCCCGTCCGGCTGGGCGACCTGGGGTTGGTCCTCGACGATATGCAGGACAACAAGTCCTTCAGCTGGTTCGATGGCACTCGTGCCATCGTGCTCGCCATTCAGCGCCAGCCCGGCACCAATACCGTCGAAGTGTCCGAGGCGGTGCAGAAAATGGTGGCGCAGTTGTCGGATCAGATCCCGGCCTCGGTCAGCGTCAACGTCCTCTACGACCGCGCCATCTCGATTCGCGACTCCGTCAACGACGTCAAGTTCACCCTGCTCCTGACGCTGCTCCTGGTCGTGATGGTGATTTTCCTGTTCCTGCGGAACCTGTCGGCGACGGTGATCCCCAGCCTGGCCCTGCCCTTCTCGATCATCGGCACCTTCGCGGTGATGTACCTCCTGGGCTACAGCCTCGACAACCTCTCTCTGATGGCCCTGACGCTGTCAGTGGGATTCGTGGTGGACGATGCCATCGTGATGCTGGAGAACATCGTCCGGCACATCGAGATGGGAACGCCGGTGATGCAGGCCGCGCTCGAGGGCTCCAGGGAAATTGGCTTCACCATCCTGTCGATGACCCTGTCGTTGACCGCGGTGTTCATCCCGGTGCTGTTCATGGGCGGGATCATCGGGCGGTTGTTCCATGAGTTCGCCGTGACTATCGGCGTCGCCATCCTGGTCTCGGGATTCGTGTCGCTCACCCTGACGCCCATGCTCTGCAGCCGGTTCCTGAAGGCCCATGGGGGGGAGCAGCACGGGAAGTTCTACAACGCGTCGGAGCGGGTGTACCAGCGGGTGCTCGAGGCCTACCGCCGGTCGCTCGAGTGGGTCATGACCCGGCGCCGGCTGGCTCTGGTGGTCTCCGGGCTGATTCTCTTCGCCACCGTCGGCCTCTTCAAGCTCGTGCCGAAGGGCTTCATTCCCGACGAAGACAGCGGGTCGATCCGGGGCACTACGGAGACCGCCGAAGGCACGTCCTATCAGTCGATGGCCGCGCACCAAGAGCAGATCGCGGCCATCATCGCCCAGGATCCCAACGTCGCGCACTTCATGTCGCGGGTGAACGGGGGCTCGAACCAGGGGGGCGTCTTCCTCCACCTGAAGCCCCGGAACGAGCGTGCCCTCGATGCCGCCGGCGTCATCCGGGAGCTCGGGCCGAAGCTCGCCACTATCCCCGGCATTACCGTCTACCTCACGAACCCCCCGCCCATCAATGTCGGCGGCCGGCAGTCGAAGAGCCTGTATCAATTCACCCTGCAGAGCTCGGATGTCACCGAACTCTACCAGGGTGCGACGGAACTGACCCAGCGCCTCCAGTCACAGCCCTTGCTGCAGGACGTCACCTCAGATTTGCAGATCAAGAATCCCCAGGTCTCGGTGCAGATCGATCGTGACCGCGCCGCGACCTTGGGTGTCACCGCGCAGCAGATCGAGACCGCGCTGTACGACGCGTACGGATCGGGACAGGTCTCGACCATCTACACGCCGAACAACGAGTACTGGGTGATCATGGAGCTGCTGCCCCAGTACCAGAAGGATCTCTCGGCCCTGAACATGCTGTACGTCCGTTCGGCATCGGGATCCCTCGTGCCCTTGGGCGCGGTCGCGAAGCTCACCGCCAGCCTCGGTCCCCTGTCGGTGAACCATGCGGGCCAGGTGCCCGCCGTGACGATCTCCTTCAACCTCCGCCCCAACGTCTCCATCGGAAACGCGGTGGCGGCCGTGCAGAAGGAAGCCAACCAGGTCCTGCCATCCACGATTTCCACGAACTTCGCCGGCACCGCGCAGGCGTTCCAGGCGAGTCAGCAGGGATTGCTGGCGCTCCTGGTGGTCGCCATCCTCGTCATCTACATGGTGCTGGGGATTCTGTACGAGAGCTTCATTCACCCGCTGACCATCTTGTCGGGTCTGCCCTTCGCAGGCTTCGGTGCGCTCCTCACCCTGCTGATTTTCGGGACCGACCTCTCGGTCTACTCGTTCGTCGGGATCATCATGCTGATCGGCCTCGTAAAAAAGAACGCGATCATGATGATCGACTTCGCGCTCGAAGCCGAGCGGAAGGAAGGGAAGGGGGCGGAAGCGGCGATCGTCGAGGCGTGTCTGGTGCGGTTCCGGCCCATCATGATGACCACCATGGCGGCGCTGATGGGCACGCTTCCGATCGCGATCGGCTTCGGCGCCGGCTCGGAATCCCGTCGCCCCCTCGGCCTGGCGGTGGTGGGCGGCCTCGCGTTCTCCCAGTTCATCACGCTCTACATCACGCCGGTGATCTACACGTACCTCGACGAATTCCAGCACTGGCTGGGGAAGGCGCGCGCCCCGCTCGCCGCTCCGGTCCCCCACCCCGGGGACTAGACGAAGCTCTCGGCGGGCTGATACCGGCAGAGCGGATCTTCGGCGAGCGGATCTCCCGTCGCGGCATAGGCCCGCGCGCGTGACCCTCCGCACTCATTCCGGTAGTCGCACCGGCCGCACCGCCCTCCGAATCCGTCGGGGTCCCGTAAGAGGCGAAAGAGGGCCGTCTCCCGGTAGATCTCGAGCGGATGCCGCCGCCGGACGTTGTCGACCGCGATGGGCAGGAAGCCCGCCGGCGTGACGTCGCCCGTGTGGGTGATGAACATGATCCCGTTGCCGTCCCGGATGCCCGCCGCATGCCCCGGACCCGCTCCCGCGCGACGCCCCCGCTCGGCCACCACCCGGCGGTAGTGCGGCGCTTCGGTGGTGGTGACCACGGGGCGCCCCGCCGGCAGCCCCGCCGCCCACCGCATGATGCCCTCGCAGGCATCGGGAGATACCGGGCTGAGTACCGTGCCCCGACCGACCCCGACCAGAAAGAACAGACTCCATCGCGCCGCGCCCAACTCGGCGCTCAACCGGTACAGCGCTGCGAGGTCGTCGACCGTCTCCTCCGCCACCAGGGTGTTCACCTGCACCGGAAGATCCACCGCCGCAGCCACCCGGCCGGCCTCCAGTGTCCGCTCGAACGTGCCGGGGACACCCCGGAACGCGTCGTGTTTCTCGGCCGTCGAACCATCCAGCGACAGCGAAATAGCCTCGACCCCCGCCTCCTTCAATTGGCCGATCACTGCCGGGGTCATGAGCGGCGTGGCACTCGGGGAGACGGAGATGTGCAACCCCAAGTCGCGCCCCGCCGCGATCAGCGTGAAAAGATCCGCGCGCTTGAGCGGATCCCCGCCCGTCAGCACGACGTGCGGTGAGGGATCGGCCGCGGCCAGCTGCTCGAGGAGCCTGAGCGCCTCACCGGTGTCGAGCTCGAGGGGGTGCGGGGAGGGCGTCGCATCCGCCCGGCAATGACGGCAGGCCAGATCGCAGGCCCGGGTGACCTCCCAGTAGACTCGCTGGGGTACTCGACCGTAGGAGAATCGCATGGGTGGGACGCTCGCCGGACCATCGTGAAGAACAGCCCAAGACAGTGTGAAGGGACCAGAGTATCCTTGAGCTATGGCACGTACTGACCGCCGGATCGCGCTCCTGCTCGAGGTGCTGGACCAGGCCTTCGGCCGCGCCGCGTGGCACGGCCCGAACCTGGCCGGCAGCCTGCGAGGCCTGACCTGGCGGGAGGCTCTCAAGCGCCCGCGCGCGGGGCGGCACTGCATCTGGGAACTGGTCCTGCACACGGCTTACTGGAAATGCATCGCGAGGAAGCGTCTGACGCGCGACCCCGAGCTCGAGTTCCCCCGCGCGCCGGCCAACTTCCCGGTGGTGCCCAGGAAACCGACCGCCGCACTCTGGCGGCAGGATGTGGTCTTGCTCCGGAAGGAACATCGGTTACTGCGGGGGGTCATCGCCCGTTTTCCTGCGGCCCGCCTGGGACGGCGGGCCTGGCATTCCCACTGGACCAACGTCGAAACGATTTACGGGATCGCGTCCCACGACCTCTACCACGCGGGGCAGATTCAGCTCATCAAGGCTCTGATTCACCCTTGAGCCGGTCGAGCTCCCGCCGGTCCCGCTTGGTCGGCCTTCCCTTGCCTTCGTAGCTCAACGACGGCGCGATCCGCAGCTGCTCGGCGAGGTGTTCGCGCGCCTTCTTCCCCGCCGCGTCCTCTTCAAAAAGCGCCGCGGCCGCCGCGGCGCCCAGACG
>DASUBP010000175.1:0-3071 GCA_035763205.1 Gemmatimonadales bacterium
GAAGAGCGTGAGCACCTCGACGCCGCTCTCGATGGCACCTTCCACCACTTCGCGGACCGCTTTCATGCCGGCGCGGTGTCCCAGGGGCCGGGGCATCAGACGCCCGCGGGCCCAGCGCCCGTTGCCATCCATGATGATGGCGACGTGGCGGGGCACCCCACCGTTCAGGCGAACCTGCGCCAGGAGATCCGCGGTGACCACTAGACCTCCATGATCTCCGCTTCTTTTGCCTTCACCGCGTCATCGATGGCTTTCATCTTCTCATCGTGCAGCTTCTGGACGTCCTTCTCGCAGTGCTTCTTCTCGTCTTCCGACACGTGCTCGAGCTTCTTGGCCTTGGCGATCGCGTCGGTCCGCGCGTGGCGGACGCCCACGCGCCCCTCCTCGGCGAACTTGTGCACGACCTTCACCAGCTCCTTGCGCCGCTCCTCCGTGAGGGCCGGAATCGGGATGCGGATGACCGTGCCGTCACTGGACGGCGTGAGGCCGAGATCGGAGACCACGATCGCCTTTTCGATGGCCTTGGCGAGCGACTTGTCCCATGGCGTGACGGTGAGGAGCTTGGGTTCGGGGGCGGCGACGCTCGCGACCTGATTGAGCGGCATCATGTTGCCGTAGGCGTCGACGCGCACGACGTCGAGGAGCGTAGTCGTGGCTCGGCCGGTGCGCACGCTCGAGAACTCGCGCTTCACCGAGTCGACCGACTTCTCCATGGCCGCCTTGGCCGTCTTCAACAGCTCGGGGATCGTGCTCATCGGACGATGGTGCCGACGCGCTCCCCCGCCAGAATGCGCGCGGTCGCGCCGGACTGGTTGATGTTGAATACCACGATGGGAAGCCGGTTCTCCTTGCACAACCCGAAGGCGTTGGCGTCCATCACCGCGTACCCTTTCACCAGAGCATCCTGGAAGGACAGCTCGGGAATGAACATCGCCGTCTTGTCCTTCTTCGGATCGGCGGTGTAGACGCCGTCCACGTTGGTGGCCTTCATCAGCACCTGGGCTTCGATTTCCAGGGCCCGGAGCACCGCGGCGGTATCCGTCGAAAAGTAGGGGTTTCCCGTCCCGCCTGCGAAGATCACCACCCGGCCCTTGTCCAGGTGCCGGATGGCCCGCCGTCGGATGTACGGCTCGGCCAGCTCTTCCATCCGGATGGCCGTCATCACCCGCGTGTCCACACCCTTCTTCTCCAGCAATTCCTGGAGTGCCAGGGCGTTGATCACGGTGGCCAGCATACCCATGTAATCGGCTGAAACGCGGTCCATGCCCTGCTGGCTGGCGGTCGTGCCGCGGAGGATGTTCCCACCCCCCACCACCAGGCCCAGCTGGACGCCAGTCGCCGCGACCGCCTTCAGCTCGTCGGTGATGCCTTCCAGGGTAGCAAAATCGATGCCCGCCCCGGTGCCCTTCCCGCCCGCGAAATGCTCACCCGACAGCTTGAGCAGCGCGCGCTTGTAGGTCAGGGCTGGCATCGGTCAGTTCCCCCCGAGCTCGAACCGGGCGAAGCGGTGAATGTGCACCTTCTCGCCGGTCTTGCCGGAGTAGGCTTTTACGAGATCTCCGATGGTCACTTTGTCGTCCTTCACGAAGGGCTGCTCCATGAGCACGCTCTCCTGGAAGAACTTCTTGAGCATGCCCTCGACGATCTTTGCGCGGATCTGCTCGGGCTTCTTTTGCTCGATGACCTGGGCCTCGTAGATGCGGCGCTCGCGCTCCACGACGTCCGCGGGAATGTCCTCCACCCGGACCGCCAGCGGGCGCGTCGAAGCGATCTGCAAGGCGATGTCACGCGCGAGCTGCTTGAACTCGTCCGTGCGCGCCACGAAATCGGTTTCGCAGTTCAGCTCCACCATCACACCGACCTTGCCGGTGAAATGGATGTACGCGTCGATCAGGCCCTCGGCCGCGGTCTTCTCGGCACGCTTCTCCGCCTTGGCGGCGTACTTGACCCGCAGGATCTCGGTCGCCTTCTCGAGGTCGCCCCCGGTCTCCTCCAGGGCCTTCTTGCAATCCATCATTCCGGCACCGGTCCGGTTCCGGAGCTCCGCCACCATTTTCGCTGAAATCTCAGGCATTCTTGGTCCCCGTTAAAAAATGCCGCCCTCGGCCGTCAGGCACGGAGGGCGGCGGCTCTTGGTTCAACCCCGTCGGGCGGGCGCTTACGCGCCCCCTCCCGCCGCCGACGTTCCGCCCGCCGGCGCTTCGTCCGTCTTCATCCGGGCCGCAATGGCCTCGGGTTTCGGCCGCCGCTTCCGGCGGGCCGGCTTCTTCTTGCGATCCCCTTCGGCCTCGGCCTCGACGCCGGTCTCGGTCGAGTACGTCGTGCCCTCGGCCTCCTCGGACGATTCGCGCATCGGCATCTGCCGGCGCGCTTCTCCGATGACGTCGGACAAGGAGGCGGTGATCAGCGCGACCGAGCGGATGGCGTCGTCGTTCCCCGGGATCGGCACCGTGATCAGATCGGGGTCGGCGTTGGTGTCGACGATCGCGACCACCGGGATCCCGAGCTTGTTGGCCTCGGCGACGGCGATGCGCTCCTTCTTGGCGTCGACGATGAACAGCGCCCCGGGCAGGCGGCCCATGTTCTTGATGCCCGACAGGTTCTTGTCGAGCTTCTCACGCTCGCGGGCGAAGAGCAGCTGCTCCTTCTTCGTGTAGTTCTCGAACTCACCGTCGGACGCGCCCTGCTCCAGATCCTTCAAGCGCTTGATCTGCTTCTTGATGGTCTGGAAGTTCGTCAGCGTGCCGCCCAGCCAGCGCTCGGACACGAAGTACGAGCCGCACTTCTCGGCCTCGGCCTGCAGAATGGCCTTGAGCTGCTTCTTGGTGCAGACGAAGAGAACGCCCTCACCCTTCAGGACCACGCTCCGGAGGAGCTCCTGGGCCTGCAGCAACTGATGGAGAGTCTTCTGGAGGTCGATGATGTAGATGCCGGAGCGCTCGGCGAAGATGAACCGCCGCATCTTCGGGTTCCAGCGCCGAGTCTGATGCCCAAAATGGACACCGGCTTCCAGCAGGTCCTGCAGTTGAGGCTGCGCCATGCAATCCTTTCCTTGGGTTTTAGACCGCCGT
>DASUBP010000176.1:0-11367 GCA_035763205.1 Gemmatimonadales bacterium
TCCCTTCCTTGGGAAAACGCTTGCGGCTCTCGACGTAGAAATCGTGCTCATAATGGAGACAGCAGAGCAGGCGGCCGCACGGGCCGGAAATCTGTGCCGGATTGAGCGAGAGATGCTGTGCTTTCGCGACCGACAGGTTCACGGGCTTGAGCTCGGGAAGCCAGCTGGCACTGCAGTATTCGCGGCCGCAGCGCCCCACGCCGGAGAGCCTCCGCGCTTCGTCACGAGCGCCGATCTGGCGGAGCTCGATGCGGGTGTGGAAGCGGGACGCCAGGTCCCGCACCAACGCCCGGAAATCCACCCTTTGCTCGGCCGTGAAATAGAGCGTCAGCTTCTTCCGGTCCCATTGCCACTCGGCATCGGTCACCTTCATCGGCAGGTTGTGCTCGCGCACTTTCTCGCGGGCGGCGCTGCGGACCGTTTCTTCGTCATGCCGGAGGACCTCGGAGGCCGCGACATCCTCGGTGGTCGCGGCGCGGACGATGCGGCGGCGGGACGTGCCCGGGTCGGTGGGTCCGCCCCCGCAATTTCCGCAACGCGTGCACTTCTTCTCCGCGATCTCGCCGAGGGCCGAGATGCGCCCGAGGTCCTGGCCGCGCTCGGCGTCGACGATGACGGCTTGATTGAGGGAAAGGGGATCAGGAGCGGACCATGAGAAGTACTCGTTCCGCCGACCCTTGAACCTGACTTCGTATACCTGGCCGCTCACTGCTCGAGCAGCACACCCATCGAGAGGTATTTCTCTTCCCGGCGCGCCAGCAGCTTGTCGGTCTTGAGCTTTCGGAGCTGCCGGAGGTGGCGCTTCAGGGCGTCACCGAGGGATAGCGCGGCCGCGTCCGGGTCGGTGTGCGCACCGCCGGTCGGCTCGGGGATGATCTCGTCGATCACGCCCAGCTCCAGCTGATCCTGCGCCGTGAGCTTGAGGGCTTCCGCGGCGCGCTCTTTCTGCGCCGCGTCCTTCCACAGGATGGCGGCGCACCCCTCGGGCGAAATCACGGAGTAGACGGAGTTCTCGAACATCACCACGCGGTCGGCGAGCCCGATGGCGAGCGCTCCCCCCGATCCCCCTTCACCGATGACGGCGGCGATGATGGGCGTCCTGAGGGCGGCCATCTCGATCAGGTTGGTCGCGATGGCGGATGCCTGCCCGCGCTCCTCGGCACCGAGTCCCGGATGAGCGCCGGCGATATCGATGAGGGTGATGACGGGGGCGTGGAATTTCTCCGCGAGCTTCATCAGCCGCAGAGCCTTCCGGTAGCCCTCGGGATGGGCCATGCCGAAGTCTCTCTTGAGATTCTCTTTGGTGTCCCGGCCCTTCTGCGTGCCCACGACCATCACCGTTTCGCCGTCCAGGCGCGCCCACCCGCCGACGATGGCGGGATCGTCGCGGAACAGCCGGTCACCGTGCAGCTCCACGAAGTCCGTGAAGACCGTGCGCAGGTAGTCGAGCGTGTAGGGGCGCTTGGGATGCCGGGCGACCTGCACGCGCTGCATGGGGGTGAGCTGCCGGTAGATGTCGGCCCGGAGCTCGGCGAGCTTGGTCTCGAGGGATTCGACTTCCTTGGCCCGGTCACCGCCGGCTTCATCGGCGGCGCGCCTGAGCTCCTCGATCTGGCGTTCCAGCTCGAGGAGGGGACGTTCGAAGTCGAGTACGTAGACGGCCATGTCAGCTCGCTTTTCTAAAGACCACCGCGTCCGACCCCAGGAGGTCGCGCAGGGCGGCCACCAGATCCTCGGCGGCGTCCACCTTCATGCTCCGGCTCCGCAACAGCACCTGCAGGCCGAGGCCCTCGCTCGAGCCCCCATTGCCGTCGGCCCATTCGACCAGGAGAGGCGTCGAGCCGGGGTGCGAGGCACAGAGCGCCGCGGCGGCGCGGGCCGCTTCCGGCGCGGGTGGGTGACCCGCGTCCCACCGGAGGGCCAACCCCACGGCCCCACGGGCCCGGAGCTCGTCGAGCGGCTCGGCCTGCTCCACGATGAAGGGCGCCTGCTCCTCGCCGCGGTCCCGCGCGCTGTGGCCCCCCGTGAAGAGCAGGGCGCTGTCCGCCTGGATGGTGCTGTTCAGCTTCGCCCAGGCCTCCGGGAACACCAGCGCTTCTGCGGTGCCGTGGAAGTCCTCGAGCGTGAGCCGGGCGTATTCATTCCCGCTCTTCTTCGAGACCTGCCGTTTGACGACGGTGACCACCGCGGCGATCCGGATCCGCTGGTCACTCCACTGTCCCAACGTGGCCGTGGTCCGGGTCCCGAAAAGCTCTACCTCGGTGCGGTATTTGGCGAGGGGATGCCCGGAAATGAAGAAGCCAAGGACCGCCTTTTCGCGTGCCAGGCGGTCATGCTCGGTCCAGGGGGGGAGCTCCGCGAGCACCAGCCCCGGGCGTGCCGAGGGGGCCGCCTCGGCGAACAGGGCGCCCTGGCCGGCTGAGCGTTCACCCTGACGCACCTGTGCTTCGGCCAGTGCGCGTTCCAGGGCCGCGATCAGCTGGGCGCGGTGACCGCCGAGTGAGTCACAGGCCCCGGAATCGATCAGGGCCTCGATCACCCGCTTGTTGCAGAGCCTGAGGTCGATCCGGTCGCACAGGTCGACGAGGGAGTGGTACGGGCCCCCGTCCTTCCTGCCGGCGAGGATGGACGCGATCGCGCCCGCGCCCACGTTCTTGACGGCACCCAGGCCGAAGCGAATGCGCTTGTCCCCGACGACGGTGAACTTGAAGCCCGATTCGTTGACATCGGGCGGCAGCACGTCGATGTCGAGCTCGCGGGCTTCCGCGATGTACTGCACGACCTTGTCCGTGTTTCCGATTTCCGACGACAGCAGGGCCGCCATGAACTCCGCCGGGTGGTGGGTCTTGAACCACGCCGTCTGGTACGACAACACCGAGTAGGCGACCGCATGGGACTTGTTGAATCCGTACCGGCCGAAGGTCTCGATCTGGCGGGCGAGCTCCTCGACGACCGGCTTCGCGTGTCCATTCGCGATGGCGCGTTCGACGAAGCGCTTGAGCTCCGCATCGATGAGGGCCTGATCCTTCTTCCCGACCGCTTTGCGGAGCACGTCGGCTTCGGCGAGCGAGAAGCCGGCCAGCACGTTGGCGATCCGCATCACCTGTTCCTGGTAGGTGATGACGCCGTAGGTGGGCTTCAGGACCTCTTCGAGTGCCGGGTGCGGGTACTTCACCGCCTCGCGGCCGAGCTTCCGGTTGATGAACACCAGATGCATTCCGGTGTCGAGCGGACCGGGGCGGAGCAGGGCGTTCGCCGCGACCAGGTCGTCGAACCGGTCGCACTTCATGTTCCGGAGGCAGTCCGTGGCCAGCGGCGATTCGAACTGGAAGACGCCGGCGGTGCGCCCGGCCCGGAGCGTCGCGTAGACGGCGGGGTCGTCCAGCGGGAGGTCGTCCGGGTTGATCGTGATGCCTTTGCGCTCCCGGACCATCGTGGCCGCATCGTGAATCACCGTCAGCGTCTTGAGCCCCAGGAAGTCGATCTTCAGCATCCCGACTTTTTCGAGCGCCACCATGTCGAACTGCGTGATGATGGCCTGGTCGTCCTGCGGAGCCGTACAGACGGGGACGTAGTCGGTCAGCGGTCCGGGCGCGATGACCACGCCGGCGGCGTGCACGGACGAGTGCCGGGACAGTCCTTCGATCCGCTCGCCCAGATCCAGCACCTTCCTGACGCGCTCGTCCGACTGGGCCAGGGCCTTGAGCTCGGGCACCTTTTCCGCCGCCTCGGCGAGCGTCAGCGAAAACGCGGGCCCGGCGGGGATCATTTTCGTGGTGCGATCCACCTCGCCGATGTCCATGCGCAGGGTGCGGGCGACGTCGCGGAAGGCGGCGCGCGCCTTCATGGTTCCGAAGGTGATGATCTGCCCGACCGAGTCGCGGCCGTACCGGTCGCGTACGTACTCGATCATCTCCCCCCGGCGTTCAAAGCAGAAATCGAGGTCGATATCGGGCATCGAAACGCGTTCCGGATTCAGGAAGCGCTCGAACAGCAGATCGAACTTGAGGGGATCGACGTTGGTGATGGCGAGGGAGTACGCCACCAGGGAACCGGCGGCGGAGCCACGGCCCGGTCCAACCGGAATCCCGCGCTCCCGGGCGGCCCGCATGAGGTCCGCGACGATCAGGAAGTACCCCGCGTATCCCGTCCGCTTGATCACGTCCAGCTCATACTCGAGCCGCTGCTTGACGTGATCGGGCAGGGGGGAGCCGTACCGCTTTCCGGCGCCATCCTGGGCCAGGTGGACCAGGAGGTCGTTGTCCGACGCGAATTCCGCGGGACGGGGATACTGGGGCAGGAAGTACTTCTTCTCGAAATCGAACTCGCAGAGGTTCGCGATCCGCTGGGTCTCGGTCAGGAGCTCGGGGCGGTTGGGGAAAAGGACCTTCATTTCCTTCTCCGACTTCACGTAGCTCTCCGAGCCTGTGAAGCGGAACCGCTTGGGGTCGTCGAGATCCTTGCCGGTGCCGATCGCCAGGAGCACGTCGTGCGCTTCGGCGTCCTCCTTCATCAAGTAATGGGCGTCGTTGGTCACCACCACCGGGAGGCCCAAGTCCTGCGCCAGCTGGAACATCCCGGCCGCGACGGTCTTCTCCTCCGGGAGGCCATGATCCTGCACTTCCAGGAAGAACCCATCGGGACCGAACAGGCGGGCGAAATACTCGGCGGAGGCCCGGGCCTGGGCGTAGTTCTGCTGCCTCAGGTAGAGGGAAACCTCGCCGGACAGGCAGGCCGCGAGGCAGATGATGCCCTCTTTGTGGGCCTCCAGCACCTCGCGGTCGATCCGCGGGCGCCGGTAGAAGCCTTCCAGGAACCCGATGGACGAGAGCTTGATGAGGTTCTTGTAGCCTGTGCGGTTCTTGGCGAGGAGGACCAGATGCGAATACGAAGCGGGGGCGTCGGGGACTTTCTCACGGAGTTTCCGGGATCCGAACGCGAGATACGCCTCGAATCCCAGGATGGCCCGCACCTTCCGGGCCTTGGCCTCGTTGTAGAAGGCCCACGCGCCATGGAGGTTGCCGTGATCGGTAATGGCGAGCGAGTCCATCCCCAGCGCCTGAACGCGGTCCAGGAGTTCCGGAATCCGGTTGGCGCCGTCGAGGAGGGAGTATTCGCTGTGGGTGTGGAGATGAACGAACGACATCGAAGGAAAATTATCGGCGTGGCACCGCATTGTCAAAACTCTCGCCCCACGGGAGATTACCGCCGATGCGAGCCGTCGTCAGCCTGATCGTCGTCGCGGTCATGATGGGGCTGTTTCATCATCTGACCGCGGGAGGTCTGCTCGAAGCGCGCGCCACGCTGGCGCTGGGCTTCCTGCTCATCGCCGCACCATTGGGCGCCGATATCCTCTCGCGGTGGCAGCTGCCGCGCCTCACCGGATACATCGTCATCGGATTCATATTCGGCCCCGCCTGGCTGGGATTCGTCCGGGCCGACGAAGTGCATACCCTCGAGTTCATTTCAGACGCCGCCGTCGCGCTGATCGCGTTCTCGGCTGGGAGCGAGCTGATCGTCGGTGAGCTGCGCGCGCAGGCGCGCCGACTCGCCCGCTTGGCGGTAGGCGGGATCGGCCTCCCCTTCGTGGTCGTGACCGGGGTGATTCTGGCACTGTCTCCCTGGTTCCCCCTCGCCCGTCATCAACCCATCGGCAACGTGGTCGCGATCGCCGTGGTGCTCGGCACCTGCGCGGCGGCGTTCTCTCCCGCCGCGACCATCGCGATCATGGACGAGACGGGAGCCCGGGGATCCTTCGCGCGCGGAATCCTGAATCTGACCGTGATCGGTGACGTCATTCTCATGCTCTTGCTCACGATCGTGCTGGAGCTGGCGCGCCCGGTGGCGCAGGCGGGGACGGTGGACGTCGGCGCCGTGCTGACCGCGTTGATCGGGATCGGGGCTTCGATCGGCGCCGGCTTGGTCCTGGGGTGGGTGGTGTCCCGCTACCTCCACGCCGTCCGGCGTGACACCGCCCTCTTTCTCGTCGTGCTGGCGGTGGTCACGGCCGAGGCGGCCCGGCTGCTGAGCCTCGAAGCGTTGCTCATCGCCCTCGCTGCCGGGTTCTATCTCGAGAACTTCTCGCCGGTGGAAGGGGAGCGCCTGCGGGCCGAGTTGCGCCGGGGCTCGCGGCCGGTGTACACGGTCTTCTTCGCGCTCGCTGGTGCGTCGGTGCGCCTGGATGCGCTCGGCGAAATGTTCCCCTGGGTGGTGCTCCTGGTGGGGCTTCGGATGCTCAGCCTCCGCATGGGGTTCCGCTGGGCGGGACGCTCCCCCTCGGTGGAGGTGCCATTCGCGCGTTGGGGATGGATGGGGGTCGTCTCCCAGGCGGGCATCGCGCTGGGATTGGCGATGGTGGCCCGCCGGTCTTTCCCGGAATGGGGTGTTTCGCTTTCTGCCCTCATCATCACGATGATCGGAATCCACGAGGTAGTGGGACCCATCCTCTTCAAGCGGGCGTTGGGGGCCGTCGGGGAGCTCGCGCCGACTGAGGGGCCCGCGGCGGCGCCCGTGGCGTCCGTTTCCACGACATGAATCGCGGCGCCACGGCGCTGACATTCCTCTGGCTGTTCGCCTCCTCCCTCGCGTTGGGTCAGTCGCCCACTCTCGAGGGTCTTCCGGCCTCTGTGCGCTCGGTGGGGTTGGGGGGTGTGGGCGCCGCCTTGGTGGGCGACGCCTCCGTGATCTTCACCAATCCGGCCGGGCTCGCGACGATCCGCCACATGGCCTTCGAGGGCTCCTACGCGTCCATCCCCGGGGGATCGGCCCTTTCCCTCGGCGCCGTGGCGATCCGGCTCGGGCGGCTCGACTGGGGCGCCGGTGCGCAGGTCCTCTCCACTCCCGGCGCGCTCAATCACGACGATGCCGTTGTAGCATCCTCTCTGGTGTACCGGCGCGGCCTCATGGCCTTCGGGGTGACCGGAAAATACGCCCACGGGCCCGGAACGCCGGCGGCCGGGATGTGGGCGGGGGATGTCGGCGCGGCGCTGCCGGTGTTCGATCTCTTCGCGCTGGGCGTCGCGGTTCAGAACATCGGCGGGGATTCGGCGGGCGGCATCCTGCCGCGCCGGGTACGGGCCGGGTTTACCATGAACTACGTGGATCCGGAGGGGGCGTACCGCCTGCTCACCACCATCGAAGCCCAGTGGCTGGCGGGGAGGCATGCGGAGCTGGTGCAGGGGTTGGAGGCGGGGTTCGTGCTCGGGGGGGTCGTCCTGGTGGGGCGGGTGGCGTACGGGACGGCGGCGTTGGCCCCGGGGGTCTCGAAATTGAGCGCCGGTGGGGGCATCGAGCTCGGCCGTTTCCATATTGATTATGCGTACCGGCCAATCGACAGCCGGGGGGATGCACGACACAGGATCGGGGTGCGATGGACGCCGTAGTGGTCGACCGACGCCGGGGAGGGATGAGCCGGTGGGTACTGATCAGGAGGCTGCTCCTCAGGCTGGCCCTGGGTGCCGCCGTGCTGATCGTCCTGGCGCTGATTCTTTCCCCTGATGTCCGGTACATCGCGCGGGGCGGATGGGAGGAGGCGAGGATCCTGCTGAAGCGCCGGTCCCTCGCCGCGCTCGTCGCCGATCCGAAGACGCCGCCGGCGCTGGTACAACGGCTCAAGCTCGTCCTGGCCGCCCGCGCCTACGCCGCCGATTCGCTCCGTCTCACCGCCGGTGACACCTACACGACCTACGCGAATGTCGGCCGGGACACCCTGCTTCTGGTGCTCTCCGCGTCTCGCAAGGACAAGTTGCGGGAGGTGACGTGGAGCTATCCGATCGTCGGCACCGTGCCCTACAAGGGCTTTTTCAACTTCGACGCGGCGCGGAAGGCGGCGGCGGAGCAGGAGGCTCTCGGGAACGACGTGTATCTGCGGGTGTCGGATGCGTTCTCCACGCTGGGGTATTTCTCGGATCCCTTGTTGTCGACGGCGGTCGACCGGGACACCATGGAGCTCGTGGCCACCGTCATTCACGAGCTGGCTCACAATACGCTCTATGTCCCGAGCAACACGCCGTTCGACGAAAGCTTCGCGAATTTCGTGGGGTATCGCGGGGCCCAGGCGTTTTTCCGGTCGCGGGGGGACACTATCGATGCCAACCGTGCGGGGGCGCGTTGGCGGGACGAGCGGACCCTCGACGTCTTCTACGCCGAGCTGGCCCGGCGGCTCGATTCGGCGTATGCCTCTCCGCTTTCGGGAGCCGGGTTGCAGAACACCCGGGACGATCTCTTTGGGTGGGCGCGGGCGCAGCTGACGGGACCGGTGGGGCAGGGGCTGGAGACGTACGACTGGCGGTGGTTTGCGAAGGCACCGCTGAACAACGCCGTGGTGGTGGCTCAGCGACTCTACCGGCTGAATTTGAACCTGTTCGATGAGTTCTATCTGGCGAACAACGTCAACCTTCCAGAAACCATCCGGTTGATCAAGGTGCGGGTCCTCACCAAGCCGGGAGCGGATCCCTATCAGGCGCTCTATTCGCAGAGTGGTGCCGGGCCGTAGTCAGTTTCCCCGCAGCCGCTCCGCTTCCGCCACCCGCTGAATCGCGATCGCGTACGCCGCGGTCCTGAAGGTCGCATCCTTGTCCTTGGCGAGATCGCGCACGGCCGCGTACGCCTTGGTGATCGTCGCTTTGAGCTCGTTGTTCACCTGCTCATGGGTCCAGCGATACTGCTGAAGGTTCTGCGCCCACTCGTAGTAGCTCACCGTCACCCCACCCGCGTTCGCCAGGAAGTCCGGAATCACCGGAATCCCCCGCTCGGCCAGGATCAAATCGGCCGTCGGGGTGGTCGGCTCGTTGGCGGCCTCGACGATGACCTTGCAGTCCACGTCATTCGCGTTGTGCTCCTTGGTGATCACGCTGCCGAGCGCGGCGGGCACGAGCCAGTCGCAGGGGATCTTCCAGATCTCGTCATTCGTGATCCGTTTGCCGCCCTTCCACTCCGGCACGGGTTTCCGCTGCGCCACGTGTGCCAGCAGGCCTTTGATGTCCAGCCCATTCTCGTTCACGATGCCGCCATCCACGTCGCTCACGCAGATCACCTTCGCGCCAGTCTCCGCATCGAGGAGGCGGGCCAGGTGGGCGCCGACGTTGCCGAAGCCCTGGATGACGACGCGCGCGCCCTTGAGGGGGATCCCGAAATCGCGGGCGTATTCCTGCATCACGTACATCACGCCGCGCCCGGTCGCCTCTTCGCGGCCGAGCGATCCGCCGAGGGAAATCGGCTTGCCCGTGACCACCGCGGGCGAGTACCCATGGCGGTTCGAGTACTCATCCAGGATCCAGGCCATCACCTGCGCGTTCGTGTTGACGTCGGGCGCCGGGATGTCGCGGTAGGGACCGATGATGATGGCGATGCGTTGCGTGAAGCGGCGGGTGAGGCGTTCCAGCTCGAGGGCTGAAAGTTTGCGGGGATCGACGGTGATCCCGCCCTTGGCACCCCCGAAGGGGATGTCCATCAGCGCCGTCTTCCAGGTCATGATGGTGGCGAGGCCCAGGACCTCGTCATGATCCGCGTGGGGGTGGTAGCGGATCCCGCCTTTGCAGGGTCCTCGCGCGCCATTGTGCTGGATCCGGTATCCGGTGAACACCTCGATACGGCCGTCATCCATGCGCACCGGCAGGTCCACCGTCATCTCCCGGAAGGGAGAGAGCAGGATCCGCCGCATGTACGCTTCCATGTTGACCAGGTTGGCGGCGCGGTCGAACTGACTCTGGACGATGGTCTTCCCCGACATTGCCGGGGGTGTGACCGGCGCGGTCCCCGGACTCATCAGGAGAGGGCCAGCCGGCGCGAGGCCAGGCGGGCCGCGGGGTGCTGCGCTTCGGTAAGCGCGTGACCGGGGGCGGGAGTACTGGGGCGACGGACGCCATCATTCGTCAGCACTCCGACCACGTCGGCGCGCGCGGGGCCCGAGCCGGCGTGTTCGAGCACGAACACGCACCCGGCGTTCCGGGACTCGATGGCCCGCACGGCTACGTCCCATGCGGGGTCACCCGTCAGGGGCTGAGGCGCGACGACGAGGGGGACGGCGGCGGCATCGAGGCCGCCGGCACTCACGAGCGGGGCGTTGAGGCGGGTGGAAAGGGGAATCCAGAGATCTCTGGCGCCGCCGAAGCTCACGATCTGTCCGAAGCGCCACCGGGAATCCGAAGCCAGCTCGATCAGCGCTTCGACCAGTGCCTCATCTCCAGGAGCGGTAGTCGAATGGGCGGAGGCCAGCAGCACGGCGCCCGTGTCCGCGAACCACCGTTCCGGGGGACCCAGGTCGGCGGGTTTCCGTGGAGCGTACAGCGCGTAGCGGCGGGTGATGGCGACCTCATCGCTCGCCTCGTCCCACTGCTCGTCGTGCTCGGCCGATTGCGCCGCCGCTTCGAACGCGACCTCGGCGGCCTGATAGCGGCCCGCGTCGCGGAGCACCTTCCCGCGAAGACGCAGCGTGGCGCCATGCGGCTCGAGTGCGAACGCCCGATCGAGTGCGAGGAGGGCCCGGTTGCGGTCACCGATGCGGTAGGCGGCGTAGCCGAGCTCGTGCCAGACGACCGCGAGATCGGGGTCGGCGTCGACGGCGTGCTCCAGGACCTCGAGGGCCTCCCGGAACCGGTCGAGCTCGATGAGCGCGGCACCTTCGAGCGCCAGGGCGAACGCGGCCTCGCCGAATTGGGTCCGGGCTCCGAAGGCGAGCCGGAGCGCGTCGGCCGCGCGTTTCTGGGACCGTAAGAGCTCAAAGTATTCGGCCCAGGCGGGCTTCAGGTCCGGATACGTCGTGAGGGCTTCGCGGTACGCGGATTCGGCTTCCGAAAGCCGGCCTTCGCGGGCCAACCATCGCGCGCGGACCATGGCACGCTCCGAAGGGGCGTCAGGGAACAACTCGAATGACGCGGTGGTCCGCATTCGCGAGAATCTACCCCCAGCAGGGCCGCTGGCTAGTCGACTCGGCGCCTTCTAGTTTTCCGGCACCATGGACAACAACCGCCTGCTCGCCGAGCTCTCGGAATTCCTTCGGATTCCGTCGATTTCCACGTTGCCGAAGCATGACCAGGATTGCCGCCGTGCCGCGGAATGGGTCGCCGCGGACCTGCGACGTCTCGGGTGCAGTGATGTGCAACTGCTGGCGAGCGAAACGCATCCGGTGGTTTGGGGTGTCGGCCCCGAGGTTCCTGGGGCGCCGACACTGGTGATTTACGGTCACTACGACGTGCAACCGCCCGATCCGCTGAACGAGTGGGTCACGCCCCCGTTCGAACCGACGATTCGAGATGGAAAGCTCTACGCGCGCGGCAGCGCCGACGACAAGGGACAGGTGTTCTGTCTCCTGCGCGCCATCGAAGCCGCCGGTCAGCCACGTGTCAATCTCCGGTTCCTGATCGAGGG
>DASUBP010000177.1:0-6381 GCA_035763205.1 Gemmatimonadales bacterium
GGCGCCGTCGTCCGTGACGTAGACCTCGCCGTGCTGGAAGGGCGACATGGTCCCGGGGTCGACGTTGATGTACGGATCGAACTTCTGGATCGTCACCTTGAGTCCGCGCTCGACCAGGAGTCGCCCCAGGGAGGCCGCCGCAATGCCCTTCCCCAGAGAGCTCACCACACCTCCGGTGACGAAGACGTACTTGGTCGAGCTCACGAATTCACCTCTTTCAGATGCCGGGTTATTTCGCGCTCCGCGAACGCGAGATCGTCCGCCGTGTCGACTCCCGGCGCGGCCGGGCCGTCGAAGAGCGAGACGCCGATGGGGACGCCGTGCAACAGGGGCCGCAGCTGCTCCAGACGCTCCCAGCGTTCCTCAGGAACGGGAGGGAGCTTGACCCACCGCTCGAGCGCTTCGCGAGTATATCCGTAGACTCCCACGTGCTGGTGGTAGACGACGGTACCGGTCCCGTCACGATCGAAGGGGATGGGGGCCCGCGAGAAGTAGGCGGCCCGGCCATCGGGGCCCACCACCACCTTCACCCTGCTGGGGTCGGCAGCGAGCGCGGGGTCGAGGGAGCCCGCGGCGGTGCCGATGGGGTCCCCCTGCTCCAGTCGGGAGACCGTCCCGGTGAGTGCCTGGGGGGAAACGAGGGGCTCGTCCCCCTGTACATTCAGGATGAGGTCAAACGACTTAAACTCTTTATTAGCAATAACTTCAGCGATTCTCTCGGTGCCACTCTCGTGCTTCGGCGAGGTCATCACCGCTTCGAATCCAGCCCCCTCCACGACGGACGAAATCTCCCGCGCGTCGGTCGCCACGACCAGGCGGTCGCAGAGTTCGAGCTCGGCGACACGTCGGACTACCCAGAGGATGAGGGGGTCGCCTGCCAAAGGCAGGAGGGGCTTCTTAGGCAGTCGGCTGGAGCCCAGCCGAGCGGGAATCACACCGAGGAGGGGCACAGGGCAAGATACAAGAGTCGTGCCGTGGAGTCTAGACCATGGCCTGTGCCACCCTCAAGAAGTTTCCCAACAAGAGTTTACCGAATTCGGTGCCCACCGACTCCGGATGGAATTGCACGCCGTAGACGGGGAACTGCCGGTGCTTCATGGCCATGATCTCTTCGGCCCGGGGCCGATCGGCACTCCAGGCGGTCACCACCAGATCTCGAGGCAGACCCTCGGGGGCCACCACCAGCGAGTGGTAGCGCATCGCCGTCATCGGTGACGGCGTCCCCTCGAACAACTCGTCTTCGTCGTGCACCACCTCACAGGTCTTCCCGTGCATCAGGCGATCGGCGCGCACGACTTTGCCACCGAACGCTTCTCCGATCGCCTGATGTCCGAGACACACACCCAGGATGGGCGTCTGCCCCGCGAGTGCACGGATCAGCGGGACCGCGATCCCGGCCTGCGCGGGCGTGCCGGGCCCCGGCGATATCACCAGGGCCGACGGCTTCAGCCGCACCACGTCCTCGACCGACAACGCGTCGTTGCGGTAGACCACGGGCTCCGCCCCCAGCTCCCCGAAATACTGGACGAGGTTGTAGGTGAAAGAGTCGTAGTTGTCGAGAACGAGGAGCATACTGGTTAGTGATTCGCCTTGGCGTAATCGATGCCGGCCTGCACGTGCTCGATCGCTTCGTTGACGGCCTTCAAGGCGGCGACCTTGTGGCCACCCTTGTCGTCGGCCGCTTCGCCGAGATGCATCTTGGCGCTCTTGAGCGCCGTCATCGCGGCTTCCATATGCGGCTGACCCTGGACGTACTCGCCCACTTTGAAGGCGGCGGTCGCGACCAGCGCCAGCGGCAGCGCCACGGTAAGCAGGCGAACGGTGAGACGACGGGACATGGCGGACATGGGACCTCCGGAAATGGTGTGTAGCAGCATGGAACAGGGCGGCTTCCACTTCAACATGCCCCCGGGCCGATGGGCCCGCCAGCGCCCTGACTAGAACTCCACCTTCGGGACATGCTGGGCCTGGCTCACCCGGCCGGCGGCGATGTCGGCGCGGGAATAGTCCTCGCCTTTGATCGGTGCACTCGCCAGGCGGCGCAGCATCGCGATCTGCCCGACGTGGGTGAAGGAATCGGCGATCGGCCCCTGGAAGAGCTGTTCCGCCGAAAACCCCAGACCATCATCACTCCCCAGCGCGGTATCGAAACGCTCGAGGGAGGTGTGGAAGCGTGCCACCCCCTCCGTCCAGGGCAGCACCGGCGACTGCTTCCACTTGTGCTGCCCCTTGGCGAGACCCAGTCCCCAGTCCAGGAGATCCCCGATGTGCGCGAGGATTTCCCCGGCGGACCGGGACCCCGGCGCGGCCCGGAAATCGACGAATCCCTCCGGAGCATCCCGGAACGCCTTCGCTCCCCGGTACGCGAGGGTCGCGAGGGCGTGACGCAGGAGGGTGCGGCGGGCTCGATCGTCGCTCATACGCGGAGCTCCATCCATTCCACGGCGCCCCGCTCGATCGCTTCGCGGACGCCGCGCTCACGGGGTGACAGGCGCGCCTCTCCCGTCTTCACTTCCACGAATACCACCCGCCGGACCGCGCCTTCTCCCCCCGACAGGCCGTCGAACACGACGAAATCTACCGGGCTTCCCAGAAAGCGCGCGTCCCGCGGCGCGAAGGGAAATTGCGGAAAATGGGGAACCAGCTGCTCGGAGACCTTGCCGGTGACCACCGCCAGGGACCGGCGGATCGCATCCTGCCGGACCGCTCGCGTATACCGGCCTTTCCACCACAGGAACAGCGCCGCGAGGGCCACGAACGTAGAGAGAACGGCAATGAGCGTGGTCATGGACCAGAATATATATTGGCCGTCCTTCACCCTTTCCGAGATCCCGATCTATGCGACCGTCGGTTTTCGCCCTCCTGTTCGCTCCCGTACTCCTCGCCGCGCAGCAACCCTACGCCCCCACTACCCTCTCCGCCGAGGACTACGCACGGGCGGAGAAATTCATGGGCTACAACGTCAATCCGCTGGTCTTCAACGGGGCCGTCCGCGGCACCTGGCTCCCGGCCGACCGGTTCTGGTTCCGGAATCAGTCCGCGCAAGGGTTCGAGTACCTCGTCGCTGATCCGGCCCGGAAGTCCCTGAAACCGGCCTTCGACCAGGCAGCCATCGCCAAGGCCCTGTCCGCCGCCGCGGATACGACGTACGAAGCGATGCATCTGCCCTTCCCCGACTTCAGCTACGGCGCGGAAGCGAAGTCCATCAGCTTCGACGCGGGCCGGAGCCATTGGACCTGCACCCTGGAGCCCGCGAAGTGCACCGGCGAGCGCCGGCAGCGCGAATTGGGGCCGCGAACCGAGGTGCTCTCTCCCGACGGCAAGCGTGCCGCCTTCATCAAGAGTGACAATCTCTGGGTGCGGGACGTCGCGACGGGGAAGGAAACGCAGCTCACCACCGACGGCGCGCCCGACTTCGGGTACGCCACGGACAATGCCGGCTGGACCAAGAGTGACCGCCCGATCCTGGCCTGGTCTCCCGATTCACGGAAGATCGCGACCTTCCAGCAGGATCAGCGCCGGGTTGGTGACATGTACCTCGTCCAGACCCGCGTCGGACACCCGGTGCTCGAAGCCTGGAAGTATCCCCTGCCCGGCGACTCCGTGGTCAGCATGATCCAGCGCGTCATCATCGACGTGGATCAGGCGAAGGTGATCCGGCTCCAGATGGTTCCCGATCAACACCGGTCGACGCTGTGCGACGACATCGCCTGCGGCCAATCCTGGACCGACGTGAGCTGGAGTCCCGATGCCACGAAGCTGTTCTTCGTCTCGACGTCGCGGGACCACAAGCAGGAGTGGGTGCGCGTCGCCGATGCGGCGACCGGCGCCGTGCGCGAAGTGTTCAACGAGTCGGTCCCGACCCAGTACGAGTCCGGATTCCGGGGATCGAACATCCGCGCCCTCTGGGGCTCCAATGAGTTCATCTGGTTCTCGGAGCGGGACAACTGGGGACACCTGTACCTCTATGACCTGGGCACCGGCAAACTGAAGAACCGGATCACCCAGGGCGAGTGGCCGGTCCTCGACATCGTCCGGCTCGACGAGGCGACCCGCACCGTATGGTTCGAATCCGCCGGACATGAGACGCAGAACCCGTATTTCCGGCAGCTGTGGAGCGTTCGACTGGACGGCTCCCGGCTCACGAACCTGACGCCCGAAGTGGGCGACCACGATGTGGCACTCTCGCCCGACGGGAAGTATTTCGTGGACGTTTACTCCCAGCCCGACGTGCCTCCCGTGTCCGTCCTCCGCGACAACACCGGCAAGGTGGTGATGCCGCTCGAGAAGGCCGACATCTCCAAGCTTGTGGCCTCCGGGTGGAAGCCGCCGATGGTGATTTCGGTGAAGGCGCGCGACGGCAAGACCGATCTGTACGGACTGCTTTTCCGTCCGACCAACATGGACACGACCAGGAAGTATCCGATCGTGAACAACATCTACCCCGGGCCGCAGATCGGCAGCGTGGGGGGCTGGGGATTCGCCGCGGCCCATGGCGACGCGCAGGGCATGGCGGAGCTGGGCTTCGTGGTGGTGCAGATCAACTCGACGGGAACGCCGATGCGCTCGAAGTCTTTCCATGACGCGTACTACGGCAACATGGGAGACAACGGACTCCCCGATCAGATCACGGGCGAGCAGCAGCTGGCCAAGCGGTACTCGTGGATCGATCTAGACCGCGCCGGCATCTGGGGGCATTCCGGGGGCGGATTCGCCTCGACCGACGGCATCCTGCGCTACCCCGATTTCTACAAGGTGGCGGTGTCCGAAGCCGGCAACCACGACAACCGCGAGTACGAAGATGATTGGGGCGAGCGCTACCAAGGACTCGAGACGTGGAGTGGTGGCAAATCCAACTATGACGATCAAGCCAATCAGAACATGGCCAAGAACCTGAAAGGCAAGCTCCTGATCGCCTACGGGACCACGGACAACAACGTGCCCCCGTACAACTCACTGAACCTGATCAATGCGCTCATCGACGCCAACCGCGACTTCGACGAGCTGTCACTGCCCAACCGCCGGCACGGGTTCGGGAACGAGCCCTACATGGTCCGCCGCCGCTGGGACTATTTCGTCAAGAACCTCCTCGGCGCCACGCCCCCGACCGAGTATCAGATGCATCCGCCCGCGACCCCAGGCTTCCGCCGGGCCGTGGCGGGGGCCGCAGACGACGAGCAGTAGGGGGAGTCGATGCCCCCGGGCGCAAGCCCGGGGGTGAGGGAGTCCGGACTACTCTTTCGCCATTGCCGCCAGCTTGAGCACGGTATTCCAATTGCGCGCCGTGCACTTGGTGCCCAGCGTCCGTTCGATGAGGGCTCCGGTGAACTTCGACTGTCCCTGGCCGTCGGGATAGTAGGCATAGCCTTCCCGGCCCCGGGCCTCGAGCGTTTCCCTCCCCGGAATCTTCTTCTGAAGATCCTTCACCGCCGCCGGCGTGACCTTGTCCTTGAAGCACAACAGGACCAGTCGACCCGGATCCGTTGTTGCTTCCTTGGCATAGGGATTCGCCTTGATGATGGCGTCCCACTCTTTGGGAGAGCGGACGAAGAATTCGAGCTCCCGACCCAGGAGCTTTTCCATCCCCTTTTCCAGCCGCGACTCGACCTGAGCGGGGGAGTCCGGGCTCTCGACGACCAGATTCCCGCTGTTCAACAGCGTGCGGGGGTTCTTGAAACGAAGGTTCTCGCACGCGGTGCGCAGATCGGCCATCGCGATCATGCTCCTGCCGCCCACATTGACGCCCCGGATCAGCGCGATGTGATTCAATCGCGCCCGAGGTCCGCACACATGGAAGGTCCGCAAACGGCGAAGAGGAAGGCGACCGGGGCTAGGAGGACAAGGCCGAAAGACTTCCAGAAGCCGAGTGTCGGGTTGCCCAGACGGATCGAGTCTACTGTGGCCCGCGGGACCGAGACGCGGCAGGTATCACACTCGACGGGCTTCACGAACGAGATCCCGGACACGGTGGAATCCGTCACCTGAACGGCGTGCCACTGCTGCGAGGCCTGCCCTTGCCACACTTCGACCTGCTGACGGGGGGACTCGGGTGTGACGATGTCCGTGCGGTGCCACCCAGCCCCGCAAGCCTGCAGGAGGGGCACCGAGACGGCACAAAACGCGCCGGTCAGCCGGCGGGCGATCACTGACCCGAGGCCCAGCGGTAGACCTTGCCGTCCCATGTGAGCGACCCTCCCGGGGCGAACGCCCGGCTCACCCAGATCGCCGCCTTGTGGTGGCGCAGGTAGAACACGCTCCAGTCCCGGATCTCGTCCTTCCCGTCCCCGACATTCTGACCAGCGCCAAGAATATGAACGGAGCCGTCGGCGTAATGAATCAACGCGAGTCCCCGTTGCAATCCATCTCGGCTCCTGACCTCGA
>DASUBP010000178.1:0-4590 GCA_035763205.1 Gemmatimonadales bacterium
GGTCATGCTGGTAGCCCCGGGTCCGGTCCCATCGCTGCAGGCCGCCACGATGATGACTGCCAGGAGGAGCTTTCTCATACACCGACATACTGCGCATACCGCACAACCCAGTCAAGGTCAGGCCAGGGGAGCCGGCGGCCGCGCTCTGGTGCTGGTCGCGATGGTTGTCTGGTCTCTGTTGCCCAGCCTCGCGACGGCGTCGTCCCGGTCGCGCTCGTTCCGGTACACCGCGGCCACCGCGCTTCCTGACCCCGACATCCGCACCCAGTACGGCCTCGTCTCGGCCATCCGCTCGAACACGGTCCTGATCTCAGGATGCTTGCCGAATACCGGGAGCTCGAAGTCATTCGCGCCGAGCCGTCCCACGCTCCCCCAGCTCGACAGCGAATCGGGCTCGAGCACGACGGGCCCCCGGCTCCCGTCGTGCATTCCACTCTGATCCCACCACCGGTACGCGTCAGGTGTCGCCACCTCCACGCCTCGAGGCAGGGCGACCAGGGCGGGAGCCGCAGGCGGTGGAGTCAGCGCCAGCAGGCGCTCGCCACGCCCCCAGCCCAGAGCCGCGGGCACGCCGGCCGCGAAGAACGCGACGTCCGACCCGAGCTTGGCGGCGAGATGATTCAGCTCGTGCCGCGGGACCGCATTGCCGGCGAGGGCATTGACGGCATGGAGCGTGGCGGCGGCGTCACTCGATCCGCCTCCGAGCCCGGCCCGGGTGGGGATCTTCTTGGTCAGAGCAATCTCGACGCCGAACTTGGCGCCAGTCGCTTCGAGCACGGCCTTCGCCGCGCGCACCGCGAGGTTCTCGTCGGCGGGACCGAGATCGGGGCCGTCCACCTCCAGCTTCACGCCGCGGTCGGTCCGCCGCACTTCGATCTGGTCCGCCAGCTCGAGCAGCAGAAACGCGGTCTCGATCTGGTGGTAGCCCGCATGCTCCCGCGCCAGGATCCGCAGGAAGAGGTTGACCTTGGCGTGGGCCGCAACGCGCAGCTGGTCCGGGTTCACGCGGTGTCCGCCCTGGCTCCGCGCAGATCTCCCAGGTGCAGCCGGGCGCGAGAGAGGGAATAGAGCCCGAGCGCCGTGACCGGAATGAAGGTGGTGAGGTGATAGGTGAGGGCGTACGCGAGCGCCCGGCTCGGGTCCACGTGATAGAGCTCCAGCGTCACCTTGGTCGCGGTTTCAAACACCCCCGCATATCCGGGAGACGATGGGATCGCCACGCCGAAGCCGAGGATTCCCTGCAAGAGGAACGAGCCGACCGCCGGCACCGAAAGGCCGAACGCCTTGAAGCAGAGCGCGAACGAGGCGGCGTTGACGAGCCACTGCACCAGTGACCACCAGAGCACGGCGATGAACCGTCCGGGCTTTCGGAGTACGGCCAGGCCTTCGATGAGCCCATGCAACAGGTCGTTCACCCGGTGGGCGACCCGTTCGGGGAGCGCCGCGTGGGTCAGGCGGTCGGCTAGCCTGAGCCAGGGAGCGGGATGCAGGGCGACGACGAACGCGACGACCAGGAACCCCGAGAACACGATGGCTGCGCCCCGGGCGACGTGGGCCAGCGAGACGCCCTCGACCAGGGTGTTCGCGGGGAATGACGGAGCGGCGATGGCGACCGCCATCAACGCGAGCATGAAGAGACCGTCGAAGAGCCGCTCGACGCCGATGGTGGCGAGCGCGGTGATGAATCGCACGGGGGCCTGGCGCTTCACCACGTACGCGCGCGCGAATTCGCCGGCCCGCGCGGGCAGGAGGTTGTTCGCCATGAATCCGATCGCCACCGCATGCCAGAGCGCGGACCAGGCGATGGGCGCGTCGTCATCCCCCCGCAGCATCACCCGCCAGCGGATCATCCGGAGCGGGAAGGTGCATGTGGCGATGACCACGACTAATAGAAGAAGGGGGACGTTGACGGTGCGGAGTGCGGCACCGAAGTCGGCCCAGTTCACTCCCCTGACGGCCCACCACAGGCACGCGATGGTGATCGCGAGCCCCAGGAGCCAGGCCCAGGAGGCTGGTCGCTTAGGAGGGGTCGAGGGCGAGGTCGACAAGATCGCAGACTTCATCGACGAGCGCGCGCAACTCCTCGCCTGAGACATTGCGCGCGTGGGCCCTCAGCTCCGCCGCCCGACGGCGCGCCGCGTCCCCGCGATACAACAGGGTGCGGATGTCCACGACCTGCTGCTCGACGGGTGCCGGTGCGGGTGCCGGCGCCGGAGCCGGCTTCGACGCGGGGGGCGGTGGAGGAGCGGGGGCTGCCCGGACCGCAACGGGCGGCGGAGCGACGGCGGTCCCGCCCGCGATCAGCACATCGAGTGACGCCTCTCCGAGCTCGCCAGCGGTCACGCGCTCGTACATCGCCCACGTACCCACCAGGTCGGGCGTCTCTTCGATCGAGTCTTCCACCGGCGGCGCGGGGGCCGGCGTCGGTGTCGGAGCTGGGGCAGGGGCCGACGGTTCCGGGGCCAGAGATTCGATCGGAACCACGGGCACGGGGGACGCCGGACTCGCGCCCAGGCCCTTGATCTTCGCGGTCACGTCGGCGAGCTCGGTCGCGAGCGACCCCTCCTCTTCAGTCGACGACCGGGTGAGGATGTCTCCGGCGCGCCGGAGTTCCGCGGAAAACCTGGCGGCCTCCCGCACCGCGGCACCATCCCTGACGGCATCGCGTGCCGCCTCGGCGAACTCGCTGACCCCGGCGGCGAGCGGACCACCACCTTCATTCATCAGGGCGCGGAAGGTCCCGGCAAGGGTGTGAGCGCGCAGCTCGCGCTGCGTCGCGGACGGCGCCCGTTCGAGAGAGTCCGCGGCTTGCCGGAGGTGCTCGCCATGGCTCACCAGCTCGAGCTTGCCGAGCGTGGCTGGGCGGGCCGAGAAGGTGCCGCGCTTGACGACGTGCGGGCCGTCGTCGGCGTAGTAGAGGGACGCGATCGGTACGACGCCGGGCTCCGCTTCCTTGCTCCCGAGAAACGCGACGAGCTTGGCCGCGAAGGCCTTGAAGGTGGCGCCTTCGGGATCGGGCCGGCCCTGCTCGGCCACTTCCCGCGCCGCTCCGGCGATGGCACTCGCGGCGGTCTGGAACAGCTCGTCCACCCCGGGCGATGGTGCGCCTTCGTTTCGATCCAGCTCCGCGATCGCGCGCTCGATGCCTTCGAGCACGTCGGGCAGCGGGGGGAGGTCGTTCAGTGCGGCGAGGCCGCGCAGGGGCTGCAGGGCCTTGGTGACCAGGTGGAGGGGGTCCCGTCCGCCAGGATTTGCGCGCAGCGCCTGCGACGCGCGATCGAGCGCGCTCGCGATGGCCGCGCCCTCGCGGGCCACGAACGCCCGCGCACCGGCATCGAGGGAGGGCGCGTCCATCTTGGGTACGGCCCCTGACGCACGGGGCGTTCCGGCCAGACGCTCCAGCTCGCCGGAGAGGGCTTCGGCTTTCACCGAGTCCGCATCGGTCCAGTTCAAGACGGACCGGATGAGAATCTTCAGATCGTCGACGGCGCGGATGGTGATCTGCTGGGTCTCGGCGTCCCAATTGCGGCGTCCCTCACGGACCGCGCGCACCAGGGCCTCGAGTCCCGCGGCGGCCCGGGCGATCAGGCCCTTGTTGGCCATGAGTGCGCTGCCGCGGAGGGCCCGGGAGAGCTTCAGCATCTCGTCCACGGGAGGTGGAGTGGTACCGCCGGCCAGCGCCCCATCCAGGCGTTCCAGATACTCCCCCGCCTCGAGGGTGAAGAAATCCGTCATCCGGTGGGGGCCGGTCGGGGGCGTCGATGAGCTCATCGGGGATTCAAGCTAGGGGCGCGCGAATGGCCGGTCAAACAAGCCGTCGGTTGTCAGCCATCAGCACGCTTGCTGACGGCTGATGGCTGATGGCTGATCGCTCCATCCACCAACTCTCTCATCCTCCTCACGGCCCCCTCCAGCCCCCAGAACACCGCGTTGCTCACGATCGAGTGTCCGATATTGAGCTCCTCGATCTCCGGAATGGCGGCGACGGGGCGGACGTTGAGGTAGGTGAGTCCGTGGCCGGCGTGAACGGCGAGTCCGGTCTCGCGGGCATGCCGCGATGCCTTCTGAAGCTGGACGAGCGCCCGCGCGTTCTTCCGCCAGGTGTGGGCATACCGCCCGGTATGAAGCTCGACGGCCGGCACGCCCAGGCCCGCCGCGCGGTCGATGGTGCGGGGATCGGGATCAATGAAGAGGGAGACGCGGATGTCGGCGTCCTGCAGCCGGCTGATGGCACCCGCCAGACGGCGGTCGCGCGGCTTGAGCGCGAGTCCCCCCTCGGTGGTGATTTCCTGGCGGCGCTCCGGCACCAGCGTGGCCTGATGGGGGCGGAGCCGGGCGGCGATCCTGACGATCTCGGGACTCGCCGCGAGCTCGAGATTGAGAACCACGCCGGGGCGGGCGGCGAGGGCCTTCACGTCCGCGTCCTGAATGTGGCGGCGGTCTTCGCGCAGGTGGACGGTGATGCCGTCGGCGCCGCCGGCGAGCGCGTCGGCCGCGGCGCGGACGGGATCGGGCTCGTCCGTTTTCCGCGCTTCGCGGATGGTCGCGACGTGATCAATGTTGACGTAGAGGCGCATGAGTTCTTACCTT
>DASUBP010000179.1:0-7178 GCA_035763205.1 Gemmatimonadales bacterium
GATCGTCGAGGCCATCACGATCGCCGGGTATGCGGTGGGCGCGGAGCAGGGCTACGTCTACATCCGGGGCGAGTACCCACTCGCCATCCGCCGCATACAAGGGGCGATCGATCAGGCCCGTCAGGCGGGGCTGCTCGGTCCGTCGGTCATGGGGAAGGGCTTCGCGTTCGACGTCGAGATCAGGAAGGGCGCGGGCGCTTATATCTGTGGGGAAGAGACCGCGATCTTCAACTCCATCGAGGGGTACCGCGGCGAGCCGCGCAACAAGCCGCCCTTCCCGGTGGCCGTCGGGCTGTTTCGCAAACCCACACTCGTCAACAACGTCGAGACCCTGGCCAATGTCCCCGCGATCGTCCTCGGTGGCGGGGCGGCGTTCGCAAAGATCGGGACAGCGGACTCGACCGGCCCCAAACTGTTCTGCTTATCGGGGGCAGTCCGGAACCCCGGTGTCTACGAGGTGCCCTTCGGCACCACGTTGCACCAGCTCATCGCCCTCGCGGGTGGACCGCCGGAAGGCCGGACTCTGCAGGCGATTCTCCTCGGCGGCGCCGCCGGGATGTTCGTTCCGGGCGACACTCCCGACATCCCTCTGACCTTCGAAGGAGCGCGCGCGGCCGGCGTCACCCTCGGCTCAGGGGTCGTGATGGCGTTCGATGATCAGGTCGACATGAAGGACACGCTCCTGCGCATCGCCGCGTTCTTCCGTGACGAGTCATGCGGGCAGTGCGTCCCCTGCCGCGTGGGGACCGTGCGCCAGGAAGAGGCGCTGCACCGCCTCGTGGCGAAGACGCCGCTCGGCTCCGCGGCGCAGGAGCTCGTCTTGCTGGAGGAGATCGGGGCGGGGATGAAGGACGCATCGATCTGTGGGCTGGGACAGACCGCCTACAGCGCCGTTGAATCGGCTGTGAAACGTCTGAAGGTCTTCCAATGACCGCCACGCACACAGGCCCCCTCGTTCCCCTGGCCGGACCACGCCGGGACGTCGAGCTGACCATCGACGGGAAAGCGGTGACGGTGCCGGAAGGCACCACCATCCTCGATGCCTGCGCCCGGCTCGACCAGACCCTGCCGACGCTCTGCTACCTCGAGACCCTGCATCCGGTGAACGCGTGCCGCGTCTGCGTGGTGGAGGTCGAGGGCTCGCGCGTTCTGGTCCCGGCGTGCTCGCGTGCGGTCGAAGCCGGCATGCAGGTGCGGACCAACACGGCGCGGGTGAAGCACAGCCGCAAGATGGTCCTGGAGTTCCTCGCCTCGTCCGTGGATCTGTCGACCACTCCGCACGTGTCGGACTGGCTCGCCGAATACGGTGCCCGGCCCGACCGGTATGGTCCTCCCGACCACCCCGGCACAGAGGGCGACCGTGACTCCCGTTCTCCCGGGCATCACGAGCCCCCCCGGAACGGCGTCGCCGCCACCGTCGCACAGCCGATGAAGGTCGACAACGACCTGTACGTCCGGGACTACGCGAAGTGCATCCTCTGCTACAAGTGCGTGGAAGCGTGCGGCGTGGACTACCAGAACACGTTCGCGATCGCGGTCGCGGGTCGGGGCTTCGACGCGCGCATCTCGACGGAGTTCGCCGTGGAGCTGCCGGAATCCGCGTGCGTCTACTGCGGCAACTGCATCGCCGTGTGTCCCACGGGTGCCCTGATGTTCAAGACCGAGCGCGATCACCGGGACGCGGGCACCTGGGATGAAAGCCGGCAGCACGTGACCGAGACGATCTGCCCCTACTGCGGCGTCGGCTGCACTCTGGAGCTCCGCGTCCAGGACAACGAGATCGTCCGGGTCACGTCTCCCCTCGACCATTCGATCACTCGGGGCAACCTCTGCATCAAGGGCCGCTTCGGCTGGCGGTACGTACAGAACCGCCGTGACTGACCGGGTCCCGCCCGCCCTTTCCCCGGAGCACCCGCTTTTCGGTCTCGGCTACACTGAGCCGGTGCGAGAGCGGGAGTACACCAGGCTCGAGGGCGGGCACCGGAGTGAGAAAGCACCGGTGGCGGAAGAAGTCCCCATCGCTTTCATCTATAACGGCCGCCCTCATGTGGTCATGATGGGGACTCCCGCGGACCTCGAAGACTTCGCCGTCGGGTTCTCTCTGACCGAGGAGATCGTCCAGCGCGCGTCCGACCTCTCACGGATCGAGGTCGTCCGTCACGCGCAGGGGATCGAGTTGCAGCTCACGATCCCCGAGGATGCGGGGAAGCGCCTCGAGTCCCGCGGACGGCAGCTGGTGGGCCAGACGGGGTGTGGGCTGTGCGGCGTCGAGACGGTCGCTGAAGCCCTGCGGCCACTGCGCCAGCTGCCGGTGGGCCGGCCGCCCGTCCCGCGGCACGCGCTGTGGCGCGCCGAGGAGGTCCTGCCTGAGCTGCAGGAGTGGAACCGGGAGACCGGTGCGCTGCACGCGGCGGCGTGGGTGAGCGACGCGGGAGCCCCCGAAGTGGTGCGAGAGGATGTCGGGCGGCACAACGCGCTCGACAAGGTGATTGGTGCGCTGGCGCGCAGTGGGCGCCGTGCCGACGAGGGATTTCTGCTGGTGACGAGCCGCGCAAGCTACGAGATGGTCCAGAAGGCGACCGTGGCGGGGGCTCGAATGTTGGCGGCGGTGTCCCGGCCGACGGGACTGGCGGTTCGGCTGGCGGAGGCGAGTGGCCTGACGCTGGTGGCACTGCTCCGCGGCCGGACGGCCAACGTGTACGCCCACCCCGAGGGACTTACCGGCCCGGATTAGTTCCCGTCAGCTGCTTCATGCGTTCCTTCCGGTCCTCCTCCGCCTGCTTCCGCTGATCACTGCGCCAATCCTTGTAATCCTTGAAGTGCGGCTTCGTGAAGATCTTCTTGACCCGGTCGTCGAAGTGGTCGTCTTCCTTGGCCAGCCGGTCGCCGAGACGCCGTAACATCGGGAAGTAGGCGCGCGCGGACTCGCGGTCTCCCGATTGCCAGAGTTGGTCGATGTGCTGACGCACGGCGCTCGCCGTGTCGCGCAAAGCCTTGGTCGCCACCATGAACGAATCGTAGGCCACCCGGTAGGCCTTCCCCTCGGCGGTGTCCAGCTCGAACCGGTCGATCACGAATTCCGGAATGGCGGGTCCCGCCAGATCCTCAGGCGAGGGAAGGGGATCCATGATGGTCGTCGGACGGGGCGTGTCTCCCATTCCCGACCGCCCGGTCCCATTCCCCATGCCCCCCCCGCCGTATGGAGACTGGGCGACTGCCGGGGCCGATAGCAACAGCATGAACGCGATGATCCGCCGCATGGAATCCTCCTCCCGCTAATCTACACCGCTCGCCCCGGGGAGGGTGGTCAACCCCGGGACGCGGGTCTCCGTAGGTGTGGTGTGACCGCCAGGGCCCGAGGGGTGATGCCGGATCCGAGTCCGGAAGATGAAAGGGCGATCGTTGCGCGGGCTCGGACTGGAGACCGCGAGGCGTTCGGTTCGCTCGTGGACATCTATCAGAACGCCGTGCGCCGCGTGACCAGGGCGGTCCTGCACGACGCCGAGGAAGCGGACGATGCCGCGCAGGACGCGTTCTTGTCGGCCCTGACCAAGCTCGCGCAATACGACCCAGGACGGCCCTTTCGACCCTGGCTCATGCGCATCGCGGCGAACATGGCGATCGACCGGAAACGCCGCCGGCAAGTGCGCCGGGGCCAGCCCCTGGCGCCGGAAGCGCACTCGCACGAACCGTCTCCGCAGCTGCACGCGGAACGGGCCGCACTCCGGGAGAAGCTCGAGGAAGCGATGACGCATTTGCCGGAGCGGTACCGGGTGGCGCTGGTACTGTATGACGTCGAAGGCTATTCGCATCCGGAGATCGCTGAGATTCTCGGCATCCCGGTCGGCACGGTGCGGTCCGCGGTATTTCACGCCCGGCGGACGCTACGTCCCCTGTTGGAGGGGTGGAGGGAGGGGGGTTCATGATTCTCGACTTCGATTCACACGACGCACCGACGGATCCCAAGGTCAAAGCCGCGCTCCAGTGGCTGCTGCCGGTGACCGGGCGGGAGGAGTTCCGGGCCCGGGTGATATCCCGGGCCGAGGCCATGCAGGGGCGTCCCGCCGGCACCCTGGATCGCTGGGCGCGTCCAGCGCTCGCGGCCGCCGCCACGATTGCGCTGGCCGCGTGGGTGGCGGGTGGTCTGCTCGAACCCGCATCCACGGACGCCCTATCGCTCGACGGTGCCATGGTGAGCTCGGCCACCGGGAGTCCGCCCTCGGCGTTCATCGCGTCCCCCCGGCCACCTGACGCCGATGCCATCGCCGGGCTGGTGACGCCATGACCGGACTCCCGGTGGATAGCGGCCGCGGTTCACGCGGCTGGGTGCTGGCGGCCTTCCTCGTCACCTTCCTGGCGGGCGCGGCAGTCGATCACGGCGTCATCATCTGGAGGCACCGCCACGATCCGATCATGTTCCGGCGCCCCATCGGCCGTCCGGACATGGTGTCCGGACTCACCAGGGAGCTCGATCTCTCGCCGGTCCAACAGGACTCGGCCCGGGCGATTTTCGCGCGCCATCGGTGCGCCCTGCGCGATATCTGGCAGGCGGCGCACCCGCGGTTTGATTCGTTGCGGAATCGCGTCGACTCCGAGCTCTCGGCGGTCCTCAATCCCGATCAGCGCGCCAAGTTTCTGCGGCTCGCTGGACGTCACGATCACCGGCCGCCCCCGCCCATGGCCACCGACTCGGGGTGTGCCGGCTCCTGACGGGTACACCCTCCCGAACCCGGGGTCCTTCGGCGACGTTGTAGTCGGGAATGGACCACTTCGGGGGCTGACATGGATGTGTTCGTCACCGGTGCCGGTGGATACGTAGGGGGCGCGGCCGCCCGCGCCCTCCGGCGCGCCGGCCATCGAGTCTTCGGGCTGACGCGGACTGACGTCAAGGCGCGCGCCCTCGAGTCACAGGAAATCATTCCGGTCCTCGGCGATCTCGCCGATCCCACCACGTACACGAGCGCCGCGGCGCGTTGCGCCGTGGTCATCCACGCCGCCTTCGACGACAAGTCCCGCGGCATCCCGAAAGACCGCGCGGCCGTGGAAGGCCTGCTCGAGGCCACTCGTCGGGGAGGGGGCGCGCAGCCCCGGACGTTCATCTATACGAGTGGTGTGTGGGTCCACGGGGACACGCGTGGCGCATTGGTGGACGAGACCTGTCCACTCGATCCCCTCTCGCTGGTGTCCTGGCGTCCACCCCATGAGGCACTCGTCCTCGAAGCCCCGGGAGTGCGTGGCATCGTCCTGCGGCCGGGGTGTGTCTACGGCGGCATGGGAGGGATGCCCGGGCAATGGTTCGCCTCGGCGGCGGAGGGTTTGCCGCCCGAGATCGTGGGCGACGGGGCGAACCGGTGGGCCCTCGTGCACATCGAGGACCTTGGGGAAGCCTATCGCCTGGCCGCGGAAAGTGGACTGGCGCGGGAGGTGTTCGACCTGGTTGAGCGCTCGGCCGAAACGGTCCGCGAGATGGCGGTGGCCGCTGCCCGCGCGGCGGGGTTGAGCGGCGAGATCCGCTCGCGGCCGCTCATCGATGCGCGGAAGTCGTTGGGACCCTACGCGGACGCGCTCGCGGCGGATCAGCGCATCGACGGCGGCAAGGCTGAGCGGCTCCTGGGGTGGCGCCCCCGCCATCACGGTTTCGTGGCCGAAGCGGAGGCTTTTTATGGAGCCTGGAAGGCCGCCCGATGAAAGCGGTCAGAATCGAGACGCATGGCGGACCTGAGGTGCTGCGGGTGGTCGAGCTGCCGACGCCAAAACCGGGTCCAGGGCAGGTACTGGTGGGCATCGAAGCGGTGGGCCTGAACTTCATCGATACCTATCAGCGGAGTGGGTTGTATCAGCTCCCGCTCCCTGCCGTGCTGGGGCAGGAGGGGGCCGGGCGCGTGGTCAGCCTCGGCGCCGATGTGAAAACCCTGAAGGTGGGGGACCGGGTGGCATTCGCTCACGTGATGGGGGCGTATGCCGACAGTGTCGTCATTGCGGCGGACCGCCTGGTGCCGGTGCCAGACGGGGTGACCAGCCAGGTCGCCGCGGCCGTGTTGCTCCAGGGGATGACCGTGCAATACCTGGTCACCGACACCTTCGGTCTGAAGCCGGGCCACACCTGCCTGATCCATGCCGCGGCCGGAGGCGTGGGGCTCCTCCTGATCCAGGTCGCCAAGCTCAAGGGCGCGACCGTGATCGGCACGGTATCGACGCCTGAGAAGGCTCAGCTGGCCCGGGGCGCCGGCGCCGACCACGTGATCAATTACGTCGAGGAGGATTTCGAGCCGGCGGTGAGGCAGCTGACGGGCGGGCGCGGGGTGCAGGTCGTCTACGATTCAGTTGGGAAGACGACGTTCGCCAAGAGCCTGAACGTTTTGGCGCCTCGGGGGATGCTGGTGACCTTCGGTCAGTCGAGTGGCGCCGTCCCCCCATTTGATCCCTTGCTGCTCAGCCAGCGCGGTTCGCTTTTTCTGACCCGCCCAGTTCTCGGTCATTACATCGCGACCCGGGACGAGCTGCTGGCGAGGGCGGACGAAACGCTCGGCTGGGTCGCCGGCGGACGCCTGAAGGTGCGGATTGATTCCGAGTATCCACTCGCGGCCGTCGCGGATGCGCATCGGAGGCTCGAGTCGCGGAAGTCGGCGGGGAAAATACTCCTGATCCCCTGAGCCGATCCCCTGGCGCGAATGGCGTTCGTTCCTACATTGGGGGGCCGTGGATACGAATCGGGAACGCCGCCGCAGCCAGAATGACCGCCGCGTCTTCGAACGCCGGCGGAAGTTCGACCGCCGCTCGGGTGGTCATTCGCGTCCTTCCATCGGGACGACGGTAGAGTCCGCCCGCGAGCACATCCGCAACGCGATTCAGATTTTCAAGCGGATTGAAGTCGGGGAGGCGCCGGCGGAGTGGTCCGCCGATGCCGACGCCGCCATCCACCGCCTCACCCGCGCCCTCGCCGACCTGGACGCCGGCCGGATCTAGCCGCCGGATTACTTCGCAGCGGCGAACCGCCGCGCGACCTCAGGCCAATTCACGACGTTCCACCACGCCCCGATGTAATCGGGCCGGCGGTTCTGGTATTTCAGGTAGTAGGCGTGCTCCCACACGTCGAGGCCCAGGATGGGCGTCTTGCCGTCCATCAGCGGGCTGTCCTGATTGGCGCTGCTCGAGATCTCGACCTTCCCGCCGGCCGC
>DASUBP010000180.1:0-2293 GCA_035763205.1 Gemmatimonadales bacterium
TGGCGCTCTATGAAGCGAAGCGGAGAGGTGCCAATCAGGTGTCCGCGGTGGCGAGCCCCGGCGATCCCCCTCTGGGGCTCGCCGCACTCGGAGCCGCCTGATGCGCACCACCTTTCCGCGGCTTCGCATGGACGACGAACGTGACCGCCTGGCCCCCGGTCCTGATCTCGATCACGAAATCGACCGGCGGGTCTTCCGGCACGAAGACCCTGTCGAGCCGGAGCCATACAGCTCGGGCTACGAAGCGAGTCTCATGCTCGAATACGCCCTGTCCCGGTCAGGCTGGATGATGGACGTGGCGAACAAGGGACCGTACTGGGTCAAACTGGAGCGCGGCGGCGAGTGCGTGATGGCATCCGGCGAGACTGTCGAGCTGGCGCTCTGTCGCGCGGCCCTGAAGGCCGTCGAAGCTGCATAGGGCAGCAGGTAACGAGGGGAGTGAAGCACCATTATGAAGCCTTCCGGCCCGGCGCATTCGGTGGGGCAGGTCGAACGGTCCCGTGATTCCGGGAGCTTCGACCTGGACCGACCGGGTCCGTTTGTTGCATTGAGGGGACGTACATCCATGACCGAGTCTCAGTCCCTTCCCGCCACGGTGCTGGTCGCCGCCACGCTCGAGCGTGTGCCGGTGACCGCAGCGCTGGAGGAGGCGGGCTTTACGGTGGCGGAGGCCGAGTCCGGCGTGGGTGCGCTGGGCCGCGCCAGGGTCGTCCGGCCCGACGCGATCATCCTCTCGCACGCCCTCCCGGACATGTCCGGCATCGAAGCCTGCCGCCTCCTGCATGCAGACCCGCTGGTGGGTAGCAACATTCCCGTAGTCATCTTGACGAGTGAGAACCCGAGTCCCGCCGAGCGGGTGGCCGGTCTCTCGGCCGGCGTGTGGGACTTCTTTCGCGCTCCACGCGACACGCGCGAGCTGGCGCTCAAGCTCCAGACTTATGTCGAGGCGCGCCGGAATACGGCTGCCGCCCTGACCGACAGCGGGATCGATCCCGCCAACGGACTCCACGCGCGCCCCGCGCTCACCCGGCGCATCCGGGAGTTGAGCGGACTCATGACCCGGATGCATGGCGCGCTCTCGTGCATCGTATTCGACACCGACGTCCCCGACCCCGGCGCCGCGGCCATGGTTTCGCAGGTCGTCCGCGTTTCGGACGTCGTGGGCATTCTGAGCCCCACGCAGTTCGCGGTCCTGGCCCCCGCCACCAGCGCGAGCGGTGCCGGGTCTCTGGCCCGCCGGGTCGCCACGATCCTGCGCAATGGCCCGTTGAGTGACGGCCGCGGCGTTCAGGCGTTGCTGATCGGATATGACGCCGTGGACAATCTGACGTACGCGCCCATCAATCCGCCCGACTTGATCACGCGTGCCATCGCCGCGGTTCGGACCGGAAAACCGGAGCCCGCCAATCACTGGCTCCGTCGCTACGAACCGCTGGTCGAAGGTCCGCGGAATACACCCGTCAATGCGATGTTCGCGTTCGACCGGAAGGGATGATGAGCCCGAAACGTCGTTTCCTGTCGATGGTGGGTCTCCTGGCAGGTTCGGCCATCCTCGGCTCCTGCGACCGGACGCCCGTCTCGCCGACTGTGCCCGCGGCGCAACCCGTGCCCGATGTGCGGTCCGACTGGTTCGGCTGGGGCTCCAACCTGTTGCTCAAGTGCTCGCCCCAGCCCTTCGATTCGGCTTCGCAAACGATCGGCCCGGATGGCGGTACTCTGACCGTCGGCTCGAACACGCTGAGCATACCGCCCGGCGCACTCAGCGTGCCGACGCTGATCACGGGCGTCGTGAATCCGGACACCGTGAATGCCGTCCGGTTTGCCCCGCAGGGGCTCGTCTTCCAGCAGCCCGCCCAGCTCGTGATGAGCTACGCCAATTGCGGGGTCTTCGGATCCTTGATCCCGAAGCGGATCGCGTACACCACCGATGATCTGCTCATTCTCCAGATCATCCCGTCTCTTGATGACGTCCTCAACCAGAAGGTGACGGGGCAGGTTTCCCATTTTTCGCAGTACGCTATTGCCTGGTAGGCCGATGAGAACCATTGGCCCATCGCACCTCCTGTCGGAGGCGCGCCGCGAAGAGGAGTCCGGAGCCATCACGGAGGCGATGAACCGCTACGGCGCGGCGATCGCGGCCGCATCGGATGATCAGGAGCTGGCGGTTCTCGCCGAGGCGCTGCGCCGGCTCGCCGTGGTGCTCCATCAGCGGGATGAGACCGGCCGGGCCTGGGAATTGTGCCGGCAGAGCTACCAGGTCGCCTGCGAGCTGGGAAGCGACGTCCTCGCCGCC
>DASUBP010000181.1:0-2876 GCA_035763205.1 Gemmatimonadales bacterium
TTCCTCTTTGAGACGGTGCCCGTACCGCCACAACTCGGGCGCGGTATCCCGCAGGACGTGCTCATAGTGCAGGCGGAAGTTGAAGGCGTCCTCGCCGAGCGCGAACTCGTCGGACCCGGAGTCCGTCCAGCGATCGAGGTCCTTGTCGAAAGACTCGAGCGCCGCTCGAGCCCCGTCCAGCGCCGCCATCACCCGCTCGCTTGAGAGACCGTCCTGGGCGCCGAGACGGCTGATGGTCACACCCGCCTCACGCACCAGCGCCAGCCCGCCGGCGGTCATCTGGCGCCCCGTCTCGCAGTAGACGCGCACCGGATCGGCGAGCGTGGCCCGGGCGTCCTCCAGAAAGGCGGGCACCTCCTCGAGCCGCTCAGTGAGGGCCCGCGCCCGGTGGGCGTCGGGGCGGTCGCGGCGAGCGAGCAGGAGGTAGAGCCCGTTGAGAAGGTGAGAGAGCCAGAACTCGGGATTCTTGGTCTGCGGGCGCTCCTTCTCGAACCGGTTCTGGGTGACCCGGAGGTCATTCAGGAGGGCGGTACGGTCGATCTCTTCGTCCACTCCATCGGTCGCCACTTCTTCCAGCGCCAGGGTGAGGGACTTCATCGCGGCAAGATGGGGCGTCAGCGTCCCCTTGCCGAATCGTCCCAGCCGTCCGTCATGCGCGGCGATACCCGACTGGCTTGCGCCCACCGGGTCGAGGTGCCAGCGGAGATCGAAGTAGGACTTGGTAAGCCCGTCGAGCGAGCCTACTGCCATACGACCTGCGCGAGCAGGCGCCGGCACTCGTCTTCAGACAGGACCCGATCGGTGCGTTTCGCGGCGTCGAACAGAATCTTGCAGGCGGCTTCGTTGTCGGGGTCGAACCCGTGGGTGGAAAGCCAGTACTTCACGTTGGAGAGCCCGGACACCGGCGAAATATCGATGCGCTGCTCGAGTCCGAGCTCGGCGGCGGGCACGGAGCTGTACACCCGGTCCGCAAGCCAGTCGTGTCCTTTCTTCTTCGCCTTGATGATCGCGGCGGCGTGCACGCCCGTGCCGGTGCGGAAGGCGTCGGTGCCCATCACCGGATAATTGATCGGAATGGGAATGCCCACGGCGTCGGCGACGGTGCGGCAATACTCGGCGAGCTTGCTCATGTCCCCTCCATACGCACCGAGCAGCTTCAAGTTGACGATGAGAAGGTCCATCTCGGCATTGCCCACCCGCTCGCCCACTCCCAACGCGGTGGCATGGATCCGGTCGGCACCCGCTTCGATGGCGGCCAGACAGTTGGCGAGACCCATCCCGCGGTCGCGGTGGCCGTGCCAGTCGACCGCTACACGCTTCTCCTTGACGATTTCTTCCTTGACGAATTTGATCAGCGCTTTCACGCCGGCCGGCGTGGCATGTCCGACCGTGTCCGCCAGACAGATCCGCGTGGCCCCGCAGTTGATGGCGGCGCCATAGAGCTGCTTGAGGGTCTCCGGCCGTGCCCGGGTGGTGTCCTCCGTTACGTACATGACGGGGAGACCTTGTTTCGTGGCGAACGTGACCGCTTCTTCGGTCGACTTGAGGATCCGGTCCACCGTCCAGTCTTCGGCGTACTGCCGGATGGGGGACGATCCGATAAACGTGGCGGCTTCGATCGGGATTCCAATCTCCTGAACGATCCGGGCGATCGGCTCGATGTCGGCTATCACGGTGCGGGCGGCGCAGTTGGGAAAGATCGGGAGCTTGTGGTCCCGGATCTCCCTGGCCAGGGTCCGGACCTGCTCGACCACCCGGGGTCCTGCCCCGGGCAGGCCGATGTCGGCCGCCGCGATGCCCAGGTCGGCCATGAGATGAAGCAGACGGCGTTTGGTCTCGAGGTCGGGGTCCCGGACCGACGGGGACTGGAGCCCGTCGCGAAGGGTTTCGTCGTTCAGGTCGAACTTGGCCTTCGCCCAGTCGAACGGCTTCCCCTGTGCATTCCAGTCGTAGATGAGGTCGCGCTCGTCCATAGACTAGCATCACCCACTCCCTCGCCACCGTCAAGGCAGTTAGAGTGGTGTCGTGCCGCCCGACACGATCGCTCAGCTGCTCGAGCATCCCCGCATCGCGGACGCCCGCGCCGCGATTGAATCATCCGATTCAGAGACCCTGACCCTCCAGTCGGCCGTCTCAGGGATCGCGTCCCCGACGGGACTGGAAGGCAAGCGCGCGGCGTGGCTCGTCGACCGCTTCCGCGACGCGGGTCTCTCCAACATCAGGGTCGATGACGCCGGCAACGTCCACGGTTGGCTGGGCGAGCGCACCCGCGGGCCCGCCGTGGTCCTGGCCGCACACCTCGACACCGTATTCGGTGCCGACGTGGACGTCACGGTCCGGAAGGGACAGGACGGGCGCCGGCTCGAGGGACCCGGGATTTCCGACAACGCCCGGGGTCTCGCCGCGCTGGTGGTGCTGGCGCGGGTCCTCTCCCGGGGTTCCCTGCCATTCGCCCGACCTGTTCTGTTCGCCGGCACGGTCGGTGAGGAGGGGTCGGGGGATCTCCGTGGCGTCCGCCATCTATTCGGCTCCAAGGAGTTCGCGGCACATGCGATGATCGCCGTCGACGGCGCGGGGGTGGAGCGCATCATCCACCGGGGCGTCGGATCCGTGCGGATGCGGGCACGATTTCGGGGACCCGGGGGGCATTCCTGGGCGGCGTTCGGCGTGGCCAACGCGGCCAGCGCCGTCGGACGGGCCGCGTCCGCCCTCGCGGAGATCCCGATTCCCTCGGACCCTCCTTCATCGCTCTCGGTGGTGCGGCTGGGGGGCGGCACGGGCTTGAACTCCATCCCGCACGAAGCCTGGCTCGACCTCGATATCCGGAGCGAGAGCGCCGAGTCGCTTCAGAAGCTCGAGGGACTCGCGCTGGCGGC
>DASUBP010000182.1:0-16507 GCA_035763205.1 Gemmatimonadales bacterium
CTCGACGAGTCGGTCCGGATCCGCATCCGCACGATGCGGTATTGCCCGGCGCTCAGGGTCCCTTGGCCGAGGAAGGCCGTGGTGCCCTGCTGGAGATCGAGCAGGTTGAAGGTCTTGTGGGGACTTGCCAAAGTGACGAAAGCCTGCGGGTCCGGCAGCGAATCCACCTGGGTGGCGGCCGCGATGTCGACCACGTACAGGCTCACGGACTGCACGGTATCGAAGGGAAAGGGGTCGTCGGTCAGGAGGACCCGGACTACCGGGCTGGGCTTGCCGCCTGGAGGCCCGATCACGTCATCGGTGTAACAACCCAGAGCCAGGACCAACGTCAGGGCCGCGAGGGGAGCAATTCGCCGCATCACATGAGTCTCCGCGTGAAGAGAACACGTTTCCAGTCACCACCGGATACCCGACCCGCAGACCGGACGTCACAAAGTGACGCGAGTGGGGGACCCGTGGGTATCCAGCAGGTGGAGACTACCGATGGGGACCTGGTACGCCGGGTGCTCGCCGGCGACGCGCACGCGTATGCCGGCCTGGTGGCTCGCCACCGTGACCGGCTGATGCGCTATGCGCGGCACGTGTTGGGGAACCGGGAAGATGCCGAGGAAACGGTTCAGGACGCCTTCGTCCGGGCCTATCGGTCCCTGGCGCGATGTGACGGTCCGGAGAACTACGAACGCTGGCTCTTTGGCATCCTGGTGAACCGGTGTCGTACGCGATACGGACAGACGGCGCGGCGCTCCGCCGTGGTGGTGCACGATGATGTGGCGATCGCCGAGGCGGAAGCGCCGGGCGACGCGGATGAGGCGACGTGGGGAGATGCCGTGCGGTGGGCGCTGGATCAGCTGGAGCCGCTCTATCGCGAAGCGTTCCTGCTGAAGCACGTCGAAGACTTGAGCTACGAAGAGATGGCGCATTTGACGAGAACGGGAGTATCGGCCCTGAAGATGCGGGTGAGCCGGGCATGCGAACGACTGCGCGTGATGCTCGAGGAGGTGGAACGTGTCTGAGTCGATCGAACGGGTGGTGCGTGAGCTGAAGAGGCCCGTGGCCGTCTCGCCGGACCTGGATGCGAAGGTCATGGCGCACGTGCTGGCGGACGTCCGGACGCCCGTCCCCGTCCGGCGGCTGTGGCTCTGGCCCGCGCTGGCGGTCGCGGCCGGGCTGGCCCTGCTCCTGTTCCTGCCGCGGGGCAAGGACGTGCCATTCACCCTGGTCGCGCCGCAGGCCTCGAGCGTCTCGGTAGTCGGTGACTTCAACGACTGGAAACCGACGCCCCTGGTCAAGAACAGGGCCGGCGCATGGGAGGCCCGCGTACGCCTCGCGCCCGGCCAGTACAACTATGCGTTTGTCGTCGACGGCTCCCGGTGGGTCGCGGATCCCGCGGCGCCGAGAAACGCGGTCGACGATTTCGGATCTCCCAACTCGGTGGTAACGGTGGCCCTATGATCAAAGCCTTGCTAATCGCCCTGCTGGTGCCGGCGATCGCCGCCGGTCAGGCACCCGCCGTTCAAGCCATCATTGATTCCGCGGCGCGCGCGGGCCTTCCGACCCGCCCTCTGGTCGAGAAGGCGCTCGAGGGCTCTGCCAAGCACGCCGCTCCCGACGCCATTGCCGCCGCGGTTCGGGCCCTGGCGGGGGCGCTGGCCGACGCCCGGAGCGCGCTCGGCACGGCGACGACTGACGAGCTCAACGCGGGCGCGGTGGCACTCCGGCTCGGCGCCCGTCCGGAAGATCTCTCCCGGCTCCGCGCGGCCCGTTCCGGCGGAAACCTGGTCGTGCCCCTGGGCGTCCTCTCCGATCTGGTCGCACGAGGCGTTCCCGTGGACACAGCCACCAGAGTGGTCGTGGCGCTCGCCGCGAATGGTGACGACGAGTACCTCGCATTCCGCCAACGCGTCGACCGCGACATCGATCTGGGTGCGGCCCCGATCGGCTCGGTCATCGGCGCACTCAATTCCTCGGGGCGCTCGGCGCTCCAATCCCCCGGCAAGAAGCCGTGAGTTGCGGCGCCTCCTGCCTGGGAGGCCTCGCGATATTCTGCCTCGTCGGATCGTCGGCAGGCGCCCAGGTCTCGGGGTCTCTCGACCTGGGCGCTTCGGACATCCGGTACGACCTCTTCCAACCATCGACCGCGCTCGCGATTTCGCCGACCGTCGCCTTCGACCAGGGGTGGACGTCGGTCTCCGCGCGCGGCACCCTCCTCCGCTTCCAAAGCGGCCACCGCGACCTGCACGGATCCCTGGTGGGAACGACATTCACTCCGGCACTCGGCCATTTCCGGCTCGAAGTCGGTGCGGATGTCGGCGCGAGCAAGTATCTCTCGTTCCCCACCTTCGCCCACTGGTTCGGCGCCGCCGATCTCCACTACCTGCGGCCGACCTTCGGAGCCTGGGTCGGTGGCACCGGCGGGACCACCTCGTTCGCCGGAAACGCCGGGACGGTGGAGGTCGGGCTGTGGGGGACGGTGCCCTGGGCCACTCTCACCGTGACGACGTCACGCGCCTCGATCGGCGACACGAGCTACGCGGACATCGATGCGTCGGCGCGCGTGAATCAGGGGCGGGTGGAGTTCATCGGCCGGTTGGGGGACCGGCTCGGTGGCAAGGGAGGGGGGCACGGCGTGTACGGTGAGGCGTCGCTGACGTTTGCCCTGAATGCGACGGCGAATCTCGTGGTGGGCGGCGGCCGTTACGCCACCGATCCGACGCGCGGAACGATCGCCGGCCGTTACGCGACCCTGGGGTTCCGCCTCGCCACTCCCGCGCCGCGTCGTGGCGACCCGTATCGCGAGGTCCTCGAGCGTTACCTGCCCGTGCCCTCCGCGGACTCTCCGGTAACCGCCTCCGCCGAGGTGGACGCGGCCAGGGTGCTGCGGGTACGCGCCGAAGGGGCGATGAAGATCGAGGTCATGGGGGATTTCACGGATTGGGAGCCGGTCCTGGTGACCGATGCGGGGATCCTCCTGACACCGGGACCGCACCTGCTGGAGGTCCGGATCGACGGGGGCGGCTGGCTGGTGCCCCTCGGGGCGACGACCGTGAAGGATGAGTTTGGAGGCGAGGCGGGACTGATCGTAGTGCCCTGAAACCGAAGTCGGAATGCGGAGTGCGGAATGCGGAACTGCAGGCCAATTCGTGCTTGCCCTTTGAGATAGTCGTACCCCAGACCATATTGGGGAAGTGGCAACTCCCGAATCCTGGTCCTCCCGCCTCGCCCGCTACAAGGGGCCGAACCACCTCCGCAGCGGCCTGCAGCTCTTCACAGGCGTCGTGCTGTTCGCGGGGACTTGGGCCCTGATGTACTTCAGTCTCTCGGTGAGCTACTGGCTCACCCTCTTGCTCGCCGCTCCAGCCGCATTCTTCCTGATGCGGCTTTTCATCATTCAGCATGACTGCGGGCACGCCTCGTTCTTCCGCTCGGCCTGGCTGTCGGACACCGTCGGCTCGATCCTGGGCGTGCTCACTCTGACGCCGTACCACTACTGGAAGAAAACCCACGCGATTCACCACGCGACGTCCGGTAACCTCGAACACCGGGGCTTCGGTGATATCGACACGCTGACGGTGGAGGAGTACCTGGCCCGCCCCCGCTGGGAGCGGTTCAAGTACCGCGTCTACCGGCATCCAGCGGTGTTATTCGGGGTCGGGGCCGTGCTGCACTTCTTCGTCCGCCATCGGCTTCCCACGATCGTGCCGAAGACGTGGCGTCGGGAACGCCGGAGCATCTTCTGGACGGACGTGGGCCTCGCGGTGTTCATCCTGGTGATGGGCACGCTGGTGGGATACCGCGAATTCGCGCTGGTACAAGTCCCCGTGATGGTACTGTCGTGCGTGATGGGCGTCTGGCTGTTCTACGTGCAGCACCAGTTCGACCCGACCTACTGGGAGCGGGAGGACCGCTGGTCGTACGACTCCGCGGCCCTGCACGGCAGCTCGTATTACCGGCTGCCGAAGATCCTGCAGTGGGCCACCGGCAACATCGGGATTCATCACGTCCATCACCTGCATCCGCGCATTCCCAACTACCGTCTGGACCTAGTGCTGCGCAACCATCCGGAGCTGGCGGCGGTGCCCCCCCTCACGCTGTGGGGGAGCCTGCGGTGCGTCCGGCTGACGCTGTGGGACGAACAAGCACGCCGGCTGGTGTCCTTCAAGATGGTGCGCGAGCGCCTTAGCTCCCCGCGCGCCTGAGGGCCGCTTTGACCCGGGCTACCAGCCGCGGTCCATCGATCGGTTTCCGCACGTAGTCGTCTGCCCCGCGATCCATGATTTGCACCTCGGTATCGCTCGACTCGGAACCCGTCAGCACGAGGATTACCGGTCAGCCGTCCCGGTCGTTCCCGCGCCCTGATCGGGCGCTCTCGGCCGGGCGCGGTCTGAAGACCTCCACTGCCCGGGTGACTCGGCCGTGCAAGCCCGTCAGGGCGCGCTCGCGCCGAGAGCGGCCTGTGCTTTAGCGGCTCTCAGCCCGCGGGAATGACGTGGGGAGGGGTATCCCCTACTCGTACCTCAGCGCCACCATCGGGTCGATCTTCGCGGCGCGCCGGGCGGGGAGCCAGCTGGCGAGAAGGACCGCCAGGGCAAGGATCAGCGCGGCGGTGATAAAGGCCAATGGGTCGAACCGGCTGACGCCGTAGAGCGACGCCGCGATGAACTTGGTGAGATAGAGCGCACCGAGGACGCCTGCCACGACACCCCCCGACACGATCACGAGCGCCGGATTGAGGGCGGTTCGAACCAGCTTGGGGGTATCCGCGCCGAGTGCCATGCGCAGACCAAACTCGCGAGTGCGGGTGGTGACACCGTAGGCGACGATTGCGTACACCCCGACCGCGGTAAGCATGAGCGTGAACAGAGAGAGCGAACCGACAAGCTTGAACAACAGCGTCTGACTGGAGACCGCCGCGGCCACTGCGTCACTGAGCGTGCCACTGGACTCGACCGGCAGGGAGGGATCGAGCGCACGTCCCGCCCCCTGCACCTCCTTGATGATCGTCGCACTCGCCGCACCGCCCTGCACGGCGAGCATCATCCAGGGCGAATCAAACCCCTGTCCCATCGGCTCATACACCGCGGGCCGGGGAGCGTCCGAGAGCCTTCCGGAACGCACGTCGCCCACCACACCGATGATCCGCAGAGATCGACCGTGGCCGCCCCGCAATTTCAGCAGCTCACCGACCGGATCGCGATCGCCGAACAGTTGCCGGGCGAGTGAGAGGCTGACGATCGCCGTCCCCATCTTCATAGATGAGTCGCGCCAATCGTCCGCAGTCCCGAACACCTCGCCCTTGAGCAACGGCATGCCGACGGTCGCGAAGTAGGCTCCCGATACCGGAATGTCCCAGACCTCAATGGGCGTTCCGGGTGAGGCCTCCGGCAGTACGCCGTCCATCATGCTGAACTCCATCGGTGCCGAGCTGGTTAGGGCCACCCGCGTGACGCCAGGAAGTCCGCCGACCCGCTGGGCCAGGGATCGAAGGTAGGCGTGACTTTGTGCCTCACCGTACCCCAGCATCTTGGGCTCGACTTCAAACATGGTCACCCCGGCGGGATCGAATCCAAGCGGGACCTCCGCGTAACTCCGCAGGGTCCGGGCAACGAGGTACGCGCCAGAAACGAGGGCGAGTGAGATGGCGACCTGTAGCACGGCGAGGCCGACGCGGAGTCCGCGGCCACCCCCCGCTTGTGTGGGTCCGGATGCCTTCAGGTGGGCGTTGAGATCGGTCCGGACCCCGAACACGCCGGGCACCAAGCCCGCGATCAAGGAGGCGATCACGCCTGCGACGATCGCGAATGCCAGGACCGGGATGTCGAGGGTGACCGGCCCCATCTTCAGGAAGTTCAGGAGGCGCAATTCTCCGAAGAGCGCGCGCAGGAGCAGCGCCACACCCGCACCCACCGCCCCACTCGCCAATCCGAGAAGCCCGCTCTCCACCAGAAAGAAGCGCACCAGACGGGCCCGACCCGCACCGAGTACCAGGCGGACCACCAGATCGCCCTGCCGTTGGAGGCGTCGAAAGAGGAGCAGATTGGCGACGTTCGCGCAGGTGACCAGCAACACCAGACCGGCGATCCCGATGATGAGGAGAACCTGGCGTCGGATGGCGTCCCGGCCCAGCGCCGACAGCCCGAGGCCCGGGAACACATTTGCGCTCACCTTCGGATCGAAATCAGCAGTATCCGTCTCCGCCAGGGTCCGCACCGCGCTCTCCAGCTGGTTGGTCGCCTGGTCCCACGAAGCCCCCGCCCGGAGACGCATCACACTCTCGGTGTACGGATACGTCGCGGGGCGGTGGAATCCCGCCCGGTAGTGGTTGAGATCGAAGTACGCGTTCCCAGGCAGCCAGAGCGCCGGCACCTCGAACCGCTCCGTGCCCTTGAAGCCCGGCTGCGCCACTCCGACCACCGTGATCGAAAGGCCGTTGACGATCAATCGCTGACCCACCACGTCGGGGCGGCCGCCGAATCCCTCCTGCCACAACCGGTCGCTGATCACGGCGACACGGGTGCCTCCGTCGGGGAGGTCGTCGTCGGGCCCAAGGGGCCTGCCCTGCGCAGGTGACGCTCCCAACAGGGCGAAATACTCGCCGCTCACGAAGTTCACCATGAGGCGTTGCGGCGGCTCCTCGGGAACGGCGACATCCACGTCGGCGATCTGTATTCCCGCCATGGCAGCCACCGCTGGTGCGGACTGCAGAACCTCGGCCCGCTGGTCGGCGTCGAGCGCCTCCGGTTGGAAGCTCGCGCCATTTCGCACCGCGGGCACCACCATGCCTAGCCGCCCGGGATCTCTGACCCCAGGGAGGGGATCGAGTAAGACTTGGTGGAGGATGGCGAACCCTGCGGTCGCGGCGCCGATACCAAGCCCAAGCGTGAGGACGGCGAGGGCCGTGAACCCGGGACTGCGGCGGAGAGAGCGAATGGCGTAACGAAGGTCGAGCAGGACGGTGTCCATCATCTGAACAAACTGCGCGGCGGGAGGGTTCATGTCCAGCGCTCCATTTTCGTTCCCGCGGGCTGATAGCCCGCTCTCGGCGCGAGCGCGCCCTGAAGGGCTTGCACAGCCAACTCGACCGGGCAGTGGAGGTCTTTAGACCGCGCCCGGCCGAGAGCGCCCTATTAGGGCGCGGGAATGACGTGGGGAGGGGTATCCCCTACTCGTACCTGAGCGCCACCATCGGATCGATCTTCGCGGCCCGCCTTGCGGGGAGCCAGCTGGCGAGGAGGACCGCCAGGGCAAGGATCAGCGCGGCGGTGATAAAGGCCCATGGGTCGAACCGGCTGACGCCGTAGAGCGACGCCGCGATGAACTTGGTGAGATAGAGGGCACCGAGAACGCCGCCGAGAGTTCCGACGATGTTGATGATAAGCGCCGGTCGAAGGGCCACCTGGACCAGGTTCACGGGCATCGCGCCGAGGGCGGATCGGATGCCGAATTCTCGAGTGCGAGTCGTGACGCCGTACGCCACAATGCCGTAGACGCCGACCGCAGTGAGGATCATGGTCAACAGAGAGAGAGCCCCCAGCACCCGGAAGAACAGGTGCTCGGTGTTGATCGACGCCGCAACCGCCTCCGGGAGCGCGCCTCGGCTCTCAACCGTAACCGACCCATCAACCCCTCTCGCAACCTCCCGGACCGACCTCGTCAATGTGGCGCTGGACTCCCGAGACTTGATCATGATGGAAGGGCTGTAGAGGCGGGGCCAGTCTCCCACCGGTTGGTACACCAACCGATCCACGGGTCCGATAAAGTCATTGCGCACGTCTCCTGCCACACCCACTACAGTGGCCCGGAAAGGCTGACGGCCGTCCGGCACATCGATCACCTGGCCGATCGGGTCACGATCGCCAAAGAGGGAACGCGTCACACTCAGGCTGAGGATCACCCTCTTCATGGGATCGAGAGAATCGGGCCAGAGGTCCGCCTGGGCGAAGGAAGTACCTCGGAGAATCGGAATCCCCAAGGTTGCGAAATAACTCGAAGACACATGGATGGTGTTCGCCGAAAGCGATTCGGCACCGGCGCGCAGACTGAGACCGAAGCTGACGTGCGTGAACGGGGGCAAGTCCACGAGCGCGACCTGAGTCACGCCCGGCAAGGACTCGATGCGCTGGGTCATGAGGTCATAGTAGCTCCGCATGCGGGAGGCGTCGTACCCCGCTTCTTTCGGGTCGGTCAGGAACGTGGTCACACCATCCGGTTGGAAGCCCAGCGGGATCTGGGCGTAATTCCGGAGAGTGGCGGCCAACAGGTACATCCCCGCCACGAGCGTCAGTGAGATCGCGATTTGGGCGGCAGCCAGGGCGAGGCGAAGGCGGGGAGCGCCTCCGGACTGGTTCGGTCCGGACGCCTTGAGATCGGCATTGAAGTCGACGGAGGTGCCCAGCACTGCGGGCACTGCACCAGACAGGAGGGCCGCAGTCAAGCCGAGTGCTACCGCAAACGCGATTACGCGGATGTCCAGCGGTACGGGACCGACATCCAGAAACCCCAGGATCTTCATGGCGCCGAAAGCTGCCTTCAGGCCGACAGCGATCAGGATTCCGGTCATACCTCCAGCGAGACCGACGAGCCCACTCTCCACCAGAAACAGCCTGACCAGCCGGCCCCGGCCCGCGCCGAGGGACAGCCGGACCACAATGTCGGTGCGGCGCTGCGTTCTTCGGAACAACAGGAGGTTGCCGATGTTGGCGCAGGCGACCAGCAGCACGAGTCCGGCGACGGCCATGATCAGCAGTAGCTCGTGACGCACCGCGTCCCCGCCGCGTTCCATCCCCACACCCGGGACCAGTGTGGCGGTCACCTTCCCACCAAAGTGCGCCGTATCGGTAACCGCCACGGCCTGCATGGCCCCCTGGAGCTGCGCCTGCGCCTGGTCGAATGACGCTCCCGGCCGGAGTCGGGTCACATTGCGGTAGTAGGCGATCTCAATCGGGGGATGTCCGTGAGTCGAAAAATGCCGGACGTCCCAGTACGTATTGCCGGGCACCCACAGGTCGCACGGGGAGATCCGGTCCGGCCCCCGAAAGCCCCGGGCGGTGACGCCAACGAGCGTGAATGGGAGGTTGTTGATGATGATCGTGGATCCGATGATATCCGACCGCCGGTCGTACAACTCGCTCCAGAGGCGATCGCTGATCACGGCCACGCGCGTGCCCATCGGCTGCGGGTCGTCGTCCGGAAGGAGAATCCTGCCTCGCTGCGCGTCGACCCCAAGCAATTGCAGGTAGTTGCCCGTCACAAACGAGCCCGGGACGCGAACCGCCAGTTGACCGGCCACACCGACGTTCATCGATATCGTGCCCTGCCAGCCGGCCAGGCCAACCACTGCGGGCGAGGCCTTCAGCACCTGTGGCACCTCCTCGGGCATTGGACTCGCCGGCGAGGAGTAACCCCGTGCCCCGAACGCTCCGCCTGCCGGTTGCATGAACGTCACGAACGCGAGTCGATGCGGGTCGCGGACGCCGGGAAGAGGCTCGAGAAACAGACGGTTCAGCAGGCTGAAGCCAGCCGTTGTGGCACCGATGCCGATTCCAAGCGTGAAGACGGCGAGGGCCGTGAACCCGGGACTGCGGCGGAGCGAGCGAATGGCGTAACGAAGGTCGAGCAGGAGGGTGTCGATCATCTGAACAAACTGCGCATTGGAAGCTTGCCTGTCCAGTCGATGTTGCTGGGCGCAAACGCGGAACGCGGAAGTCGGAATGCGGAACCCGAAGACCCCAAGCCCGACCTACGGTTCCGCGCTCCGCGTTCCTCGTTCCGACTTCGGCAATGCTCGCTTCCACAAGAGATACACCGGCACCCCCACCAGCACGCCGGCTATTCCGAGGGCCGACCTTCCCGGCTGCGTAAGGATCGTGTTCACGACGATCGCCGCCGCGGCGATCACGAACGCCAGGGGCGTCCACGGATATCCCGGGACGCGAAAGGAGCCGGCCCCTCCCTCCTCCCTCCGCCTTTCGACCATCACGCAGAGGGCCCCGAGGGCATAAAAGATCCACCCCACGAACACGACGTACGTGAGCAGCGACTCGAACGTCCCCCACACCGTCAACACCATGGCCCAAACACTTCCGATCACGATCGCGACGGCCGGCGTGCCGAATCTGGGATGCACCTCCGCGAGCTTCTTGAAGAACAAGCCATCTTGCGCCATCTGGTAGTACATCCGTGGCGTCGTGATCGTGAGTCCGTTCATGGCCGAGAACACCGAAACAAGAATCGCGGCCGCGACGAGCTTCGCCGCCCACGGCCTCGCCACCTGCCCCACCGCCTCCGCGGCGACCCGGTCCGATCCAGCCACTCCCGCCGGTCCCAGTGCCGCGACGTAGCCGACGTTGGCGAAGAGATAGATCCCGATCAGTGCCGCCGTGCCGAGCGCGATGGCGCGCGGGAACACCCGTTGGGCGTCGACGGTCTCCCCCGCCGAGAACGTGCCGTACTGCCAGCCTTCGTATGCCCACAGCACGCCGATCATCCCGATCCCCATCCCGGAGATCAGCGCGCCGTTCCAATGCGCCGGCCAAATGGCCTGGCCACTCGAGAAACCGTGCCCCGAGACCAGCAACCCCGCGCTGATCACAAGCAGAGCAGCGACCTTGATGCCCGTGCTCCAGTTCTGGACGTTCGCCGACCCTCTCGTCCCACGGACATTGATCACCGTGACGAGGGCGATGACCAGCAGGGCGAAGCCCTTGGCGCCCCCTGGGGAGAGAGGTACGAGCTGGGAGAAGTACGAGCTGCCGGCGAGGGCAAGCGTCGCGACGGAACCGGAGGCTATGACGAGAAACGCGGTCCACCCATACAGAAACGCGACGACCGGTCCGAAGGCGTCCCGGAGATAGGTGTAGAGTCCTCCCGCTCCGGGCTTCCTGGCACCGAGCTCTCCGTACGTCAGCGCTCCCAGGAGCGAAAGCACGCCCCCGACCAGCCACACGATCAGCGCCGCACCGACCGAACCACCGGACGCGCGAATCACGTTCCCCGGCACCAGGAAAATCCCGGAGCCGATTACGGTGCCGACGACGATGAGAACGAGGTCTCTGAAACCGAGGACGCGCGCGAGGGAGGGGGAGCGTTCGGTCATGGGCCGAAGCTACCCCTCCTCCACGCGACCGCTAGAAGATGTTGCCGCCGCGGACCCGGAAGTCCACGTTGTCCTTCACCCACTTGAGAAAGTCGGTCTGTTGATCGATCGGGAGACCCGCTTTGAACTGCGCGTGCCACCCGGTCATGACTTGCCCTTCCTCGGCCCACATGCGGACCCGTTTCCGCTTCACCTGCCGCTTCCACTCATCTCCCACCGTCGGGCTCGCATAGAGCAACCGCACGGTCACGCTCCGGGAGAGATACTCGAGCGGCTGCAGGTCGATCCGCTGATACGGGGTCTCTCCCGCCGCGAGATGCGTCCCCGGAGGCAAATCGGGTACGCCGTCCGAGAGCACCACCACATTCAGCGGCGCCAGGATCAGCCCCCGCTCCTTCACGATCCCCGCCACCCTGCCAAAGAACGTGTTGAAATCGGTCCACTCGTCCGTGGGTGGGAACCAGTTCCTGATGTCCGCCGCTACCTGATCGGCGGTGAGGCCCTGGAAATCATTGATCGGATGAAAGGCCTTCGGCTCCCCCGCCCGCGAGCCCCCGATCGACCCGACGAAGAGAGCCGTCGGGACCTTGAGCCCCCCTGCCCCCTGGAGGTGCGCCACGATGTACTGCGACGCGAAATCGACGGCGTCGTCATACAGCTTGGAGTCCCGGAACGAGCCGGAGACGTCGATGCCGATCACCATCGTCGACGGACCCGGCTTGGCCTCCTGGTCCCCTCCGTTGCAGGCGACGAGCAGCGCCGTAGCGAGCGCGGAGATGAGCCGGCGGGAGCTCATACCACCCCCGTCGTCGGGTGCTTGGCCGCACCTCCCCCGCTGGAGCCGAGCTGAGGGGTCGACGCGAGAACCGCCTCGAGATTCCGGAACGGCAGCACGAACACTGGCTTCCCGAGAATCACGACGACGGCAAAGTTGAGGCCCGCCGCCAGGACCTGCAGCACCGGCAGCGTCATCAGCTCGAACACTTCCCGCGCTTCCTTCCGGAACCACTCCGCCTCGGCCTTCAGCGCCGCGATCGGGGCCTTCCAGAAGTCCGGCTGGAGCGCCGGTTGCTGCGTCGTCGCCCCCTGGGTGCCCGCGATCGACTGCCGGCCGAGAATGCCGAGCAGCGCCGGCGTCCCGAAGCGGCCGAAGAGGAACCAGGTCATGGCCCGCACGCCGATCCAGCCGAACGAGGCCAGCGCCAGTGTGGAAGCGAACCCCAGCTGGAACCCCGTCTGCTGCGCGATCCAGGGGGTGATCGCGTCGATCAGCTCGCGATAGAGGAACATCACCTCGAAAAACATCACGAAGGCCTCGACGAGCGCCATCGAAATGATCTGCGACGTCTTCTTCGCCCGGATCGCCTCGGTTAGGGCCTGAATGGCCGCGAACGAACCCGAGATCAGGATGAAGAGGAAGGGCCAGAGAATGAGGGCCACGACGAGGCTCGAGAGCTCGGTGCCCGTAAGATCCGCCAACACCTCGATGAGCATCGGTTTGAGGGTGAACGTGAAGATGGTCGCTTCGAGGGCGGACCAGAACAGAATGAACAAGAACGCAATCCAGGGGACCCCGGGCTGGAAATACTGCCGCGTGGCCCAGTCGAGCAGCGCGAGCGGGCGGGTGAAGATGAACTTCAGGAAGCCTGCCAGGAGCGAGCCCGCGAGCTTCACGAGACCCCAGAGCCAGCCGAGCAGGACCACGATGAAGCGCAGGAGACCGGCCCAGTAGAACCAGATCATCCGGCCCGCATCCCACCACGACAGGAGCAGGGCGGTGAGAAATCCGCCGCGCCCCGAACGGAAGGGGAGCGTGTAGAGGGACGCCATCGTGCACCACACCGCGGCCACGAGGAGCGCGGAAGGCAGCAACAGAACGATCGCCTTCAGAACGGTGAGGCCGAGGTTATCCCCGGTGACGGAGAATCCCAGCACCACGCGCTGCCAATCCAGGATCCAGGTGAACCCCGACGCGACAAACTGCAACGTCTCTCGCCACTGTTCCGGGAGAGACTGCTGGAGTGCGAACATACCCACCTCGATTCGAAGTGAGCACAGGGTACCCCCGCGTCCCAGTGAGTTCAAGCGATTTACGTCACAAACGCCCGACCTTCCGGTTCGTGAGACGGGTCACTGGCGTTCCGCCCACGCAACATTTCTCGGACATGAGCACGAACTTTCCACTCTTGCGGGTTCAGGAATCGGACTGCAGCATAGGATCGCCGTCACACTTCGCCGTACGGGAGGGGCGCTAGAGCCCCTCCCTTTTTTCCATCCGCCTTCCCCGGAGCCATTGTCGTGAGCCCGTCACGTCACACGATCGTCACCCTCATCGCGCTGTTCGCCCCGTCCTTCGCCGCCACTCAGCAGGCGCCGCCCGCACACGACTCGCGCGTTGCGCAGATCGCCGAGGCCGGGAACGCGAAGAACATCGAGCACACCATCCGGACCCTGGTCGGCTTCCACACCCGCAATACGATCTCGGACACGCTGTCGCCGACGACGGGGATCGGCGCCGCGCGACGCTGGATTCACGCGCAGTTCGACTCGATTTCCAAGGCCTGCGGCGGGTGCCTCGAGGTTTCGTACGTGTCCGACATCGTACAGCCCCGCCCTCGCGTGCCGAGGCCCACGAACGTGGTGGACGTGGTGGCGGTCCTGAAGGGACAGAGTGATTCGGGCCGCTACGTCGTGATGACGGGGCACTACGACTCGCGTGCGTCGGACGACCAGGATGACACCGTGAGCGCCCCCGGTGCCGACGACGACGGCTCAGGAACGGCGGCCGTGATCGAGGCCGCGCGGATCCTCTCCAAGTACAAGTTCAACGCGACGATCGTGTTCTCGGCGCTCGCCGGTGAGGAACAGGGCCTGCTCGGCGGCGGGATCCTCGCCCAGGCGGCCAAGGCGCGTGGGTGGAACGTCGAGGGGGATCTGAACAACGATATCGTCGGTGGAGGCCGGGGCTTGAACGGCGCCGACGACCCCACCGTGGTTCGGATCTTTTCGGAGAGCCCGGCGACCAACACCAGCGTGCAGGAGCTCGCACGCATGCGCTCCGTGGGCGGCGAAGAGGACAGCCCGTCCCGGCAGCTCGCCCGTTACATCGACCGGGTGGACGCCGGGTACTTCCCGAAATTCCACGTGATGCTGGTGTACCGGCAGGACCGGTACGGACGGGGTGGCGACCACATCGCCTTCAATCGGGAAGGCTTCGCCGGCGTGCGGTTCACCGAGCCGAACGAGAACTACAACCGCCAGCACCAGACGCCGCGCGTCGAGAATGGCGTGTTCTACGGCGACGTCCCGGACTCGGTCGATTTCGGCTTCACCGCCCATGTGGCGGCGCTGAACGCGGCATCCCTCGCCTCGCTCGCGTGGGCCCCGGCGCCCCCCGACTCGGCAACGGTGGCACGCTTCGAGGGGGTCTCCACGCACGTCCACTGGAAACCGGTGCCCGGCGCCGCGGGCTACCGGGTGTACTGGCGGGCGACGACGTCGCCGACCTGGACCAACTCCCGCTGGGTGGGGGATAGCACCGAAACCGTGTTCTCGAAGATGACGATCGACGATTCGTACTTCGGCGTCGCGTCGGTTTCGAAGACCGGGCAGGAAAGTCTCGTCGCCTTCCCGATGCCGGGGAGAAACTAGACGGCTAGACGGTTAGACGGTTAGATGTCGACCTAGGGTCCGACGACGCGGTTTCTCCCCTGCTCTTTGGCCTGATAGAGCGCCCGGTCAGCTGCCTGCAGCACCTGATCGGGCGTCTTGTTTCGGCCCCCCGGCTCGGCCACGCCGATGCTGACGGTGATCGCCGAGTGGCGGGCCCGCTCGCGGACCGGAAGCGGGGTCGGCTTCCTTCGAGGCCGGAGCCGCTTCCGGACGGTGAATTCAGAGTCGGCCACGGCCTCCCGGACGGCTTCGAGCGCCGGGGTTGCCTGGGCCGCCGTGATCCCCGGGAAGAGAATCGAAAACTCCTCGCCGCCGTAGCGATACGCCTTGCCGCCACCCTCGACGGTTGAAAGCCGCGCCGCCACCATCCGCAGCACTTCATCTCCCACGTCGTGCCCAAAGGTGTCGTTGAATTTCTTGAAGTGGTCCACGTCCACCATGGCCACGGCGTACTGATCGCCGAGCCGGAGGAGCGCCTCATCGAGAGCGCGACGTCCGGGGAGGCCGGTCAACGCGTCGTGATAGACCTGGTGATAGGAGGTCTCGATGATCGCCACGGACAGCGCGACGGCGGCCGTCGAGAATGCGACGGTGGCCCCGACCCCGGGCTTCTCCATCGTGAGCGCGATCCCGCACGCCACCAGTCCCCAGAGTGCGCCCCGCCCCGGGCCGTCGGGCTCACGGATGGTGAGGACGGCGAGCATCGCGAACGCCAGTACGAAGGCGAGGATGGCGGGCGCGGGCAGACCGATGAACCGCACGATGCCGGGAGCCAGGAGGCTCGCCCTGAAGAACGCGTCCCCCGCCGCCGGACCGGTCTGCGCGATGATCGCGACGGCGAGCAGTTCTCCGAGAATCACCGCCCACTTGCGCCAGCCGGCGGGCGTGAAGAACCCGCGATCGGGGAGGATGGCCAGCACCAGCAGGTTGAGGGGGACCAGCAGGGCGGCCGCGTCGAAGATCATCTGCCGGCCGTCGAGCTTCGCCGCCAACGGTCCCCACGCCGCAAGGGCCACGACCACGAGACAGAACAGCAGCCGGGCGCGCTGGTAACGGAGCGAGAGGAAGAGGCCGAGGGCGAACGCGGCGACGGGATAGAACTTGCCGAAGGAGACCAGAAGCCCGTGCAGCGACGGCAGGTGCACCAGGAGGATGGTACCGAGAAGGAGCGGCGCTTCGGGCAGCGCGAGCCTCGCTCCGAGTTTCCCGGCGGATTGGTTCGTGAGCCCGTTCACTGGGCTAGAAGCGTAGCGACCCACTGCCGTGGGTCAACTGGCAAGCGTCCGTCACCTTCTTTTCACGGATCCTTCACGCACCGGGCGGGAGCTTCAAATCGGACACTCGCCAGGAGTACCGATGAAGTCTCCAGGGCTCGCCGTGTTCGTGATGTTCTTCGGTCTCAGTCTGCTGGACGCGCTGTGGAATCCGAACTGGATCGCGGCTGGATTCTGGCTCGCGTGCGGCCTTGGCTTCTGGGCGCTCGATCGGGGAGTGTGGAGCCGTCCGATGACCCGGGCAGGCGATCGCCGCAGCTAGACCGCTCGAGGCAGCCCCCGCTGACGCTCACGACTGCCCGGACCCCCCCATCACCGGGCTGAACAAGAAGTCGTGGAAGCCATCGGTGACCCCCTCGAACCTCAGCATGGTGGCGATCTGAGCCCAGTGCCGGATCTCGTGCAACACCGTGTGCGTCACAACCTTCCGTGGTGTGATCATCAACGTCGACTTGAAAAGCGGCATCTC
>DASUBP010000183.1:0-3348 GCA_035763205.1 Gemmatimonadales bacterium
TCAGCACGCTTGCACAGGAGCAGCTGGGCGAGTTCTTGTCCAATCACGCGCTCGCCGCCGGGCACGAGGGTCAGTGTCACCGGTCCATTGAAGGGCTGGCGCTCGGTGACCGTCACGCCCTTTCCGGGAACGAGCCCGTGCTCGGCGAGATAGCGCAGGCGCGCCGGGTCTTCCGTGTCGACCTGCCGCAGCTCGTACGGAGCCCCCACCTCCACCTCGGCGAGGGGGACCAGCACGGTCTCCTCGATCTCGCCGGCGGCAGTCGGGATCGGTGCGCCATGCGGGTCGTACTGCGGGTTGCCCAGAGCCATCGCCATCCGGTCGATCAGCTCGTCCGACACGGCGTGCTCGAGCCGCTCGGCCTCGTCATGCACGCCGTCCCAGTCGTACTGCAGCCGTTCGGTGAGGTAGAGCTCGAGAACGCGGTGGCGGCGGATCATTCGGAGCGCCGCACGGCGCCCCTGGTTGGTGAGCTGCACGCCGCGGTAAGGAACGTGCTCGATCAGGCCGGAATCCGAGAGGCGGCGGACCATTCCGCTGACCGACGGAGGTGCCACGAGGAGCATCGCGGCGATGTCCGACGTGGTCGCGAACCCGCCCTGGCTCGACAGGTGGTAAATGACCTTGAGGTAGTCCTCTACCGAGCGCGACAGAGGAACGTCCGCCAACAAGGCGCTCATGTCTGCCTCCCGTATCGTGCTGGCCGCTTGCGAGTTATCCAGATCGGGAGACAATTTAGCTTCAACTAATTCTTAATACAATCCACAGAAATATTCGGATTATATGAGGCTATCTCTTGTTAGTGGATAACTACGCCGTGATCCGCTCCAGGAAGAGCCTCACGATGCGCTCGGTCATGCCCCAAATGACTTCGCCTTCCACTTTGTAGGCGGTGAAGGTTCGGGGCACCCCGCGGAACGTCAGGGTGATCTGGTCGCTGGTGGCAGGGTCAAGGAGGGTGTTGAAGGGGATCCAGAACGAGCGTTGTACCTCGGCGGGGCTGTTGGTGTGGGGGGGCCGGTGCCCCAGGGCGAATACAAAGGGCCTGACGAAAATGGGGGGGAGATGCGGCGAGCGCGGATTCACGTCGTCGAGGACCCCGAGCTGTTCCGCCGCGCCCAGATCGATCCCGGTCTCCTCACGGGCCTCGCGGATGGCGGTGGAGAGCAGATCGCTGTCCCCTTCTTCGAACCGCCCGCCGGGGAATGCGATCTGGCCCGACCACGGGTCCCCCACCTGCTCCGCCCTCTTGATAAAGAGCGCGGAGATCCCGTCGGCGGCCTCGTGGAGAATGACGGCGACCGCGGCAGGGCGTGCCGAGGGATCGTGATCGACGACGCCGGGGCGGGAGCCGACGACGCGGCGGACGTGGTCGAGTGAGGTCACTGGGTCTCCGAGAACCAGCTCGGGACGTCGTCCCAATCGGAAGTCACTCGCCGCCACGGAATCTCTTTCGCGTTCAGGATTTTCGAGACCTCGGCGGACGGAGTTCCGCCGAGCGCCACCCTGACTGGTGCGGGTACGTTCTCCAGCGCGGCCATCAGGTCGGCAGGGGTCGCCTGTTCGGGAGGGGTCAGAACCGCCAACCCCGATCGAGCCAGGCGCTCGAGCACCGACTCCCGTGCCGTCGTACCCCAGATGATCAGCGTCGGGCGAGAGCCGCCGACGCTCCTGAGCGTCCAGGGAGCCGAGGCATTCGAGATGGGGAATTCGGTCTTTCGTGGAGTGGCCACGGTCGGCACCTTGTGAGCTCGAAACTTACTAAGGACCGTCTCAGTTGATCTGGCTCATCCCGGCCGGCTACCTGCTGGCCCTCCTTCTAATCGTGCGCTTCTACTGGCTCCGCACGCCGGACCTCCAGGACTACCAGCCGGATTCGGACGGGCCCGCGGTCACCGTCATCATTCCGGCGCGCAACGAGGCCCGGAATATCGAGGCGTGTGTCACGTCGATTCTGGCGACTGGGTATCGGCGCCTCGAAGTGATCGTCGTCGACGACCAGTCAACCGACGATACAGCAGCGCGGGTCTCTCGGCTCATCGCGCTCCCCGGGAACGGTGACCGGTTGCGGCTCGTCAGCGGCGCCACGAAGCCCGAGGGCTGGTTCGGCAAGCAGTGGGCGCTGGTCCAGGGGTTCCGTGCCGTGAAGCCTGGGAAGGGAGATCTCTTGGTCTTCGCCGATGCGGACACCCGGCACGGCGCCGAGCTCATCCCCCGTGCCGTGGCGGTCCTCGCGAAGGAGAAGGTGGATCTCGTAACCGTGCTGCCTCGCCAGGCGATGGAGAGTTTTTGGGAGCGGGTCATTCAGCCCCACGTGTTCTTCGCGTTGGGGCTGGGGGTCGGCGACTTCAGGCGGGTGAACCGCACCCGAAAGTACTGGAAGGGGATAGCGAACGGGCAATTCATCCTGACGCCGAGGAAGACGTACGAAGCGGTGGGGACGCACGAAGCGGTGAAGGACACGGTCGCCGATGACCTGGCCCTGGCCCAGGCGTACATCAAGTCGGATCGCGACATCTTCCTGGTCCACGCCTTCCCTTACATGACGACGCGGATGTACACGAATCTCCGCGAGATTTTCGAAGGGTGGTCGAAGAATCTCGCCTCCGGTGCGCCGCAGATGATGCCGCCGATCAAGCTGGTTCGCGCCGCGTTCCCGTGGGTCATGTGGGTGCCGAGCCTCGTGTGGCTCGTGCCGCCCGTGATTCTTGCGATCACGGGAGCGCTGCCATGGCTCGTCATGATTCTGCTTTCGCTGGCCATCTGGGGCTTCATTTCCGCCAACGAAAAGGTCCCCGTGTGGTACGCGCTCCTCTACCCCCTCGGCGCCGGAGTCATGATCGCGATCATGCTCCGGTCAGCCGTGAGGGGAAGGCACATTGAGTGGAAGGGGCGGGTGTATGGATCACGGGTGGTGAAATGAATTTGCCCGCGTCGGTTCCCGCGGGCTGAGAGCCCGCTCTCCCTCTTTTTTCCTTATTACGGGCGAGCGACGCCCGTCATCCTGAGCGCCGACGGCGCGAAGGACCTGCTTTTCACCCGCAGCACAAGCGGGTCCTTCGCTCGCGCTTCGCGCTCGCTCAGGATGACGCGGGCCTCCTTTTCTTGAGAAATGAAATGGAAGCTCCTGGGGCGCCGAAGAACTGCGTCAGGTAACCATTCGATGCTCTACACTTGTAGTTCGAATCGCTGGTCCGAACCTGACCACGGTCACATCGTTGCAACCGTCGCACCGCCCGGACTATCCAAGTCCGTGTGCCGAATACGACTCCCTGGATCGAAAGCCTACGAGAGCCGACACTGGTCACCGCCGACGCCGAAATAGCTGACGCAACTCTGGCCGCGAGC
>DASUBP010000184.1:0-2341 GCA_035763205.1 Gemmatimonadales bacterium
ACCGGAATCGCGAGGAGGTGCGTAGGGGCTTGGGGATTGATGTCCCGGAAGGCCAGGAAATCGTCGTTCTTGCGCACCACCGCGGCGGGGATCTCTCCCGCCGCGATCTTGCAGAACAGGCAATCACTCATGCGCCGAACGCCGCCTTGATCTGATTCCAGAACTTCCGCACATCCGATGGCGGCTCCCCTTCGTGGGGCGCCATCTCCTTGAAGAGCCGTTCCTGTTCAGGCGACAGCTTGGCGGGAGTCCAGACGTGCACGCGCACGTGCAGGTCACCTTTCCCCGCGTTGCCCACCCGCGGCAATCCCTTCCCCTTCAGCCGGAACACCGTGCCCGTCTGCGTCCCATGCGGGATCTTGAGCACCGTATTCCCGAAGGGCGTCGGCACCTCGATGTCGGCGCCCAGCGCCGCCTGGCTGAACGAGAGCGCCTGGTCGAAGACGAGATCCTCTTCGTGCCGCTCGAACCGCGGATCGTCTTCGATCTCGAGGACCGCGATCAGATCGCCCGGCGGGCCATTCCGCGGACCCGGCACGCCGTGGCCGCGCAGCGTGAGGTAATGATGGTCCGCCACGCCCGCGGGCACATCCACCTGCACCGTCTTTTCGGAGCGCACGCGCCCATCACCCCGGCACTCGGGACAGGGCTCCGCGACGATCGTTCCCTCGCCCTCGCAGCTCGGACAGGCGCCGATCGACACCAGCGGCCCGAACAGCGACTGCGCGGTGCGGCGCACTTCCCCCGACCCCCCGCACGTCCGGCACGTCTGCACCTTCGTGCCCTTCTTCGCCCCCGTGCCCGCGCACTCCGGACACGGATCGAGTCCCTTGATCTTCACCGTCTTCGACGTGCCCGTGGCCACCTCGGCGAGCGTCAGCCGCAAGGTGACCTTGATGTCCTGACCGCGATGGCGATCCCGCTGCGAGCGCTGGCCGCCGCCGAAGAACGCGTCGAAGCCGCCGAGCCCGCCGAAATCGCGCATGAAGATGTTGAGCGCTTCGGAGAGATCGACGTGATGCATCTGCGGACCCCGCCCGCCCCCGCCCCGCCCCGCGCCACGCACGCCGGCTTCACCGTAGCGGTCATAGGCGGCACGCTGCTGGGGATCGCGGAGCACCTCGTAGGCCTCCGTGATCTCCTTGAACTTCTCCTCCGCCTTCTTGTCGCCGTTGTTGCGGTCGGGATGGTGCTCCATCGCCAGCTTGCGGTACGCCTTCTTCACGTCGTCCGCCGTCGCATCCATCGAGACGCCGAGGATCTTGTAGAAGTCGCTCATTCCAGGAGCTCTCCCACCAGGCGACTCGTGTGATTCACCAATGCCACCACCTTGTCATAGGGCATGCGCGTCGGGCCCAGCACGCCGATCACCCCGGCCAGCGGGCCGATCTCGTACCGCGCCGTCACCAGCGTAAAGGGCAGGAGCTTGGGATCCTGGTGCTCGCCACCGATCGTGATCGTCAAACCCTCGCGATGGTGCGTCAGCGCCTCCCGCAACACGTCGCGACGCTCGGTAACCTCCATCAGCCCCTGCAGCCGGCTCGTCGTCGCGAACTCCGGCTGCCCCGCCAGCATCTGCGCGCTCGACAACACCACCGCGCTCGCCGGCGCCGCGTTGACGTCGAAAAGCCCGTCCGCCTCCTGCACGAAAATATTGAGCAGCTCACCCGCGCCGGGACCGGGCGCCGCATCCCGCAGGCGCTCCGACAACGTCTTCCGGATCTCCCGAAGCTCGAGCCCCGCCAGACGCTCGTTGAGAACCACCGCCACCTGCCCCACCACTTCGGACGCCATGTGCGACGGCACTTCGACGAAGATCGTCCGCACCACACCGCTCTTCAGCGTGAGCACCAGGAGCAGACGCTCCGACGACACCTGCGTCAGATCCAGACGCTCCAGGATCGCCTGCTCGAGCGTCGGCCCCACCGCCACACCCAGCTCCTTGGTCAACACCGCCAGCACCTGGGCCGCCTTCTCCAACACCACGTCAACTGCCGATGAACGCCCAATCAACTCGGCGCGAATCGCGTCGGCTTCCGTCGCGGTGACCGCGGGTGGAGGCTGACGCATCAGGAGATCGACGTAGGCGCGATAGGCCAGATCGGTGGGAATGCGGCCCGCGGAGGTGTGGGGGTGGTAGAGGTACCCCTTCTCCTCCAGGTCACTCATCGTGTTACGGATGGTCGCCGGGGAAAATGCGCCCAGAACCTTGGACACCGTCCGGCTCCCGGCCGGCTCCGCGGTCTGGACAAACGTCTCGATGACGGCTTCGAGAACGAGCCGTTCGCGCTCAGTGAGGGGCATTATCGTACAAGTTCTTTCAGTGGAACAATTTACAAAA
>DASUBP010000185.1:0-2811 GCA_035763205.1 Gemmatimonadales bacterium
ATTACGGATCGCGCGCCCGGCTTCTGCCGTCACCAGATCGTCGAGATGGGCTACCTCAAGAGCGCGCATCAGATGACGGCGGAATCAGCGGCGTTCAACGTGCAGCCGCGGGCGACCGGCCAGGTGCTCATCGGCTCGTCACGTGAGCTCGTCGGCTGGGATGCGTCGGTCAATCATGGACTCGTGGCCGCGATGCTGTCGCGGGCGCAGCGCTTCATGCCGGCGCTCTCGAAGCTGCAGGCGTTGCGGATCTGGACCGGATTCCGGCCCGCGACGCCCGACAAGCTTCCCCTCATCGGGCGCTGGGAGAGCACACCCGGTCTCTGGATTGCGGCGGGGCACGAGGGATTGGGCATCACCACATCATTGGGCACTGCGGGGCTTCTCGCGGATCTGATCGCTGGCCGCACGCCGGCCATCGCTGCCATCCCATTCGCCCCCGGGCGGCGGATGGAGCCCTGATGACCCGCACGCTCTCGATCATCATCGACGGTCGATTGCTGGAAGTGCCCGAGGGCATTACCGTCGCGGCCGCGATGCTGAACGCCGGCGAAGATGCCTTCCGCGATTCGGTGTCCGGCATGCCGCGCGGGGCCGTCTGCGGCATGGGGATCTGCTTCGAGTGCCGGGTCACCATCGATGGGGCGCGGGGTCGGCGCGCCTGCCTCGAACGGGTATCTCCCGGGATGCGGGTGACGACCCGTGAGTAGGATGCGGGACGTTTCGGCGGACCTGGTCGTCATCGGCGGGGGACCGGCGGGGATCGCGGCCGCCGCAAGGGCGGGGGAAGCGGGGAAGCGCGTGATGGTCCTCGACGAAGCCCCGCACCTGGGCGGCCAGATCTGGCGTCACCTGCAGCGTGCAACGCTTCCCGCGAAGGCTCGAAGCTGGCTCGATCGTTTCGACCGGTCGGGTGCCGAAGGCCTCACGGAGACATCGGTGATCGATCTGCGGGAGGGCGAGGTACTCGGCGTCCGCTGGAACGAAGAAGTCCGGGTCCGCGCGCCGCAGGTGGTCATCGCAACCGGGGCCCGCGAGCTCTTTCTCCCCTTCCCGGGCTGGACCCTTCCCAACGTCATGGGTGTCGGTGGGGTCCAGGCACTCGTCAAGTCGGGCGCGTCGGTCGCCGGGAAACGGGTCGCCCTGGCTGGTGCTGGTCCGCTGTTGCTGCCGGTGGCTGCGGCGGTCGCGAAGGCCGGTGCGCGCGTGATCGTCGTCGCCGACCGCACGCCGGCCTCACGGGTGCTGGAATTCTCGGCCTCTCTGGCCCGCAGGCCGGCAGAGCTCTGGCAGGGGATCCGCTACCGCGCGTCGTTCGCCGGGACCCGATACCGCTGGGGGACCCGCGTGGTCTCGGCGATGGGGGAGGATCGCGTACGTGAAGTCACCTTCGCGGCGGGCGAACGCACCTGGACGGAGACGCTAGACCTCCTCGGTGCAGCTGCCGGGCTCATCCCTAACACCGAGCTGGCGCGGCTGGCGGGATGTGAAGTGAAGGAAGGCGTCGTGGTGGTGGACGCGCATCAGCGGACTTCCCGCGAAGGGGTCTGGTGCGCCGGCGAACCCACGGGTGTGGGTGGCGTCGACCTCTCGCTGGCTGAAGGGGAGGTGGCGGGGCTGGATGCGGCGGGGCAGAAGGTGCCTGCCGGGCTTCTGCGCGCCCGGGACGCCGGCCGGGCATATGCCCGGCGTCTCGACGAAGCCTTCCACCTCGGCGCCGTCGAGCGTCCTCCGCCGGACACCATCGTGTGCCGCTGTGAAGATGTCCCCTGCTCGGCGTTCGACCGGTCGTGGACCATGCGGCAGGCGAAGCTGTATACGCGCGCCGGGATGGGGCCCTGTCAGGGCCGGGTGTGCGGCGCCGCATTGCACGCAATGTTCGGCTGGGCCCCAGATTCCGTTCGTTCTCCGCTCGTGCCGACGCCCGTGGCGTCGCTGGTTTCCACTTTGGAGTCATCCGATGCAACAGCGTGACTGGGCGGGCGTCCTGCCCGCGATCACCACTCCCTTCAAGCCCGATCTGTCCGTCGACGAGGCCGCGCTTGCCGCCCACGTCCGCTGGATGATGGACTCCGGATGCCGCGGCATCGTGGCGCTCGGTTCACTCGGCGAATCGGCGACGCTCGCGTTCGCGGAAAAGGTCCGGATTCTCGAGGTCTGCCGGGAGGCGCTCGGATCGCGCGGCCACCTCGTGGCCGGGATCGCCGGGTTGGCGACCGCCGAATGCGTCGCCCTCGCGAAGGCCGCCGAAAAGGCGAAGTGTGACGGCCTGATGGCGCTGCCTGCCTACGTCTACGTCGGTGACGGCCGCGAGACCGTCTCGCATTACGGCGCCGTGATCGGCGCGACGGGGCTCTCCTGCATGCTCTACAACAACCCGGTCGCCTACGGCGTCGACGTCTCCGCCGAGCAGCTTGCGGGGCTCTGCGAGAAGCATCCGAACCTGCACGCGACCAAGGATTCGAGCGGGAATGTCCGTCGCGTCGCGGCGATTCGAGGGGCCCTCGGTGACCGGATTCGCATTCTGGTCGGCATGGACGACGTGGTCCTGGAGAGCGTGGCGATGGGGGCGGTGGGGTGGGTGGCGGGGCTGGTGAACGCGCTTCCGGTGGAGTCGGTCCGGCTCTTCGATCTCGCAATTTCCGGAAAGTCGCAGGAGGCCTGGAAGCTCTACGACTGGTTCCTGCCGCTGCTCCGGCTCGACACGGTCCCGAAATTCGTTCAGCTCATCAAGCTGGTGCAGGAGGAGGTCGGGAAGGGGAGTGCTCGGGTGCGCCCGCCGCGGCTCCAGCTGGAAGGTGAAGAGCTGGC
>DASUBP010000186.1:0-51303 GCA_035763205.1 Gemmatimonadales bacterium
ACCAGCGGCCACATCGCCTCGATGATCAGGGACGAGTCGTCGATCGAGCGGGTGCCCGCCAGGGAATTCCCGAAGAGCGTGTAGTCGACCCAGATGCGCGCGAGCCGCTGCAAGTTGTCCGCCTGGAGCGGCATGCCCTTCACCTGACTGGCCCAACCGGCCAGCTGTTCGGCCGAGAGGGACTGGCCGGCCGCGGACGCGGCATCCTTGGCATGCGCGGAGAACGCGTCACGCAGCGCGCCACAGGCGATGAGGGGGAGAACCAAGAGTACCGCACCAAAACGACGCATTCCGTCTCCTAGGGATGTGGGTCCTGCAGAACCGCGGTGAGGGCCCGGACCAGCCCGGGGCCGACGGCTTCGCCTCCGAGGCGTCGCAACCGCAACGACAGGGGCTGCGCCCGGCGCACGGTGGCTTCGAACTGCACCGCGTCGAGCGCCGTGTTGAGGCCCGCCAGGCGCGGATGGGCATCTCGCCGAAACGTAAGCCGCGCCTCGTCACCCGAAATCAGGACTGTTTCCAGCCCCAGCCGGGCACCGAGCGCGCGGAGCTCCGCGACCAGCAGCAACCGGTCGGCCTCCTCGGGCGGCGGGCCGAACCGGTCGCGCAACTCGTCGCGGACGGCTGCAATCTCGCACGGTTGCTGGGCCCGCGCCAGCCGCCGGTACACGTCGAGCTTCACGGCGTCGTCCGCCACGTACGCGTCCGACAGATGCGCCGCGCGGTCGAGGGTGACGTCCGGCGGCGCGAACGGCGCCGCGCCGCCGCTCCCGCCGCCTTTCAAGTCGAGCACCGCCTCGGACAACCAGCGGAGGTAGGTGTCGAATCCCACCGCGTGCGCGTGCCCCGACTGATCCTTGCCGAGGAGATTCCCCGCGCCCCGGATTTCGAGATCCCGGAGCGCGATGCGGTACCCCGAGCCCAGATCGGTGTGGTGCTCGAGCACGCGCAACCGCTCTTCGGCACGCGCGTCCATCAGGTCGGGCACGAGCAGGTAGCAGTACGCGCGCCGATGGCTCCGGCCTACGCGCCCGCGGAGCTGGTACAGCTGCGCGAGTCCGAACTGGTCGGCCCGGTCCACGATCATCGTGTTGGCGTTCGGTACATCCAATCCCGACTCCACGATCATGGTCGACACCAGCACGTCGACTTCCCCGGTCGCGAACTTCGCCATCGCCGCTTCGAGCTCGCGCTCGGGCATCTGCCCGTGCGCCACCGCCAGCCGGGCCCGCGGCGCGAGCCGCGCGACGCGCGCGCCGATGGTGGCGATGGTCTCCACCCGGTTGTGCACCACGTACACCTGGCCCCCGCGGTCCAGCTCCCGCGCGATCGCTTCCTCGAGCAGGGCGTCATCCCAGGGCTCGAGGAACGTGAGCACCGGGGACCGGTCTTTGGGGGGCGTCTCGAGCAGCGTGAGGTCCCGCAGACCCGCCAGCGAGAGATGCAGCGTTCGGGGGATCGGTGTAGCGGTGAGCGTCAGAACGTCCACCGCCAGCTTCAACGCCTTCAGCCGTTCCTTGTGTCGTACCCCAAAGCGGTGCTCTTCGTCCACGACCAGGAGCCCCAGGTCGTGGAAGAGCACGTCCTTGGACAGGAGCCGGTGAGTGCCGATGACGACGTCGACTTCGCCCGCGGCGGCTTTCACGAGCGCGGCGGCCGTTTCCGGCGCACTGCGGAACCGGGAAAGCACTTCGATCCGGACGGGATAGTCGGCGAGCCGTTCGCGGAAGGTGCGTCCGTGCTGCTCCGCGAGGATCGTGGTCGGGACCAGCACGGCGACCTGCTTCCCCGCCTGCACCACCTTGAAGGCGGCGCGGAGCGCCACCTCGGTCTTCCCGTAGCCCACGTCCCCCACGAGGAGGCGATCCATGGGCCGGGCCCGCTCGAGGTCCCGCTTGACCTCCTCGGTCGCCTTCCGCTGGTCAGGCGTATCCTCATAGAGGAAGGCGGACTCGAGCTCGCGCTGCCAGGGCGTGTCGGGCGGGAAGGCATACCCGTGGGCGAGCTGCCGCCGGGCGTACAGATCCAGGAGCTCCGAGGCCATGGCCATGATGGCCGCGCGGGTCTTGTCCCGCTGCCGCTGCCAGGTGGTGGCACCCAGACGGTGCAAGCGCGGCGGCGGGGCGTCCGGATCCCCGCTGGTGCGGTAGGGCTCGAGCAGGTCGATCCGGTACAGCGGGACGTTGAGACGGTCCCCGCCCTCGTATTCCACCGTGGCGACATCCAGCGTCGCCTCGCCGACCTGGATGGTCTCGAGACCGCGGAAGATGCCGATGCCGTGATCCAGGTGCACGACGTATTCACCGGCGGTGAACGCGCCGGGTCCCAGCGCGTTCACCGCCGCCCGATAGCGCCGCGCCCGCCGCAAGCGGCGTGCGCGGCGGAAGATCTCGTGATCGGTGAGGACGCGAAGCCCGGGAAAGACGAAGCCCCCGTCGAGCGCACCCACGGCCAGGGTGGCACGCCCGGAATCGAGAAGCTCCTCCAGCCGCTCCAGCTGGCCCTCGTTGTCACACAGGATGACGGTGCGCGTCGGGCCGGCGATGAGCTTGCGGAGATACTTGAGATCGCGGTCGATCAGCTCGGGTAAGGAGATCGGAAAGCGAACCGTCGCATCGGGCGCCTCCGGAGCGAGCCGGGCGAATCCGCCGAGCAGCGACTCCCAGCGGTTGGGCGAGAGGAAGAGCGCCTCACGCGATTCGGGCTCTTCCCCCAGGCGGCGCGACACCTCGAGGTGGTGCGCCGCCTCGGTCCACGTCCGGTCGACTTCCTGGCGCAGGGGGGACTCGCGGTCGACCACCAGGAGCGCGTCGGAGGGGAGCAACTCGAGCAACGAGGAGCGCACGGAATCCTGGGCACCGGACCGCCCCTGCTCCTTGAGCGGCAGGATGGTGACCCGTTCGACGGGGTCTCCGGAGCGCTGAGTGTCGAGATCGAAGCCCCGCAACGTGGCGACTTCGTCGCCCCACCACTCGATGCGGCCCGGCGCCGCCATGCCGAAGCCGTACACGTCGAGAATCCCGCCCCGCACGCTGAACTGCCCCACCTCCGTTACGGTCGGCACTTTCGTGTACCCCATCCCCACCAGTCGCTCGGCCACGTCCCCGAGCGTCGGGCCACCCGCCTCGGACAAGGTCAGGCGCGCATCCGCGAGCGCTCCGGGCACGCCCGTCCGCTCCACGGTGGCGCGCGCAGTGGTGATGAGGATCCTGATGCGGCCCTCGAGCAGGGCGACGACCGTCTCGATGCGCTCACCGGCGATTTCGACGTGCTGCTCTTCGCCGCCGAGGGATTCGCGCTGTGGATAGAGCGCGACGGCCCCGGGGGCCAGCGCCTCGAGATCCGAAAGCCAGCGCTCCGCGTCGGCGGGTGTAGGCGCCACGATGGTGAGCACGCGCTGGGGGAAGCGGCGCGCGAGGGTCGCCACCAGCACGGCCGCAGAGGATCCGGGCAGACCGCCGATACCCATTCGCTGACCCGCGCGTGGGAGCGTCGCCGCCAGCGCGTCGAACGCGGGGAGCTCGCTCATGCGGTCCAACAGGAAGTCGAGGGGCATCAGCGCGTCGTCACGGCGACGATCCACTCTCCGGCCACGAGCAGCAATGCCAGCATCAGCAGCAAGCCACCTGCATCTCCCCTCGCGCTCCCGGTAAAGGCTGCATCCCGGAATGCCGACGACGAAAACGACTCGGCGTCCAGGGCCCTCGAGAACATGGATGGCGTCGCGGGCGTCAGGTCCGACTCCCGCGAGTCTGGCCCGAGCACCAGCGCTCCGACGGTGTCCCTGCCATTGGTCCGGAACTGCATGCCCGGCGCCCCGGTGGTATCGCTGACCGGGGCCTCGCCCTGTGCCAGGACGTTGACGAGCGCGTCCATGAAGGGCACGAAGGAGGGCGTGGCGGGCAACGTCGTCCAGGCGGTGTCCAGTGCGCTTCCGATGAGCAGGGTCGATCCTTCCCGCACCAGCCACGGTGAGCCATTCACCGTCGCCAGCACGGTGGCGGGGTCCCCGCCGGTCAGTTCGAGCCGCCGGCCGACCGGCACCCCTCCGAGCCCGCTTACGCCAGAGCCGCGAACCGAGACGCGGCCGGGCGTCGCGGGCACTCCGAAGCGCCAGTGTCCTCCTCGAAGTCCGAGCGCCCGGTTGACGGCACCGACGGATGCGGGATCCCCGGTCGCCGGAACGACCGCGAATCGCCCCGTCGGGAGCGTCGCGATCACGACATCCTTGCCCGCAGCGATGCGGTCTGCGTTGAGCAACACGTCGAGCGCGGCAGCGACGAAGGGACCCGCGGTCGGCGCCGCGCTCACCCGCGCGGGCGGGTGTACGCGTTGGACGAACAGGCGGCGGTCGTCCCCCCGCAGCTCGTCAGCCTCCAGGTCCACGGATCCGGTCCACCACCCGACGGGCGCGGCGGGCAACGCGATCGCGAGTGTGTCGCCCGGCTTGGCGAGCCCGCGCGAAATCACCCGGTCGCGATAGGTCACGGTGAGCGTTCCCGACTTTCCACCCGGCGTCCCCACGATGGGAATGAGCAGCCTCGTATCCACCAGGCGCAGGTCGCCGACGCCGCGGTTCGGCGCGACGCCGCTCCTGGGTTCGAGGGCAATGACGTGCACGGATCCGGCCGGGACCGGGGGGCCGCTCAACGCGCTCGCCTGTCCATCCGAGATCACATACACATCGCGGTCGGAGAGCGTCGCGCCGGCGGCCACTGCCACCGCCCGACGCACCGCTTCCGAGAGATCCATCCGGCCCGCTTCGGGCCGGGCGTCATCAATCGCCGCGTCCAACTCCGCGGGAGTGCCGCGCCGGACCACGCCGTCGGCCAGCAGCAGCCACAACCGGTCGCCGGAGCCGGCGCGTGCGGTGACCGCGTGCGCCGCCGCCGCGAGTCCGTCGAGCACCCGGCGGCCGTCCACCACCACGCCGGAGGACAGCGAGTTGTCGAGGACGATGACGGCCGCCGTCGGTTCATGGCCCGTCGCCCGTCCCCATCCGCGCACCTGCGGTCGCGCCGCGGCCATGACGATCGAAGCGATGAGCAAAGTCCGCAGGAGGAGCAGGAGCAGGTGTCGCAGCCGCAGCCGCCTGGCGGTACGCCGCTCGGCATCCGCGAGATAGCGAACGGCCGGGAAATCGAGGACGGGGGGCGTGCGGCGCTGCCGGAGATGCAGGAGCGCCGGGATCGCCGCCGCGGCGAGCCCGAAGAGGGCCAGAGGATGAAGGAAGATCACGCGAGCCGGCGGAGTGCGACGCCGAAAGGCTGATCGGTCGTGACGTGGTGGTAGGCGATCTCGTGCCGGCGGCAGGCGGACCGCCAGGCCGCGATTTCCCGGCGCACCGTTTCGCGGTAGCTGCGAGCCAGCTCCCGGGGGCGGACGACCACCGAACCCCTGGACTCGAGATCCTGATACCGGACTTCCGGCGGACCCGCGAGATCGACCTCCGCGGGATCCATCAGGTGCATCACCGTGACCTGGTGACCACGATGCCTGAGGTACCGCAGGGCGGTCAACGCGAGATCGCGATCGAAGAGGAGGTCGGAAATCAGGACCACCATCCCCCGGCGTGCGAGCCGCGCGGTCACCTGCCGCAGGGCCTCTTCGGCGGCGGTCCCCTCACCGTCGGGAGTCTCGATGAGCCCGCGCACGATGCGGTGCCATTGCCCGCTTTTCACTCGCGGTGGAAGAGCCTGCCGAATCCTGTCGTCGAACGTGATCAAGCCGGTCGCATCGCGCTGCCGGAGCAACAGGAGTGAGAGCGCGGCGGCAAGCCGGTCCGCGTACGCACGCTTGGTCAGCCGGTCGGGTGATCCCGTCCACGCCATGGACCGGCTGACGTCCACGAGAATCATCGCGCGGAGATTGGTCTCCTCCTCGAACTGCTTGACGTAGGGCCGGTCGGTCCGGCCCAGAATGCGCCAATCCAGGTATCGGAGTTCGTCCCCCGGCTGGTACGCCCGATGCTCCGTGAATTCGACGGAGAACCCGCGAAAGGGGGAGCGATGGAGGCCCGCAAGAAATCCCTCGACCACACCGGCAGCCGTGATCTCGAGGCCTCCCAGCTGGGCGACCTCACGGGGGTCGAGCAAATCGAGGCGGGATCCGGTTGCCATTCGGGGCGGAAGCTAACGGACGCCCGAGCGTCCGGGCCAGGAGACACCCGGGTGCCTGACAGCTTTCCTGTTAGGTCTCAAGTCGTTATTGAACATTGTGTTACAAGTACCTGACGCGAACCTGTCGGCTGGCATGTTCTCTGCACCCAAGGGGCTCCCGGGAGACTCATGCTCATTCACCACGCCATCATCACCGCTCTCGCGCTCGCTCCGAGCCCGGCGCACCCGGCAGCCCCCAGAGGACCCGGGCACGACGGGAAAGGCCGCGTCCAGGTGTGGACGGAGAACGGGAACGACCCGTACCGGACGGGTGACCAGGCGCGCGTGTTCATCCGCGGCGAAGAGGACGCCTACATCACGGTGTTCCGGGTGGACACGGACGGCCGGATTCAGGTGCTCTTCCCGCGCGCGCCGTGGATGGACAACTACGTCCGGGGCGATCACGAGTACGAGATCGAGCAGAGCCGGAGCTCGAATGCGTTCGCCGTCGACGACGACCCCGGGGTCGGCTACGTGTTCGCGGTCTCCTCCCCCGATCCCTTCACGTTCGATCCGGTCACCGACGGCGACCACTGGGATTACCGCGCCATGGACGGCGGCCGGATCCAGGGTGACCCGTACGTCGCGCTGACCGATCTGGCCGGACGCATTCTCCCGTCCAACGACGAAGACTGGGACTACGACATCTCCCCATACTACGTCGAGCGTCACTACGACTATCCCCGCTTCCTTTGTTATGACTGTCACGCGTTCGCGAGCTTTGGCTCCTGGGATCCGTACGCCGCCACGTGTCCGCGTTTCCGGATCGTGGCCTACGACGACCCCGTGTACTACCCGTATCACTACTATCAGGGCCGCGCGGTGGTAGTGGCGCGGCCATTGCGCCCCGAGCCGCGGTTCGTCTTCAAGGACCGGGACGGCGCCCCCGATGAGCAGTTCGTCACGGTAACGCGGGACCGATCGAGAGAGGAGGGCAGAAATCGGGGAGCATCGGGACGGGACTTCGGCGGGCCTGGGCGCCTGCCGGCACCCAGCCGGACAGGTCGGGAGTACGAGCCTCAACAGCCGGACGCCCAACATCCCGATCACCGGCAACCCGATCAGCGCAGGCGGCCGCCGGAGCAACGGCCGGCGCAACCCCCTCCGCCGCGTCAGCAGCCCAAGCCGAACGCCGAACCGCGCCGGGGACCGCCTCCACGCCCGGCACCGGCGGCGAAGTCACCACCGCCGAAGGAGCAGCCACCGAAGAATCAGCCGGAGCTGAGGCGCCGGAAGCCGAACTAACGCACGCCCGCCAGCAGCTCCGCGTTGGTGGGCGCGCGCTTCATCAAGGAGAGCAGTTGCTGTATCCCCTGCTCCGGCGGCAGGTCCACGAGACCCCGCCGGAGCTTCTGTTTCGCCTCGACGGTGGCGGCATCGCCAAGCAGCTCCTCGCGGCGGGTACCTGACGCCGCGACATCGACGGCCGGGTAGATCCGGCGGTCGGCGAGCTCCCGCGAGAGTCTGAGCTCCGCGTTGCCGGTCCCCTTGAACTCCTCGAAGATCACATCATCCATCCTGCTGTCCGTCTCGACCAATGCGGTGGCAATCACCGTAAGTGACCCACCCTGGGGAACGGCCCGTGCGGCGCCGAAGAGCGCCTTCGGCTTGGCCAGAGCGTTGGCGTCGAGTCCGCCCGACATCGTACGCCCGCTCCCCCGTCCCCCGGCCGTGTTGTGCGAGCGGGCCAGCCGCGTGAGCGAATCCAGCACGATGACCACGTCCCGGCCGAGCTCCACCTGGCGCCGGGCATGCTCGAACACCATGTCCGCGACGGCGACGTGACGTTCGTGAGGAAGATCGAAGCTCGAGGCGACCACTTCGCCCCGCCCCCAGTCGACCATCTCGCTCACCTCTTCAGGCCGCTCGTCGACCAGGAGGATCATCAGCGTCGCGCCGGGATAGTTGATGGCCACTGCTTCGGCGACCGCCTGGAGGGTGACGGTCTTTCCGGCCTTCGGCGGAGAGACGATCAACGCGCGCTGGCCGAATCCCAGCGGGCAGACGAGATCAACGACCCGCTGAATCGCGGCCGTTCTGGGGCTCGAGGCCTTGTCGGTCTCGAGGCGCAGGGCCCGCTCGGGATGCACGGCGCCGAGCTTCGCGAATTCGGGCCGGTCGGCGAGCCCCGCGGGAGGGGCGCCATTGACGCTGGTGACGCGACCGCCTTCGAGCACCACGAGATCACCCCGGCGCAGTCCCGGCAGGCGCACGGGCGGATCGCCGTTCGCGGGCAGGTACCCGTTGGCCGCGAGCCGCAGGGCACCGCCCTTGGGGGTGGGGTCGTACCAGCCGGTGATGGGGGGCATTCGAAGATCGAAAGCTAAGGGGTCAGGGGCCGGGGATCAGGGGTCAGTCGATCATGTCTGGACCCCAGACCCCCAACCCCCGGCCCCTCTATATTCCCCGCCAATGCGTCAGTCCCTGATCCGCAACTTCTGCATCGTCGCCCACATCGACCACGGCAAGTCGACCCTGGCCGACCGGCTCATCGAGCACACGGGCACCCTCGACAAACGGCTCATGCGGGCGCAGGTGCTGGACACGATGGACCTGGAGCGCGAGCGCGGCATCACCATCAAGCTCAACGCCGTCCGCATGAATTACCACGCCCAGGACGGCGAGATCTACGAGCTCAACCTCATCGACACCCCCGGACACGTCGACTTCACCTACGAGGTGTCCCGTTCCCTGGCCGCCTGCGAGGGCGCGATCCTCGTGGTCGACGCGTCCCAGGGCGTGCAGGCCCAGACACTCTCGAACCTGTTCCTCGCGCTCGACGCGGGGCTCGAGATCATCCCCGTCCTGAACAAGATCGACCTCCCCGGTGCCGAACCAGACCGCCGGGCCGCGGAGCTGCACGACCTGATCGGATCCCGCCCCGAGGAGATCCTCAGGATCTCGGCGAAGGAGGGTACGGGGGTTCCGGAGCTGCTCGAAGCCGTCGTCAAGCGCATCCCGGCTCCCAAGGGCGATCCGGCCGCTCCCCTGCGCGCGCTGATTTTCGATTCGTACTACGACCGTTTCCGCGGCGCGATTCCCAGCATTCGCGTCGTCGACGGCGTGCTGAAGGCGGGGATGCAGATCGTCTTCGGCGCGCACAAGGCCGATCACTATCAGGTGGACGAGGTCGGCAATCTCCAGCTGGGGCACAAGCCGGTGGAACAACTGGCGGCCGGCGAAGTCGGCTACGTGGTCGCGAACGTGCGTGGCGTGCAGGAAACGCGGCCGGGGGACACCATCCTCGACGTCGAGCATTCCGACGTTCCCCTGCTCCCCGGGTACCGGGATATCCAGTCGATGGTGTTCGCGGGGCTCTATCCGACGAACGCCGAGCAGTACGAGGATCTTCGGGACGCCCTGGAGAAGCTCCAGCTCAACGACGCTTCCCTCCATTATGAGCCCGAGTCTTCCGTCGCCCTCGGATTCGGATTCCGCTGCGGATTCCTGGGCCTCCTGCATATGGAGATCGTCCGCGAGCGGCTGGAACGGGAATTCAACCTCGATCTCATCTCGACGGTCCCGAACGTGGAGTACCACGTCTACAAGACCGACGGTGTGAAGGAGCTGGTCGAGAACCCGTCGCTCATGCCGCACGGATCGACGGTGGACCGCATCGAGGAGCCGTACGTCAAAGCCCGCGTCCTCGCCCCCTCCGAATACATCGGCGCCATGATGAAGCTCGGCCAGGAGCGCCGCGGCGTGTACCTCGGGATGCACTACGTGGATCCGACGCGGGTGGAGTTCAGCTGGGAGTTTCCGCTCGCCGAAATCATCCTCGACTTCTATGACAAGCTGAAGACGATCTCGCGCGGGTACGCGTCCCTCGACTATGAATTCCTGGCCTACCGCCGCTCGGAGCTCGTGAAGCTCGACATGCTCCTGAACGGAGACGCGGTCGACGCGTTCTCCGTGATCATCCATCAGGACAAGGCGTATGAGTGGGGCCGGAAGATCGCGGAGAAACTGAAGGAGCTGATCCCCCGGCAGCTGTTCGAGGTGGTGATTCAGGCCGCGATCGGCACGAAGGTGATCGCCCGGGAGTCGATCCGTCCCCTGCGGAAGAACGTGACCGCCAAGTGCTACGGCGGCGACGTCACGCGGAAGCGGAAGCTCCTCGAGAAACAGAAGGAAGGAAAGAAGCGGATGAAGCAGGTCGGCACGGTCGAGATTCCACAGGAAGCCTTCCTGGCGGTGCTGCAGGTTGACTAGCGCCGTCGTGGTGCAGACGGCGTTTCTGGGAGACGTGGTGCTGACGACGCCCCTGCTCCGGACGCTCGCCGTCCGGCATGGCCCGGTGGACGTCGTCACCACGCCCGCGGCCGCTCCCCTCCTCGACACGCATCCCGCGGTCCGGCAGGTGATCCGGTACGACAAACGCGGTGCCGACCGCGGGTGGGGCGGTCTCACCGCCCTCGCGCGCCGCCTCAGGGAAGCGCACTATGAAGTGGCCTATGTGCCCCACCGGTCCCTTCGCAGCGCGCTGCTGGCGCTGTGGGCCCGGGTGCCGCGGCGGGTGGGCTTCCGGGACGGCTGGCGGTCGCTGTATACGGAGAGCAGGGCGCGTCCGGCGGGCGGACACGAAGTGGACCGTCTGCTGGCGCTGGCGGGGGACCCCACGGCGATCCGCACGCCGAGCATCGGGCTGACACCGGCGGACCACGGGGCGGCGGCGGCCTTCGTGGAGGCCGAGGCGTTGGGGAGCGACGTGGTGGCGCTCGCCCCGGGATCCATTTGGGGCACGAAGCGCTGGCCGCACTTCACTGCGCTCGCGGGTCGCCTGGCCGGGAGCCACGCCATCGCCGTCGTGGGAGGTCCCGGAGACGGCGAGCTCGCGGCCGCGATCGTGGATCACGTACGATCGGCCGGGGGACGGGCGGCGAGCGGGTGCGGCAAGCTGACGTTGCGGGAATCGGCGGCGCTCTTGGCCCGGTGCCGATTGCTCGTGACCAACGACAGTGCACCCTTGCATTTCGCGCAGGCCGTTGGGACGCCGACCGTCGCCGTCTTCGGTCCCACGCTGCCGGCGTTCGGCTTCGGTCCGTTGCATCCGGGGGACCGCGTCGCCGAAGTGACGGACCTGACGTGCCGCCCCTGCTCCAAGCACGGACCGGCCGCGTGTCCGCTGGGCCATCATCGTTGCCTGCGGGATCTTCCCGTCGAACGGGTGATCGCCGCAATCGAGGAGACTGGTGCGCTACGTCGTCGGGATTGATATCGGGGGGACCAACCTGGTCGTCGGCACGATTGCCGAGGACGGGTCGGAGCTGCTCGGTGAGGTCACGGAGCCGACGCACTCCGAGGAGGGCGCCGACGCCGTCATCGCTCGCATCGGCCGTCTGGTCAAGCAGTCGACGGCCGCCGCCAAGGGCAAAGAGATCGTGGGCGTCGGCATCGGTTCCCCCGGTCCTCTCGACACTCACCGGGGCATCGTCCTGTTCACTCCCAACCTCGGGTGGACGAACTTCCCGCTCCGGGATCGAGTCACCAAGGTCACCGGCCTGCCCGCGGAGCTGGACAACGACGCCAATTGCGCCATCTACGGCGAGTGGTGGCGCGGAGCCGCGCGGGGCGCGAAGGCGGTGGTGGGGCTCACGATCGGAACCGGCATCGGCGGCGGGATCGTGCTCGACGGCAAGATCTACCACGGCGTGTCCGATGTGGCGGGAGAGATCGGCCACACGACCATCGACGCGAACGGCCGCCGCTGCAAGTGCGGGAACTACGGCTGCCTCGAGGCCTACGCGTCGGGTCCCGCGATCGCCGCCCGCGCCGCCGAAGGCATCGAGTCAGGAATCGACACGAAGCTCGGCAAGTACGTGAACGGCGATCTGTCCCGGCTGACGGCGCAGACCGTATACCAGGCGGCGCACGACGGCGACCAGTACGCGCTCGACGTCGTGAACGACACCGCCAAGCTCCTGGGCGCCGGCGTCGCCAACATGATCAACATCTTCAACCCGGACGTGGTCGTGATCTGCGGCGGGGTGACCCTCGCCGGGGACCGGCTCTTCGACCCCCTCCGGCGCGAGGTGCACCGGCGCGCGTTCAAGGATGCCGTGAAGGCCTGCCGGATCGTTCCCGGCGAGCTCCCGGGCACCGCCGGCGTGTTCGGCGCCGCGGCCACCTTCATCGAGAAGCACCGGGGCGGTCGCGCATGAAGCGCATCGGCGTCGTCGGCGCGTTGGTCTGGGACACGATCTACGGCCGCGACCCCGCCCAACCAGCGGTCGAGGAATGGGGGGGCATCGCGTACGCGCTGGCGGGTCTGGACGCGGCACTGGACGACGGCTGGGAGATCGTGCCCCTGATCAAGGTGGGACGGGACCTCGCCGAGCCGGCCGGGCGGTTCTTGCGAAGCCTGCGTCACGTCGCCCCCGGCGCCCGCTTCGTGCTGGTGCCGGAGGCCAACAACCGGGTGACCCTCCGGTACGAGACGAAAGAGCGCCGGTGCGAGCTGATGTCGGGCGGGGTGCCGGGATGGACGTGGGGTGAGCTGGGGCCGATGGTCGGTGATCTGGACGCCCTCTACGTCAACTTCATCTCCGGGTTCGAAATGAGCCTCGAAACCGCCCGGATGCTGCGCCGGGGATTCTCGAAGTTCATCTACGCCGACCTCCACAGCCTGTTCCTGGCCAAGGACGCGAACGGCCTCAGAACCTTGCAACCCCTCGTGGATGGACCCGGCTGGTTCGGATGCTTCGACGCGGTTCAGCTCAATGAGGAAGAGATGGGCCAGCTCGGTCCCGATCCCCTGGCGGTCGCGGCCGGCGCACTCGCCGCCGGCACCGGTGTGCTCTGCGTGACGCTCGGCCGCCGGGGCGCCGCGTATTTCACCGGCTCACCGGTGCGGACGGCGCGGGTCTCGAGCGGAGAGACGGGCGCGGCGCCATTCGAAGACGGCGATCCCACCGGGTGCGGCGACGTTTTCGGTGCGACCGCGGCCGCGGCGCTCGTCCAGGGTGCCGACGTCGAAGCGGCCTTGCAGCTCGCCGCGCGCCGGGCCGCCCGCAACGTCTCGTTCCGCGGGGCCACCGGACTGCGCGATCACCTGCTGGGAAAGCTGGCGGGCGTATGACGCGTCTGGTGGACGTTCCCCAGCAGTTCGACGACCGCTCCTTCGAACAGTTCGCCTCGTCGTTTGCGCAGGGTGCGGCGGGCGGTGAGCGGCTGTTGTTCGACGCGCACGCCACCGAGTGGGCTTCACCCTACGGCTTCGTGGGACTGCTCGTGGCCGGTCAGGCCGTGCAGAGCGCGGGGCGCGAGCGTCCGCTCCTGACCATACCCGCCAATCCCCGGGTCTTGAGCTATTGGACCCGCGCCGGGTTCTTTCAGCAAGCCGCGACGCTGTTCGAGATTCACGGCAAGGTGCCGAAGCTGAAGACGTCGGAGGAGAGTGACCTGCTCCTTCCGGTCACCGCCGTGCGTGCGGCCGAGGACGTGCACCAGGTCGTCAGCCACATTCAGCAACGGGCCACCGCGATCCTCACGTCGCAATTGGGCATCGACCCCAAGGCGACCGTGGGATTTGCTATGGCGCTTTCGGAGGCGTGCCAGAATATTGTAGAACACGCGGGCACCGGCGGCTGGGTCGCGGTGCAGCGCTATGAATGGAAGCGGCGGCTGTCCAAGAAGGTCGTGGTCATCGCCGTGGGAGACGCCGGCGTCGGATTCCGGCACACGCTGGAGCCGACGCAAGCCAAGCGATTCGGAGACCGGTGGGGTGATGGGGCGGCGTTGGAAGCGGCGCTGATCCAGGGCACCAGCCGGTTCCGCGACCCCGGCCGCGGTCAGGGCCTGAAGGGGATCCGGAGCTACCTGAGTCGTTGGGACGGCAAAATCGCCATCCGGAGCGGCACCGCCCGTATCGCCATCGCGCCCTCGTGGGACGACGACGCGCCGCTCACCGAAGGCCTGAGCGCGTTTCCAGGCTCGCAAGTGCTGTTGATCATTCCTGAGCAGGGGACCGGCACATCGTGATTGCTCCGATCGACGTACACGCCGTGTTGCAGGAATCCGTGCCCGGCCCCTACGCCGACCTGGTCACCCGCCACACCGGGCGGGCCGTGCGCGAGCGGATCGAGCGCGCCATCGCCGACGCCACCGTGGCGTCCATGGACTTCACCGGCGTCCGCTGCATCGACTACTCCTGCGCCGACGAAATCGTCGCCAAGCTCCTCCGCACCGTGCAGATCCTCCTGCTCCAGGGCATCACCGAAGCGCACCGGCTCGCCATCGAGCCCGTGCTGCAGGGGCACGGCCTGGCGGTGGTGATCCAGACCGGGACGCTGCTTGAAGTGCTGGGCCCCCCCGACGCCGCCGAGGTGATATGCGAGCGGCTCCTCGAGAGCCGGCTGGCGGAGCGCACCGCTGGAGGCACCCTCGCGTTGACGGCCGCGTGAGCCGCCGCCGGCTGGGTCTTTCGACCTCCGCGATCCACGGCGCTCCCGAGCCGCGTCCCGACTGGTCGCCGGTGACCACCCCGATCTATCAGAGCAGCACCTTCACCAATCCGATCGGCTCGACCCAGGAAGTCCTGTACACGCGGTACGGCAACAACCCCAACCAGATCGCCATCGCCAAACGGCTCGCGCTGCTCGAAGGCGCCGAGGCGGCGATATTCGTCGGCTCCGGCATGGGAGCCGCCGCCCTCGCCCACCTGGCGATTCTCCGCCCCGGTGATCACCTGCTCTCCTCCGAGTGGATCTACGGCGGCGTGTACCGGCTCTTCACCCAGGAGTTCGGACGGCTCGGGATCGAAGTCTCCTTCGTCAACCCGGTCGAGTCCCGCTCCTGGAAGCGTGCGCTGAAGAAGAACACCCGCGCCGTCTTCGTGGAGACACCGACCAATCCGGTCATGCGCGTCCTGGACATCGATTCGATCGGCACACTCTGCAAAGCCGAGGGGCTCGCCCTGCTGGTCGACTCGACCTTCGCCTCTCCCTACAACTTCCGTCCGCTCGAGCATGGCGCCGACGTGGTGATTCACAGCGCCACGAAGTACCTGAACGGGCACTCGGATGTGATCGCCGGCGCCATCGCCGGTACCGAGGCGGTGGTCGAGGAGGTGCGGAAGCTGATGTGGGTCTACGGACAGGCGCTCGACCCCATGGCGGCCTGGCTCATCGAGCGCGGTCTCAAGACACTCTCGGTCCGGATGGAGCGGCACAACAGGAACGGACAGCAGGTCGCCGAGTGGTGCGCGAAGCACAAGGCGATCGCGGCGGTCCACTATCCCGGCCTGCCCACACACCCCGACCATCAGTCGGCCCAAGCCACGATGCAGGGGTTCGGCGGGATGCTGGGGATCGAGCTCAAGGGCGGCGTGCGCGCCGCCGAGCGCTTCCTGCGCGGCCTCACCATCGCGGCGCACGCGCCGTCCCTGGGTGGCGTCGAGACCCTGGTCTCGGAGCCGCGGCTCACGTCACACGCGTCCCTCACCGCGGACGAACGCGCCAAGGCCGGCATTCCGGACGGCTTCCTGCGCTTCTCCCTCGGCCTGGAGGACGCGGACGATCTGATCGGCGACTTCGCGCAGTCACTGGCGCAACTGTAGTGATCAAGTTCACGAACGTCTTCAAGGCCTACCCCAAGGGCGGGCTCGCGCTCAAGGACGCGACGTTCCACGTCGCCAAGGGTGAGTTCGCGTTCCTCACGGGTCACTCCGGCGCCGGCAAGTCCACCATCCTCAAGCTCATCTACGCGGAGGAGCGCGCCACCGAGGGCGAAGTCCGCGTGTCGGGCTTCAACCTCGCCGATCTGCCTCCCCGCCAGGTCCCCTACCTGCGGCGCCGCCTGGGAATCGTGTTCCAGGATTTCCGGCTCCTCGAGGACCGCACCGCGGAAGAGAACGTCGGATTCGCCCTGCAAGTCACCGGCGCGAGACGGGCGGGGATCGAGGCCCGGGTGATGCGCGTGCTCACGCAGGTGGGCCTCGCGGCCAAGGCCACGGCGTATCCGAGGGAGCTCTCGGGCGGCGAGCAGCAGCGCGTCGCGATCGCCCGGGCCCTCGTGAACGAACCCACGGTCCTCCTCGCCGACGAGCCGACCGGAAACCTCGACGAGCGCGCCACCCGCGGCGTGTTTCAGCTGCTGCGCGACATCAATGCGTCGGGGACGGCCGTCGTGATGGCGACGCACGACCTGGATCTGGTGCGGCAGGCGCCGTATCGGGTCATCGAGCTCCAGGACGGCGCCCTGGTATACGACTCGGCCGTGGATGAACCCCGCGGTGAGCAGTCGGGAGGGGCGCCATGAACTTCGTGATGCGGGAAGCGATGCTCACGTTCCGCCGGGCACCGTTGCTCTCGGCCCTGTCGGTTACGACCATCGCCTTTTCGCTCTTCGTCGTCGGCCTCTTCGCTCTCGTCGCGGTGAACGTGCAACGGGCGCTGAGCCAGGTGGCTGAACGCGCCGAGGTGGTGGCGTATCTGCTGCCGGGAACGCCGATCGAGACCATCACCCACGCGCTCAAGGACATCGAGGCCTTCCCCGAGGTGACGAACGCCTCGTACGTCTCCGAGGATTCCGCGCTCGCCCGGGCCCGCCGCGAGCTGGTCGAGCTCCAGGGTCCCCTGCGGGAGCTCGAACGGAACCCGCTCCCCGCGTCCATCGAAGTGACCTTGAAGCCCGGGGACCGCGATGCCGACCATGTCGGTGCCGTTGCGGACCGGATCCGGGACTTTGCCTTCGTCGATGACGTCCGGTACGGGCGGGATTGGATCGAGAAGCTCGACAAGCTGCGGTCGGTGCTGGCCGCGGTAGGCCTCGCCGTGGGGATCGCGTTCGCGGCGGTGGCCGTCATCATCATCGGCGCGACGATCCGGATGACCGTCCTCCAACGGGGCCGGGAGATCTCCATCATGCGCCTCGTGGGTGCGACGGACTGGTTCGTCCGCTTCCCCTTCCTTCTTCAGGGGCTCATCAAGGGGGCGGCCGGCGGCCTCCTGGCCGTGGGCCTGTCCTACGCGGCTTACCTCCTCAGCAACCGGTGGCTGATGATGCGGACGGAGTTCTTCAATCCGGAGCAGGCCGCGGCGATCGTGGCGGGAGGGATGGTCATCGGGCTGTTCGGCAGCTGGATATCGGTAGGAAGGCAGCTACGGAAAGTCTGAGAAGCGAAAGACGTCAAGCAAAGACGTCGAGCGAAGGCGTCAAGCAAGGACGTGCGCCTCTCAGTTACGCCTCTGCTCGACGCACTTGCTTGACGCTTCTGCTCGACGCCGTTCTGGTCCTGGCCCTCCTCAGCCCCCTGTCCGCACAGAAGCCGGGAAGCTTCGATCAGCAAATGCGCGACAACCAGCGGCGCCTGGAGGACATCCGGCGCCAGCGGAGTGATGCCGAGAACGAGCTCGAGTCCCTGCGGACGCAGGTGCACTCGATCGAGGACGAGATCGCGAACCTCGAACGGCAGAAGGAAACCACCAACCGGATCGTCAACGAGATCGACCGGCAAATCGGCGAGCTCGGCAGCCAGGTCTCGCAGACCACCGTCGACCTGATCCTGGCCCAGGACGCGCTGGCGGAAAAGCACGCGGTCCTCGAGCGCCGGATCGTGGACATCTATAAGCGGGGGCCGCTGTACGACTGGCAGGTCCTGCTCACCTCCGAGAGCTTCGGCGACCTGCTCTCCCGCTACAAATACCTCTATCTCGTCAGCCGGCAAGATCGCCTCCTGGCCAACGACATGCAGAAGCTGGAGGACCGCGTCGCCCGCGACCGGCACAACCTCCTCGACGCCCGCGACGCGCTCGGCCGCCGCCGCAACGAGCGGGCCGACGAGCTGACGCGCTACTCGGATCTCGAAGCCCGGCGGACGCAGGACCTGCGGGAGACGCGCCGCGGCATCCGGGCCGCCCAGCTCAAGGTGACCAACAGTGAGAAGGAAGAGAACCGGCTGACCGACGTGATCGCGCGGCTCGAGCGGGCCCGCCGCGACGCGCTGGCTCGCGGAGCGGCCACCGCGAAGGCCACCATCACCACCGCGAGCCTGGGAACACTCCCCTGGCCCGTCAGCGGGAATCTGCTGTACCGCTTCGGTCCCGCCCCCGGTCCCGACAACACGCAGATCACCTGGCACGGGGTCGGCATCGCGTCCCCGGCGGGGACGCCGGTGCGCGCCGTCGCCAGCGGCACCGTGGTGGACGTGGGCGTGCGTGGCACCTACCTGACCACCGTCATCCTGCAGCATGGCGGCGGCTACTACACCATCTACGCCACCCTCTCGGACGCCACGGTCCACCTCGGCGATCCGATCGTTGCCGGCGAAGTGATCGGCCACGTCGGTGGCGCGTCGACGGACCAGGGCGCCCATCTGCACTTCGAGATCCGGGGGCCGGATCAGATCGCACTGGATCCGCTCAACTGGCTGAAAAGGCAGCAACCATAGGCATTTCCTGAAGGGCGTTGACGCTGGTCTTGCACCCCTGTATTCATACAAACGTATGAATCATACTACGTCTACCCCCGACCGCCTGCTCAACGCCGGCTGGAAGCTGTTCGCGCAACAGGGCTACGACCGGACATCGGTCCGCGCCATCACCCGCGCCGCGCGCGCCAACCTCGGCGCCGTGACCTACCACTTCGGCTCCAAGGAGCACCTGTACCACGCCGTGCTGGAGCGGCTATTCCGGGAAATGGGGGACCGGCTCTCGCGCGCCGCTGCCGGCAACGGAGATCCCGGCGCGCGCATCCGCGCGATCGTGAGGACGATGTTCGAGTTCTTCGGAGAGTACCCGGATGCCCCGCGGATCGTCCTGCAGCAGGTCACGCGCGGCGGTGCCGTGCCGGACGCGGTCGCGACTCGCCTCCGCGCCAATCTCGCGATCATTGCGGGCGTGGTGGCCGAGGCGCAGGCGCGCGGTCTGTTTCGCCCCGCCGAGCCGTTGTTCGGCGCGTTTTCGATCATCTCACAGACGGTCTGGTTCGCCGTCGTCCGCCGCACCATCCCCCAGGTCAGTCATGCCCTCGGCAACCCCGATCTCGCCGACCGCTTCGAGCACCACATCGCCGAGATCGTCACGCGCGGACTGGCCCGGAACCCCGAGAGCATGCCATGAACCGTTTCCTTCGGCTCTGTCTCGCCGGCCTGGCGCCGGCGGTTCTGGTCGCCTGTCACGGCGATGCAGCGCAGTCCCGCATCGCAGGGACCGTCGAGATTCGCCAGGTGCGGGTGTCCCCACTGACCCCCGGCCGGCTCGTTCGGCTGTTCAAGGACGAAGGGGACTCGGTGCACGCCGGGGACACCATCGCCCTCCTGGAGCAACCGGGGCTTCACGCTCTCATAGACGAACGTCGTGCGAGGGCCGCCAGCGCCGCCAGCCGGACCGGCGAAGTCGGCGCGGCCATCGCCGAGAGCACGCGCGCGGCGAACGACTTGATCCGGGCTGAGCCACTCCGTGCCCAGGGGATCGTCTCAGCGCAGCAATACGAGGCCCTGACCGCGGCCGCCGCCGTTGCGGCTGCCCACCTGCAGTCCGTTCGCGCCGCCCCGACCGACGAGGCCGCGGCCCAGGCCGCACTGCAGGGCACCGTGGCGATCCGTAACGAGCTGGTGCTGACCGCCCCGGTGGACGGCGTCATCCTCACCCGCTACGCCGAGCCGGGAGAGGCGGTGTCCACGGGAGCGCCGGTCGTGTCCATCGGCGAGGTGACGCGACCCTGGGTCCGGGCCTACTTGCCCGAGCCCCTCCTCGCTCGGATTCGGCTCGGCACCCGGGTCCGGGTCCACGCCGACGGGTACGCGGACAGCGCGTTCACGGGCACGGTGGCGGAGATCGCGCCCCAGGCCGAGTTCACGCCACGGGCGGCACTGACCGAGCGCGAGCGGGCCGACCTGGTATTCGGCATCAAGGTTGAGGTCGGAAGCGCCGGCGGGCGGCTCAAGGCCGGGCTGCCTGTCACGCTGGACATTCCTCTCCTGCCATGACCGCGGCCGTCATCACGCGGGGATTGCGGCGGACCTACGGCGCCCTGGTGGCCGTCGATCATCTGGACTTGGAGATCGAGCCCGGGGAGGTCTTCGGTTTGCTCGGGCCCAACGGCTCGGGCAAGACGACGACGATCCGCATGCTTTGCGGACTCGTCGCGCCCACCAGCGGCACGGCGGAGGTGGCCGGGATCGACGTGACCCGGGCCCCCGAGGAGGTGCGAAACCGGATCGGATACATGTCGCAGCGATTCGGCCTGTATGAGGACCTCACGGTGGCCGAGAATCTCGACTTCTACGGCGCGGTGTACGGTCTGCAGGGGGCGGCGCAGGCGGTGCGCGCCGGCGAGGTGGTGCAATTCCTCGGCCTCGACCAGCGCCTGGGGCAGCTCACCGGTCAATTGTCCGGTGGGTGGAAGCAGCGGGTGGCGCTGGGGTGCGCGCTCATGCACCGGCCGACCGTGCTGTTTCTCGACGAGCCGACGGCCGGGGTGGACCCTGCCGCGCGGCGGTCCTTCTGGGCCGCCATCAAGAACATCGCGGGGCACGGGACGACGGTCATCGTCACGACCCACTACATGGACGAGGCCGAGAGCTGCGGACGGCTCGGGATGATGAGCGGCGGCCGCCTCATCGCGTTGGGCACGCCCGCCGAGGTGGCCCGTCAGGTGAGTGGCGGCGGCACGCTGGAGGACGCCTTCATCCGTCTGCAGGAGCAGGTCGAGCGATGATGGGCCACCTCCGCCCCATGATCCGCAAGGAATTCATCCAGATGCGGCGGGACCGGCTCACCCTCGGCATCATGGTGGCGATTCCGGTGGTGCAGCTCCTGCTTTTCGGCTACGCGATTCAGACCGACGTCCGGCACATCCCCACGGCGGTGTTCGACGACTCCCGCACGCCCGAGAGCCGGGACATCGTCGCGGCATTCGAGAACACCGGGAACTTCACCATCATCGCCAGGGTGGCGAGCCGTGCGGCGCTCGATGACGCCATCGCCCGGGGCAGCGCCCAGGCCGGCATCGTCGTCCCGCACGACTATCCCGAGGCTCTCGCCGGAGGCCGCTCCGCGCGGATTCAGGTCATTGTGGACGCCGAGGATCCGCTGTCGTCGCAGTCCGCACTGGCGGCGGCGTCCGGCGTGGGTGAAGTCCGGAACCTGGCCATCCTCTCGGCGGCCGCGGGGCGCACCATCCTGCCCATCGAAGTCCGGGTCCGCCCCCGCTACAACCCGGGACTGCGGAGCGCGGTCTTCATCGTGCCGGGTCTCGTAGGGGTCATCCTGACGCTGACGCTGGTTCTGGTGACGGCGATGGCCATCGTACGCGAACGGGAGCGGGGGACCCTCGAGCAGCTCATCGTGACGCCGGTCACGCGCACGGAGCTGATGATCGGAAAGATCGCGCCCTACGTCGCGGTAGGACTGGTCCAGATGACGACGGTGTTGTTTCTCGGGCGCTGGGTATTCGACGTGCCGCTCACCGGGAGCCTGCTCCTGCTCTATGGTGTCACGCTGGTGTTTATCGTCGCATCCCTGGCGTTCGGGCTTCTGATCTCTACGCTGGTCAGGACGCAGGCGCAGGCGATTCAGGCGAGTTTCTTCTTCGTCCTGCCCAACATCCTGCTGTCGGGATTCATGTTTCCCCGGGCCGCCATGCCGGCGGTGGCGCAGTGGATTGGACTGGCCCTGCCCCTCACGTATTTCCTGAAGATTCTGCGGGGGATTCTGCTCAAGGGAGTGGGGATCGAGAGTCTCTGGCCCGAGGTGGCAGCCCTCGCGGCGTTCGGGGCGGTCGTGATCACCCTGGCGGTGCGGCGGTTCCACAAGACGCTGGACTAGGCAGCAAACTGCGTCGAGGAAATGCGTCGAGAAGAAACGTCAAGGAGAATCGTCGATGCCTCTCGTTGACGACCTTCCTTGACGATCTTCCTCGACGATCTTCCTCGACGTCTTCTTAGCTTGTACTGCCAATCCGGTCGGGCGCCTTTTTCCCGACCGCGAGTGATTCCTCCAACAGCCGGATCAAGTCTTTCGGCTCGAAGGCATCCGGATGCGGGAACGTCACCAGCCCGGCCGTGAGGCTCGGCGACCGGACGGGGCCGAGATGCGGAAAGGTGTGGGCGTCGACCACCCGGCGGATCCGCTCCACAAACCCCCGGGCGCCGGCGAGCGCGGTTCCCGGAAGAATGAGAGCGAACTCGTCACCTCCGTAGCGCGCGACGAAGTCCGGCGCCCGGATCTCCCGTTGGAGCATGGCGCCGAGATCGAAGAGCACCTCATCCCCCACCGTCTGCCCCGACGTCTCGTTGATGGTCCGCAGGGCGTCGATATCCAGCAGTACCAGGCTGAACGCCAGGGTGTAGCGGCGCGCGCGCTCGAACTCCTCGCGCAGCCGCTGGTCCAGGGCATCCAGGGAACCGCACCCGGTCAGGGCGTCCGTAGTGCCGGCCGACACCTGGCGGCGGAACATGGCGGACCTGCGCTCTTCGTTCTCGAGCACGCGGGCCGCGGCTTGAGCGATCGTGTTCGCGAAGTCGACGTCGGTGGGATCGAGCTCCGGCTCTCCCCGCTCGGTGCGCAAGAAGAAGACTCCGGCGGCGCGTCCATTCACGAACACGGGCAGCGCCGCCGAGGATCGCACCTTCACGTCGATGCGCTGCTCTTCCCAATGCCGCCGAATCGCCGCAAACAACGGGTGCTGGTGCACGTCGCTGACCACCACGGGGGCGCGGGTCTTCAGCGCTTCCTGGATCTCGGGGTAGCGGTCCAGATGCACTTTCAGGTCGCGCACCTTGGGATCCTCGTATACCGCGACCACTCGCCCCTGGGCCCCGCCGGGACCGGTGAGCACGAAAGAGCAATGGGTGAGTCCAAAAGCCTCTCCCACCCGCCGCACCAGGGTCTCGAACACCTGCTCGGGCCGCAGGGCGCCCGAGACTTCCTGGAAGATGTCGAAGAGAGCCTCGCGGGTCCGCAACGCCCGCCGCGCCGACGACAAGGTCGCCCGCCGGCGCCGATCAGACGCCAGACGCGCCTCGACCTCCGTCAAATCGATGGGAGCCCGGATCACGTCGGTGGCGCCGGCGCTGAGCAGGGCCGCCGTATGGAGCGCGGTGCCGCCGGTCAAGAGGACGACGATCGAGGCGCCGTCATGGCGAGGATTCTTGACCATGTCGCGAACCCGCTCGATGAGCGACGGATCGTTGGGGGTGGCACCGAGGAGAATGACGTGCGGCGGGCCGTCGGCAGCCGTTTCGGCGTCGAGGACCGCGAACCCGGCCCGGACCAGCATCCGTTCGAGGCCCTCCGGACGTGCCTCGGGAGCGCCAAGCAACAGGAGTCGAGACGGTTTCGATTCAGCCAATGGACTCCTGGATCGCCGGGGGACCTCGTGCCAAGGTAAGTTTCGCCCGATGCCGAAACAAGCTGGAGCCGACGGATGAGCCGGCCGGCACCGGGAACCGCCGGGCCAAGACGGCGAATGGTGCGGGAGCAGATTGCGCGACGGGGCATCCAGGACGCTCGCGTCCTCCTGGCCATGGACCGGACGCCCCGCGAGTGGTTTGTGCCTGACGAATCGTCGGCGGACGCCTATGCCGACGAGCCGCTCCCGCTGATCGCGGGACAGACGATTTCCCAGCCGTACGTCGTCGCGCTCATGACGGCGCTGCTCGCCCCCACCCGTCACGACCGGGTGCTCGAGATCGGCACCGGTTCCGGCTACCAGACCGCCATTCTCGCCCGCCTCGCGGCGGAGGTCTACACGGTGGAACGCATCCCCGAGCTGCTCGTCACCGCGGAGGCGCGCCTGCTGCGGATGGGACTCACGAACATTCAGACCCTCATCGCCGACGGCGCGCGGGGCTGGAGCGCCGCCGCTCCCTTCGACGGGATCCTGGTCGCCGCCGCGGCTTCCCAGGCGCCGCCCCCGCTCCTCGAGCAGCTGGCGCCGGGCGCGCGCCTCATCATGCCCATCGGCGACCAGCGTCGGCAGGAGCTCACGGTGTTCACGCGACTGGATTCAGGGGTCCGGGCCCACGGCTTCGGCGGCGTCCGGTTCGTCCCGCTCGTCTCCCCCCTCTCATGAACGACACCCTCGCCCTCCTCGGCGCCCATGTGTCCACGGACGGCGGCGTGTCCACCGGACCGGCGCGCGGCGCGGAAGTCGGCGCCCGCGCGATTCAGCTTTTCACGAAGACGCCGAATCAATGGCGCGAGCCGCCCATCATTCCCGATGAGGTCGAGCGCTTCAAGGCGGAGATGGCGCGGACCGGCATCGAGGTGGCGGTCGCACACGACAGCTACCTGATCAATCTCGCGTCACCCGATGACAAGCTGCGCGCCAAGAGTCTGAAGTGCTTCACAGGCGAGCTCGAGCGCTGCAAATCCTACGGGATTCCGTACGTCGTGTCTCATCCGGGGAACTTCATGGATGACCATGACGCCGGACTCGCGCGCAATGCCGCGGCGTACGCGGCGGCGCTCGCGGAGGTGCCGGGTGACGTCGGCGTGCTGATCGAGGGCACGGCAGGCGCGGGTACCGCGCTGGGACGCAGTTTCGAAGAGCTGCGGGATCTCCGAAACGGGATGCCGGAAGCGGTGCGGCACCGCGTCGGGTTCTGTCTGGACACGGCGCACATGCACGCCGCGGGGTACGACGTCGTCGGGAACATCACCGGCGTCCTGGACGAGTTCGACCGGGTGGTGGGCCTGGAGCATCTGAAATGCTTCCACCTCAACGATTCCAAGGCCGCCCCGGGGTCCAGATTGGACCGCCACGACTGGATTGGTGAGGGAACCATCGGGGCGGAGCCGTTCCGCCGCATTTTGCAAGACGCACGTTTTGCGAAAGTCATTAAAATTATCGAGACGCCCAAAGGCGACGACCCGGTGCACCATGACCGCCGGATGCTCGAGCGACTCCGGTCGTACGCCTGAACGAACCCCGGGCGCAGAACGTAGTGGGGGACCGATGACCCGTTCGCGGACGCGCCGCAGCTGGTTGAAGCCGGCACTGGCCGCCCTGCTCCTGTTCCTTCAGGTCACAGGGGCGCCGGTGGTCGGCATCGCGCACGCCCGCGAACCTGGCCCCGCGCCGGTCTCGCTCGAGAGCGGCCACTCCGATCGCTGTCCTGTGCTCCACAACGAGCTCACCTGCATTCTCTGTCAGTACGCCGGGTCCCTCGTCGTTACCCGGCCCGCACAGCCCGAGCCGGACCTCGGCCGCATAGCGTTTGCGCCAGCCGCCGTCGTCTCGCGGCCTCGCGCCGTCGAACGTCCGGCGCCCTGCACCTCCCCCCGAGCACCTCCCGCACTCTCCTAGTCCGGACACAGGCGCGTGGAGCGCCTGACCCAGACGCCTCTGCGTCTGGGTGCTCAGGATCGTCCTACTTGGGAGAGTGGCATGGTTACGCGTTCGAGTTTCTGGTTGATCGCCGTCGGCACGGCGTTGGCGATTCCTGCGCATGCGCAAGGTCCCGCGACGCCCCCTGCGCTGACGCTCACGCGCCGGCAGGCGGTGGACACCGCGCTGGCGCACAACCCGCAGCTCACCGTCGCCCGCGAGCAGCTCGCGCAGGCCCGCGCCCAGGCGACCGAGACGGCCGCGTTTCCCGATCCCACGCTCAATGGCGACCTGAACGGACAAAGGAGCGTCACCGGGTTCAAGACGAACACCGGCAGTGACATCGGTGTGGGCCTGACGCTTCCCTTCCCGACCAAGTTCGTGCTCCTGAACAAGGTGGGTAACGCCAATGTCGACGCCGTGGCGTTCAACTATGATCAGCTGCGGCAGCAGACGGCCAGCCAGACCGCGCAGGCGTACGACGCGCTCATCGTCGCCCTGCGACACCGGGCCGACCTGCAGCTGGGTGACTCACTCGCCAGAGACTTCCTCAAGAAGACGCAGGTCCGGTTCGATGCCGGCACCGCGGCGCGACTCGACGTTCTGAAGGCGCAGGTCGACCTCGGTCAAGCCGAGAACGATCTGCTGGCGAACCAGCGGGACCTGGCCAACGCGCGCGCCGCGCTGAATCGGCTGCTCGGCCGTCCACTCGGATTCGGGGTCGAGGCCGCGGAGTCCCTGTCGGTGCCGCCCGCCCTCCCGGCCGTCGACTCTCTCATTTCGCTGGCCCAGCTCCGCCGTCCGGAGCTGCAGGGACTGGCCAGCCAGCAACGCGGCGCCAGCGCGGCGACGGCCCTGGCCCAGCAGTATTTCCTGCCCGACTTGAATCTCTCGGTCGCCAAGAACATGACGCAGGGTACACCCTCGACGTACACGACCGGCATCGGCATCTCGGTGCCGCTCTTCTTCTGGAATCACCAGCGAGGTCAGGTCGCGGAATCCCGGCATCACGAACGGGAGCTCGCGGCCGCCTACTCCGATCTCGAAGCGCAGGTGGAGCAGGACGTGCGCGTGACCTACGCGACCGCCGCCACGGCGCTGGCCCAGGCCGTGTACCTCCGGGATCAGCTGCTGCCCGAGGCACACCGCGCCTACGACATCGCGCTGACGAGCTATGGCCTCGGCGGATCGTCCGCCCTCGACGTCCTCGATGCCCGCCGGACCCTGCTCGACGCCGAGAGCCAATACGCCGACGCGCTGGGCGCCGCCAATGACGCCCGCGCCGACCTCGAACGGGCCGTCGCGGGTCCCTTTGACGCTGCTTCCGCTGGAGTTCCCAATGTTCACTAACCGCCTGACCCGCCTGCTCACGGCCGCTGGAATGGCCGCCCTCCTCGCCACCGGCTGCGGGCGCGGCGCCGCGAAAGATCCGGACCACGCCGGAACGTTCGGGCTCACGGAGAACCAGCGGTCGAAGATCCATCTCGCCCCGGTGGCGGACTCGAGCTTCCACCCGTCCGTCTCGGTGTCCGGCACCGTCGCCTTCGACGGGGACCACAGTACCCAGGTTCTGGCGCCGATTTCGGGACCCGTCAGCCGGATTCTGGTGGAGCCGGGAGCCCAGGTGACGGCCGGACAGCCCCTGGCCTACGTGTCGTCCCCCGACTTCGCCGCCGCTCTCGCGGCATACCGGAAGGCGAATGCCACGGCCACCAACCTCATCCGGATCGCGACCCGGGATTCGGTGCTCTTCGCGAACGACGCGTTGGCACGGCAGGATCTCGAACAGGCGCAGACCGATGCGTCTTCGGCCATCGCGGACCGCGATGCCGCCCTCGACCAGCTTCGCGCCATCGGCGTGGACTCGGCCGGGCTCGCGGCGATCCGGGACAACCGCAACGCGACCATTCCGCAGGGCGTGATTCGCGCTCCCCTCCCCGGGACCGTCGTGGAGCGGTTGATCACGCCCGGACAGCTCCTGCAGGCGGGCCAGACACCCTGTTTCACGGTGGCTGGTCTCTCGACGATGTGGGTGATGGGCAACGTCTTCCAGAACGATCTGCCTGACGTCGCGGTCGGCGATCCGGCGGACATCGCGCCGGGGGCCGGAGCGCGCGTCTATCACGGGCGGGTGGATTACGTCGGTGCCCTCGTGGATCCGGATACGCGCGCCACGTCCGTACGCATCCTCACGGGCAATCCGGACCAGGGCCTCAAGAAGGACATGTATGTCTCGGTGACCATTCATTCCCACCGGGCCCGCAAGGGACTCCTGGTCCCCGTTTCCGCCGTGCTCCACGACGATCAGAACCTGCCGTTCGTGTTCGTGGCCAAGGCCGACAGCTCGTTCGAGCGCCGGCAGGTGGGACTGGGCAACCGGATCGGCGACCGGTATGAAATCACGTCGGGCCTTTCCGCGGGAGATGAGGTCATCGCCGAGGGCGGGCTGTTCCTGCAGTTCGCGGAAAGCCAATGAGCGAGCAGCTACCGCCACCCGCGCACGAGGCGCGGACCCGGTCCGCCATCAACCGGATCGTTTTCTCATCCCTGCGTCAGCCGTTCCTGGTGGGGCTGTTGACGGTGACGTTCGCCGGGATCGGCATCTGGTCCTTTTCCCGCTTGCCGGTGGACGCCTATCCCGATCTCTCGCCGACGATGGTCGAGGTGATCACGCAATGGCCGGGGCACGCGTCTGAAGAGGTCGAGCGGCTGATTACGGTGCCGGTCGAAGTCGAGATGAACGGACTGCCCCGCATGCAGGTCATCCGTTCGATTTCCCTCTACGGCTTGTCGGACGTCACGATGACGTTTGCCGACGGGACCGACGACTACTTCGCGCGCCAGCAGGTGTTCGAACGGATTCCCGATATCAGCCTGCCCGACGCCGTGACGCCATCGGTGTCGCCCCTCTTTGCGCCGTCGGGCCTCGTGTACCGCTACGTGGTCCAAAGCCCCGACCGGTCGGCCATGGACCTGAAGATCATCGACGACTGGGTGATCACCCGGCAACTCAAGGCCGTTCCCGGAGTCGCGGACGTCTCGCCGTTGGGAGGGGAGACCTTCCAGTACCAAATCCTTCTCGACCCGACTCGACTCGCCGGCGCCCACCTCTCCATCAGCGACGTGGAGTCGGCCCTCGCGGCGAACAACGGGAACGCCGGCGGCGGGTTCTACTCGGAGGGAGGGCAGTTCTACTACATCCGCGGAGTCGGACGGATGGCGACTCTCGACGACATTGGGAACACCGTCCTCGCCAACCACAACGGGACGCCGATCCTGGTGAAAGATGTCGGCCAGGTGGTGGTGGGTCATGCGCCGCGGCTGGGGCAATTCGGCTACAACGGCCAGAACGACGCAGTCGAAGGCGTGGTCCTGATGCGGCGCGGCGAGCAGGCGCAGACCGTGCTGCAAGGAGTCGAGGCCAAGGTCCGCGAGCTCAACCAGTCGGTCCTGCCCAAGGACGTGAAGGTCGTGCCCTTCTACGACCGTTCCGATCTGGTCGCGTTGACCACCCACACGGTCGAAGGAAATCTGGCTCGGGGAACGCTCCTGGTCGTCGTGGTCCTCGTCTTCTTCCTCTATGACGTGCGCTCCGGCCTCATTGCCGGCGTGACCATTCCGCTGGCCCTGCTGTTCGCGTTCCTGTGCCTCGACCTCCGGCACATCCCCGCCAACCTTCTTTCCATCGGCGCGATCGACTTCGGCATCCTGGTGGAGAGCGCCGTGGTGATGGTGGAGAACATCCACCGGCAGCTCGCCCTCCGTCACGGAACGTCCTACCGGATCCACGAGGTGATCGCGGACGCGGCGGCCGAGGTGGACCGGCCGATCTTCTATTCCATGGCGGTCATCATCGCGGGGTTCCTGCCCATCTACGTCCTGCACGGCCCGTCCGGACGCCTCTTCACACCCATGGCGTCCACGACGATTTTCGCATTGATCGGGTCGTTAGCGGTTGCGCTGGCCGTCTTGCCGGTGCTCTGCGCCTGGTTTCTGCGCAAAGGCGTCCGCGAACGGCGTAACGCGGCCTTCGAGTGGCTGCGCGAGCGCTATACCCGGGGCCTGGACTGGTGCCTGGCCCGGCCCCGCGCCACGGTGGCCGGCGCGGGAGTGCTGTTCGCGGCGGCCGCGCTCCTGATTCCGGGTATCGGCGCCGAGTTCATGCCTCATCTCGATGAAGGGGCGATCTGGGTGCGGGCAACGATGCCATACACGATTTCCTTCGAGGAGTCGGCGAAGATCGTCCCCCAGGTTCGCGCGATCATTCGTTCCTTTCCGATGGTGACGGTGGTGACTTCGGAGCACGGCCGGCCCGACGACGGAACCGACCCCACCGGGTTCTTCAATGCGGAGTTCTACGTCGGCCTGAAGCCGTATGATGAGTGGAAGGGGGAGATCCGGACCAAGGCACAGCTCATCGCTGCCATCGACTCCCGCCTCCGGGCGTTCCCCGGCATCATTTTCAACTACACCCAGCCGGCGGAAGACGCCGTGGACGAGGCCGAGACCGGACTCAAGAGCGCCTTGGACGTGAAGATCTTCGGTCCCGACCTGGACACGCTCGAGACCCTGGGCCGGTCTCTCAAGAAGGCGTTGGAGGACGTTCCGGGGATCACGGACCTCACACTGGTCCAGGAGCTGGGGCAACCCAGCCTGACGATCACGCCCGATCGCAATCGGATCGCCCGCTACGGCCTGAACATCGCCGACATCAACGCGCTGATCGAGGCGGCCGTTGGAGGCCAGGCGGCTACCCAGGTGGTGCAGGGCGAGCGCTCCTTCGACCTCGTGGTCCGCCTGGAGCCCCAATTCCGGGAGACCTCGGAAGCAATTGGGGAGATCCCCGTCCCCACTCCCGGCGGGCAGAATATCCCGCTCAAAGACCTGGCCACGATTCAGGTGACCAATGGCGCGTCTTTCATTTATCGGCAGGACAACGCCCGGTTCATCGGGGTCCAGTATTCCGTCGAGGGCCGCAGCCTGGCGACGGCAGTGCGGGATGCCCAGGCGCGGGCGTCCGCCCGCGTCACGCTCCCTCCCGGCTACCGGGTGGTGTGGGGCGGAGAGTTTCAGGAGTACACCGCCTCCCGGCGTCAGATGATGGTGATCGTGCCCGTCACCCTGGGGCTCATCTTTCTCATCCTCTTCGCGCTGTACAGCAACCTCAAGTTCCCGTTGATCACGGTCGCCGCTGTGCTCCTGTCGGCCCCAGTCGGAGGGCTCCTGGCACTCTGGCTCACCGGCACGGCGTTTTCCGTCTCCTCGGGCATCGGGTTCCTTGCCCTGTTCGGCGTGTCCGTGCAGACGGCGGTGGTGTACATCTCCTATGCCAACGAGCTCCGCGGGGATGGCATGCCCATCGCCCAGGCCACACGCGAAGCCGCGCTCCTGCGTCTTCGGCCCATCATGATGACCGCGCTCGTAGCGGCGCTCGGCCTCCTCCCCGCCGCGTTCGCGACCGGCGTCGGCACGGATTCACAGCGGCCGTTCGCGATGGTGATCGTGGGTGGCATGCTGTCACAGCTTGTGGTAAGCGTTTTTCTTGTGCCCGCGCTGTACTTGCTCGTGGCCAGGGAAGGAGATAGGCTCGAGGTATGACCATCCTGGACGTCGAGACGTCTAGACGTCTAGTCTTGACGCACAGACGCACAGTGGTGAGCAGGAGTCAGGTGTTCAGGACCTTGCTCCTGTGTTCCTGCTTCGCGTCGCCAGCCGCGGGGCAAGTCTCCTTTTCCGTATTCGCTGGCGTCCGACGCAGCTCCGTACTCGCCCACGACGTCATCGTGAACGCCTTCGACGTCCGGCCGGCGCTGGCGCCCGCGTTTTCGGTCACCGCGGCGCTGCCCCTCGACCTCCCCTGGCGGGCGTCCGCGGGACTCGACGTCTCCACCAGCGACGTGCGCCGGGAAGACCTCGGCGGGGCCACGCAGTCGATCACGCACCTGACGACGGCAGCCTTGACCGTCGGGCTCTCGCGATCCCTCGCCCCCTGGGTGTCGGGATCGATCCGGGTCGGCGCGCTCAAGTATCTGCCTTCGCAGGATCTCGGCCTGTTTCAGGATGGCGGACCGTTCTTCCCCTTCGCGCAGATCGCCTTCGACCTGTCACCGTCCTTCGCGTCCCGTTATGGAGTCGGCCTCGAGATGAATGGCGACGTCCACAAGTTCATCACGGACGCCCTGCGGGTAGAGGGATTCTCGGAAGCCCGGCCCGTTCTCAGATTGGCGCTCGGCGTGACCTGGACACCCGGGAGTCACCCATGAAACGGTGGCTCGGAGTGGTGGCGGTCGCCCTGGTCGCGTGCACGGTGCCGGATGTCCCTGAGCACTCCGGGGGCTACGGATTCGACTCGGTGGGAGACGGGAGCGGACTCGTTTTCCACTGGACGGGGGATCGGCTGCCGGTGCGTTTCTGGGTGGATCCGCGCGGAAACATGAGCGCCCTGGTTCAGAACGCGATCGACGTGTGGCAGAACCAGTTCATGTACGGGGAGTTCACCGGCGTCATCGTGTCCGACTCCGCACATGCGGACGTGCAAATCGTCTGGGCGGATTCCGCCGCGCCACCGGCCACGCCAGATCCCGGACCACCAGTGAAGGCTTGTGGCGGAGAAACGCAGAACGATTCGATCTCGGGCGGCCGAATCTACGGAGCGCTGCACTCCAGCATCTCGCTCCTCACACTGTCGGGAGCGACGGCAGGGCAGGTCGAAGCCTGTGTGCGCCGGACGGTGATCCATGAGATGGGCCACTCGTTGGGCATCCTCAATGACAACGCGCCTGACTCGACCGACATCATGTATTTCACGCCCCTCGTGCCCGTCCCGAGCGCAGCTGACCGGACGACGATGCAGGTGCTGTACCACACGGCCCCGACCCTGCTTCCGCCTGTCCGCTAGGCCACCCAGCCGGGTTTCCTTGACAATCACCGGCCGGTCCGATAGCATAACTCCTTACCCAAAAAGGACTTGAATCCTCGATGGCCACCCGCCGTCAGGAGGCTCTGGAGTACCACGCACAGGGCCGCCCCGGGAAGATTCAGGTCTCTCCCACCAAACCGTTCAAGAACCAGCGCGACCTCTCCCTTGCCTACACGCCCGGGGTAGCGGAGCCGTGCCGGGAAATCGCGGCGAAGCCGGAGGAAGCCTACAAGTACACGATCAAAGGCAACCTCGTCGCCGTCGTGACCAATGGCACCGCCGTCCTGGGCCTCGGCAACATCGGGGCTCTCGCCGGCAAGCCGGTGATGGAAGGCAAGTGCATCCTCTTCAAGGCGTTCGCCGACCTCGACGTGTTCGACCTCGAGGTGGGGTCCGAGAACCCCGACGACGTGATCAAGTTCTGCCAGCTCCTCGAGCCCACCGTCGGCGGCATCAACCTCGAGGACATCCGTTCCCCGGACTGCTTCTATATCGAAGAACGGCTCCGCGAGACCCTGTCGATCCCCGTCTTCCATGACGACCAGCACGGCACCGCGATCATCTCCGGAGCGGCGCTCCTCAACGCCCTCGAGCTCGTGGGCAAGGCGATCGGTGACATCAGCGCCGTGTTCTGCGGCGCCGGCGCCGCCGCCATCGCGACGGCCGAGCACTACGTCCGGCTGGGCGTAAAGCGGGAGCGGATCACGCTGTGCGACAAGGACGGCGTCATTCACGCGGGGCGCACCGACCTCGACCCGTACAAGAAGAAGTTCGCGCAGCCGATCGACGCACGGGATCTCAGGGACGCATTGAAGGGTGCCGACGTGCTGGTGGGCCTGTCCGTCGCCGGTGCCGTGACGGCGACGATGCTCGCCGGGATGGCGCCGAAGCCAATCATCTTCGCGCTGGCGAATCCGACACCCGAGATCATGCCCGACGAGGCGCGCCGGGCGCGCCCTGACGCCATCATCGCCACCGGCCGGTCGGACTTTCCGAATCAGGTGAACAACGTCCTGGGCTTTCCGTTCATTTTCCGGGGTGCGCTGGACGTCCGCGCCACGACGATCAACGAAGACATGAAGATGGCCGCGACCCGGGCGCTCGCCGCGCTGGCCCGCGAAGAGGTCCCCGATTCGGTGATGCGGGCCTATGGGATCGAGCGCCTCCGGTTCGGCCCCGACTATCTGATTCCCAAGCCCTTCGACCCCCGAGTGCTGCTCTGGGTGGCGCCCGCGGTCGCCTGGGCGGCCGTGGGATCGGGCGTGGCGGGACGGGTCATCGACGTCGACGAGTACCGGCAGGAGCTCGAAGGCCGGCTCGGCCGGGCCCGCGAAGTCATGCGCGGTTTTGCGGCCCATCTCCAGGAAGACCCTCAGCGCATTCTCTTCCCGGAGGGCGATCATCCGAAAATCATCCGCGCCGCGCGCGTCCTCGCCGACGAGGGCAGTGCCGTCCCCGTGCTCTTGGGGGACCCGGCGGAGATCCGGCGGGCTGCCGAGGACGCCGGCGTCACGCTCGAGGACATCGAGATCGTCAATCCCGCCGAGGCCGCCGATTCGGAGGGGCTGGCCCGCGCATATTGGGAACGCCGGCAACGCCGCGGCGTAACCCTGCGGGAGGCACGCGCGCGCGTCCGTGACCCGCTCTACCACGGACTCCTGCTCCTCAAGACCGACCGGGCCGACGCGCTGGTGGTCGGGGCCGACATGTACTATCCCGACGCGGTGCGGCCCGCCCTCGAAGTGATTGGCGCGGCCCCCGGTCGGAAGCACGTCTCGGGCATCTACATGATGGTGCTCCCCCAGGACGTCTTCTTCTTCGCCGACTGCACCATGAACATCGATCCCGACGCCGAGACGCTCGCTGCGATCGCGTCCACGACGGCGGAGTTTGTGTGGCGCCTCGGCATCGAGCCACGTGTGGCGATGCTCTCGTTTTCGAACTTCGGCTCGGTCCCCCATGACGGCGTAACCAAGGTCCGAAACGCGGTGGCCCTGCTCCACGAACGGGAGCCGAGCCTGCAGGTAGATGGGGAGATGCAGGCTGATACGGCTGTCGTAAACTCAATTCTTACAAAGACTTATCCATTTACGAAGTTGCGCGGCGCGGCCAACGTGCTGATTTTTCCGGGTCTGGACGCAGCCAACATCGCGTACAAACTGCTCAATCGCCTGGGGGGCGCTCAGGCCATCGGTCCCATTCTGGTCGGCATGTCCCGACCGGTACATGTCTTGCAACGCGGGGCCGACGTCGACGATATCGTGAACCTGGCGGTCCTGGCCGCCGTGGACGCTCGAGAACATCGCCGCCCCGTGCGGCCTCACACCTAAAAGGACACCGATGGCCACGACCGTGACCACGCCCCGCACCGGACGCCGTTCGGGCGCTTCCATCGAGTTTTCCGGGTTGGCCCCCGAGCATCACGTGCACTGGAACTACGGCCCGGCCGAGCTCGTCGAGCACGCCATCCGCCGGAAGGAAGGCATGCTGGCGGACGGCGGGCCCTTCTGCGCCGTCACCAGCCCCCATACCGGACGCTCCCCCAACGACAAGTTCGTCGTGAAGGAAGCCAGCTCCGAGGCGAAGGTGTGGTGGGGAAAGGTGAACCAGCCCATCGCGCCCGAGCACTTCGACCGGTTGCACGCTGACGTCCTCCGGCACCTGAACAGTCAGGAGATCTTCGTCCGCGATCTTTTCGCGGGAGCGGATCCCGATTACCGCATTCCGGTCCGGTTCGTCACGCCGAACGCCTGGCAGGCGCTCTTCGTCTACAACATGTTCCTGCGCCCCTCCCAACCGGAGCTCGCGGCCTTCACGCCCGAGTGGCAGGTGCTGCACGCCCCAGAATTGCACGCGGACCCGAAGGTCCACGGGACCAAGTCGTCGACGTTCATCGTCGTGAACCTGGGCAAGCGGATCATCCTGATCGGCGGCACGCGGTACGCGGGGGAGATGAAGAAATCCATCTTCACCATCCTCAATTACCTGCTCCCCAACCGCGGCGTGCTGTCGATGCACTGCTCGGCGAACGTGGGCGAAGCGGGAGATGTCGCGCTGTTTTTCGGGCTGTCGGGCACCGGCAAGACCACGCTCTCGGCCGATCCCGAGCGCGGGCTGATCGGCGACGACGAGCATGGCTGGAGCGATCGGGGCGTCTTCAACTTCGAAGGTGGCTGCTACGCCAAAGTCATCCGCCTCTCCCGCGAGGGTGAGCCCGAGATCTTCCAGACCACCCGGATGTTCGGGACCGTGCTCGAGAACGTGGTGGTGGACCCGGAAACCCGCAGGATCGACCTCGATTCCGCCGCCATCACGGAGAATACCCGGTCCTCCTACCCGATCCACTACATCCCGAACCACGTGGCGGGGGGCCAGGGCGGCCACCCTACGCACATCGTCTTCCTCACCTGCGACGCCTTTGGTGTGATGCCTCCGATCGCGCGGCTCACGCCGGCCCAGGCGATGTACCATTTCCTGTCCGGATACACGGCCAAGGTTGCCGGCACCGAGCGGGGCGTCACCGAACCGAAGGAGACCTTCTCGGCCTGCTTCGGCGCGCCGTTCCTGCCCCTGCATCCGAACACCTACGCCGAGCTGTTGGGGGCGAAGATCGCCAAGCACGGCGTGCAGTGTTGGCTGGTCAACACGGGCTGGACGGGTGGCGGCTTCGGCGTGGGCCAGCGGATGCGGCTCTCGCATACTCGCTGCATGGTCCGCGCGGCGCTCGCCGGCAAGCTGGACAAGGTCGCCAACGTCACCGAGCCGGCTTTCGGACTCTCGGTGCCGCAACACGTGCCCGGCGTCCCCGACGAGGTCCTGCTCCCGCGCAAGACCTGGAGTGACGCGGCGGCGTACGATGCGATGGCCGCCAAGCTGGCGGGGTTGTTCAAGAACAACTTCGTCCAGTTCCAGGATCAGGTCCCCGCGGCGGTTCGGGAGGCCGGCCCGAGAATTTGACCGCGTCTTCGATCGGGGCCCCGCTCGAGGTCGTCCGCGACCCGCTCTGGAACAACATCCGCCTCGAGCCGGACGCCCTGACGGTGCTGGACACGCCGGCGGTGCAGCGCCTCCGGTACGTCCGCCAGCTGGGCCACGCGTTCCTCGTCTATCCCGGCGCTACGCACAGCCGCTTCGAGCACTGCCTGGGCGCGTATCATCTCGCGCGCCGGGCGCTCGAGCACCTGTCTCATGGCGACGTCGCCGTCCACCCCAGGGATGCCACGGCCGTCCGCCTGGCCGCGCTCCTCCACGACATCGGTCACTACCCGTTTTCCCATGCTCTGGAAGAGGCGGGTCTCCCGAAACACGAGGCCCTCGCGCGCCGGCATCTCACCGGTGGTCAGCTGGGGGAAGTGCTGGGCAAGATCGGCATCGATCCGGAAATCCTGCTCTCACTCATCCAGGGCCGGGGGACCGTGCCGTTGGCCGGGATGGTCGCGGGCTCCCTCGACGTCGACAAGCTCGATTACCTGTCGCGCGACGCGTGGATGTGCGGGGTGCCGTACGGCGTCATCGACGTGGACCGGCTGCTGTCCTCCCTGACGATCGTCGAAAAGTCAGGACGTCCCACGCTGGCCCTGCACGAGAAGGGTCTGGCCGCGCTGGAGTCCCTGCTCTTCGCCAAGTATCAGATGTACCGCAACGTCTACTGGCACCACGCCGTGCGCTCCGCCACCGTGATGTTCAAACGTGCCGTGACGGACGCCATCGCGGCGGGGCGACTGTCGACCGACGCCGTCGCGGACGCCACCGACGACGGGCTGATTCACGAGCTCTCGGCCAACGACCCAGCCGGGCTGGCCCGCTCGCTCCGCGACCGGCGCCTGGCGAAGCGGGCCCTCGACCTGCCCGCGACCGACCTTCCGTCCCCCGCCGACTGGCCCGCGGCCGACCCGGCGCTGGTCGCGCAGGTGGAGGACCGCCTCGCGGCCGAGCTGAAGCTCGCGCCCGGCGATCTGTTCATCGATTTCCCGGCGAAGCCGGAGATGCTCGACCTGCGCCTGCCGCTGGTGACCCGTGACGGCGAAGTGGTCGAGCTGGAGGGGCAAGAGGCCGCGGAACGCCTGGGATTGCCCCGCGTGTCCGCGGAGCTGGTACGCTCGGCACGCCGCCTGCGCGTGTTCGTACGGGAGCCCCGCAGCGTGCCGGAACGGGCGGTGGTGAACCTCGTCACGTTGCCCGGCGCCGAGGTCGCGTCACGACTGGCCGGGGATCGTTCACTGCTCAGCTGACGCAACACCGCTGCACGGAACTCCAGCGTCCCTTTCGCCTATACCAGTCATGAACGCAAAGCTTCGAATCGCCGCTGGTGCGACCCTTCTCGGCCTGCTGGCCCTGGGGGTCGCGGATCTGTCTCTGGGCGCCAGCGTCCCCCGTTACCTCGATCTGGAACGGACCAACGCGGAGCTCCTGACGCAAATTCGGGAGACGCAGGGCACGTTGCAGATCCTCAGCGATTCGGTGGAGTCCGTCAGCCGCCGGGCGCAGGTCCTCCGTCTCCTCGCGGGCGTGAGCCCGCTGGATTCCGGGGTTGATCTGCCCGGTACCGATCCGTCATGGGCCTGGGCCCAGCGCGACAGTCCCGCCGCGTGGTCCCGCGACGTCACCCGGACCTCCGCCGCCCCCACGACGCCGGAGGAGCTCGCCCTAGCCGGAACGCTCCCGGTCGCCATCACGCTTACCGCGATACCCCCTGGCCGGGTGTCGAGCCCATTTTCGGCGGAACGTCTGAGCCCCGTGGTGGACACGGTGCGGCCGCATCAAGGCGTGGACTTCGCGGCTCCGCCGGGGACGCCCATCCGGGCGCCCGCGGCCGGCGTGGTCGTGGAAGTGCAGTGGGAAGAGGGCTATGGGGAGTACCTCACCATCGATCACGGGCACGGGGTCGTGACCCGATACGCGCATTGCTCCGATATCCTGGTCGCTCCAGGGTCTAGAGTCCGGCGCGGCCAGAAGATCGCGCTGGTCGGCTCGACCGGAGAAGCCACAGGTCCCCACCTGCACTTCGAGGTATGGGTGGACGGCCGGGCAGTGGACCCCCAGCGCTTCGTCGCGCCCGGGGACGTGGTCACCGACTGAGTCCTACGGAGTCGTGTACGTGAGTTTCCGGGGGGGCACTTCAGCCGGGGAGCGTGTTCTCTTCCGTGGCCCTTCCACCTGCCGGCGTGTCAACCTGATCGATCCGCACCATGATGGCGGTGATGTTGTCGAGCCCACCGTGCCGATTCGCTTCTTCGATCAGCGAATCCACCTGCTCCTGCGGCTGCAGCCCGTTCTTCATGATCTCCGCCAGTTGCGGATCTTCGAGCATCCCCGTCAGTCCGTCAGACGCCAGCAGGAACAAGTCGCGCTCCCGGACGCTCCCGACATAGACGTCCGGCATCACGTCCGCATTCGCGCCGACGCAGCGGGTGATCACGTTGCTGTAGGGATGCGTACGGGCTTGCTCGGGCGTGAGATACCCGGCATCGACCTGCTCCTGCACATACGAGTGATCCTTCGTCACCTGCGCGAGCTTGCCGTCCCGCAGCAGATAAGCCCGGCTGTCCCCCACCTGGCCGATCAGGAAGCGGTTCGCGAAGAGCGTCAGCGCCGTGACGGTGGTGCCCATCCCGCGCTTGTCGTGCTCGGTGAGCGTGCGCTCGAAGATGGCGCCATTGGCGGCGCGGATGGAGAGCCGCATCCGCTCGGCGACCTGTTCGTCGTTCAGGCCCTGGAGGGAGCCGACTTCACGGGCAATGACGCGCACCGCCATCTCGCTCGCCACTTCCCCGGCCGCGTGTCCACCCATGCCGTCGGCCACGATGAAAACACCCTTGTCGGGGACCATGAGGAAGTTGTCCTCATTCCCCGACCGGATGATGCCGACGTCGGTGCGACCCGCGCAGGTGATGTGCACTCGGTGCCTTAGCGGAGGATCCAGTACAACAGGGAGGCGCCACCAAGAACGAACATGGCCGCGCTGGCCCCACATCCCTTTTTCTTCGCCGGAACCGGCGGCGGCACCGGTTGCCGCTTCACCGCGGGGACGGGCGCAGGAGCCTTCGGGGGAGGCGGCGTCGGAGCCGCCGCCTTCGGAGCCGGAGCCGGGGCCGCGGAACCGGGCTTGAAGGCCTCGATCACTTTGGTCCCGCCACCCTTGGCCGTCCCCATCGCGTCGTCGGTCGGTTCGAACACGGCCTGCACATCCCCGAACCGTACCATGACGCCCGGCGACAACGGCGACTCCCCCTGGACCTTTTCGCCGTCGACGAAGGTCCCGTTCGTGGAGTCGAGGTCCACCAGCATCCATACGCCCTCCCGGCGCTGCAGCTTCGCGTGCGACGTGGAGACCGAGGGGTCAGCCAGGACGAGGTCGTTATAGTCCGCGCGACCGATGTTCAGGACCGGCGTCTTGATCTGATAGCGCTGGCCCTTCAGCGGTCCGGTGCGGAAGAGGAAGTTGCCCATCGCGGCGGGCGCGGGCGAACCGGCGGGGGTGCTGGGCGCCGTCGCGGAGGGCCGTGGTGCCGCCGCCATCCCGAAGCTGGTGTTGTTCAACCGGTGTCCCGCGCCGCTCGGGGGTGGAGGTGTCTGGGGCGCGGCCTGCGGCGGACTAGCGGCCGGCCCCGCGGGAGGGGAGGGCGGTGCCTGGACGGCCGGGGCGGCGTCGGCATAGAAGCGGAACTGCTCGTCCCCGATCCTGATGACATCCGCACGCATCAGCAGACGCTGACCCTCGATCTTCTCGTCGTTGACGAAGGTGCCATTGGTGCTCGAGTCGACCACCATGTAGCCCTTGGGGGTGGTCAGGATCTCCGCGTGACGCCGGGAGACGTCCTTCCCCGTCACGACCACATCGCAGCCGGCCTCGCGTCCGAAGACCAGAGAGGCACCTGTCACGGCGTACTCGCGCCCGTCGGTGAGCGAAACGATGCGGCCGCCGGTGTTGGCGGTCGGCTTGCCCGCTCCCGCTGATGCCTTGGCAGCGGCCGCGGCCTTCGAGACGTCCATCGCGGCCACGTATTGTGTGCTTCCGGAACGACGTTCATCCACGAACGTCAGCTCATGGCCACCGGTTTCGATCTTGTCGCCGTGCAGAAGAGGCGTCGGTTCGGCACCGAGATTGACGCCATTGATGGCGATGATCGCTTGCGGGTCGACCTTCCGGATCGAAACTTGGCCGTCCGGCAACCCCTTGAGGATTGCCGTCTTGGGGGTGATCCCGGGGCCCGTCAATTGGATCGCACAATCGGCAGCACTGCCGAGCACCACTTCGCCGGCAGGAATCGTGAACTTTCTGCCGCCCATCTCGAGAAGGGCCATCGGGGGTTCCTTTCTACGGGAAGGCCGGCACGGAAGTTACGCCCGGGTCCGTAACTGGACAAGGCGACACGGGTTACGCCCCGTCGGTGATCTCTGGGCGCTGGTCCGTCGACACCGCTTCTTCCATTCCGATGAGCCCCTTCCGAAGCCATCCCCAGAAAATGAGGGCGCCAACGATCACGGTCGCGTAACTGTTGATGAATCGCCAGACCAGGGTATAGCTGGGGATGAGAGGGCGAGGGACGTAAATGGACATTACGACCGTCGAAATCCCCTCGGCCATTCCAGAACCACCCGGCGTGGGGGCAAAGTAGAGGACGAAGGTGATGAGGGTCTGCACCAGCAGGATCTCGACGAAGTCAGCGGGGATGCCCAGGGCCCGCATGGCGACGTAGCCGGCGAGCAGTTTATTCGCATGTGACGGGGCCGACAGGACGATGGCCCAGAAGGTGGCGAGCCACCCCTTCGGGCTGCCGAAGGCCACGAAGCACCGGTGGCCATATTCGATCCCCTCCCGCAGCTGCTCCATGCCCGCCGCCACCCGGCGGCTCCGCTTCCCCACTCTGCCCGCCAGCCAATGCACCAGGTCCTTGGCCAGCCGGGGGAAGACCATCAAGAACAGCATCAAGAGGCCGAGGAAAACGAAAACGCCCAGGGAGACGCGGAAGAGGTCGTAGAGACCGATGCCCAAGACGATATGGTGCTTCGCCAAGGACCGGCCGGCACCGAAAAAGATCGCGAGCGGCCCGGCAATCGCGAAAAACGCGACCGTCGCAACGAAGGTCATGAAGGTGGCCGTGAAGGCGGCGGGAAGACGGACTCCGGCGCGCTTCATGGTCCACATCATCATCGGGCCGGCGCCCGTCTGGAACGGGGTCAGGTAGCCGCCCCAGGCGCTCATGCCTCCCGCCACGATCATGTCCCTGAGTCGGACGCCGGGCTGGATGTGCCGCGCCACCACCCAGAGCCGCGTGCCGCCGCCTACCCAGTCCATGGACGCGAGCGCGAGGCCGATTCCGACCCACCGCCAGTGAATGGAAGCGAGGGCGTCGAGGAACGCCCGGAGGTTGTCGCCATAGAAAAGCAGGGCGACGACACCGGCCAGGGAAATGATTGCGAATAGGGCGAGTCCCCGGCGGAGCAGCCGAGGGGTCAGGGCGAGCGCCATGTGAGGCCGAAGGTAAGGTTATGTTTAGGGGTTATGCCAGCCCCTCCCGACCAAGTCGTCCTCCGCAACGTGCGCCAGCACAATCTGAAGGGGATCACCGTCTCCCTGCCCCGGCGGGCCTTTACGGTCATTACCGGGCCCTCGGGGTCCGGGAAGAGCTCGCTGGCGTTCGACACCCTCTACGCCGAGGGACAGCGGCGCTACATCGAATCGCTGTCGTCCTATGCCAAGCAGTTTCTGGAGCGGATGCCGAAGCCCCTGCTGGACTCGCTCGAGGGGCTTTCACCGGCTGTCGCCATCGAGCAGAAGAACCCGACCACCTCGAGCCGCTCGACCGTCGGGACCGCCACGGAGATCTACGACTTCCTCCGCCTCATGTGGGCGCGGACCGGAACGACCTACTGCCGCAACTGCGGGAATGTGGTGAAAGCAGACACCGTTCAAGACGTGGTCGACGGTGTGGTCGGGAGCCGGGAGTCGGGAGTCGTCGACTCCGTGACGGTGGCATTTCCGCTGCCCGGAGCCGGAGATCGCGCAGACATCGAGATAGCCGCCCAGCTCCGGGCCGCGGGATTCGTGCGCGTCCAGCTCGACGGCGAAGTCACCCGGCTCGACACGGACGATGCCGAATCCCGGATCCGGGCGGCGAAGGAAGTGCTGATCCTCGTGGACCGGGTCAGCGCCAGCCCCGCGAACCGGGGCCGGCTGACCGACGCCGTGTCGACCGCGTTCGCGGAGGGCGATGGAGTCGCCCTGGTGCTTACCGACGGCGGCCACCGCCGCCGATTCTCGGAGCAGCCGGCCTGCTCCAATTGCGGGCGGCCGGCTCCGGTTCCGACGCCCAACCTGTTCTCGTTCAATAATCCCCGGGGTGCCTGTCCCGGGTGCAACGGGTTCGGCGCGGTCCTCAAGTACGACGAATCATTGATCATCCCCGACCAGCGGCTGTCCCTGGCTGAAGGCGCCCTCGACCCGTGGACCAAGCCGCGGTACGAAGGGCGGCGCCGGATTCTGAGGGATGCCGCGAGGAACCGGGGCGTCTCCGTGGACACCCCCTGGCAAGAGATTCCGGCGGGGGATCGGGAGTTCTTCCTGCACGGCACCAAGGGCCGCTTTGTGGGGATGTTTCCGTTCCTCGAGCGCCTCGAAGAAAAGCGGTACAAGCAGTACATCCGCGTCTTTCTGCGTCAGTACCAGCTTGCCAAGACTTGCCCCCAATGCGGCGGCGCGCGCCTCCAACCGGACGCGTTGGCCGTGAAAGTGGCCGGGAAGACGGTCGCTGAAGTCTCCGCCCTTACGGCGACGGCACTGACCACCTGGCTCAAGGAGCTCTCGCTCCCCGATTTCCAGCAAGCCATCGCGGAGCACATTCTCGGGGAGTTGGTCGCCCGGGTGCAGTTCGTGGTCGACGTGGGATTGGGATACCTGACGCTCGACCGCCAGACTCGAACGCTGTCGGGTGGCGAAGCCCAGCGGATCGCCCTGTCCAACGCCCTCGGTGCCCACCTGGTGGACACCACCTACGTGCTCGACGAACCCTCCATCGGGCTGCACCCCGGCGATACCGACCGCCTCCTCGGCCTCCTCCGCCGCCTGGCGGATGCCGGCAACACGGTCGTCGTGGTGGAACATGACCCGGCCGCCATGGCCGCCGCCGACTACATGGTCGAGCTCGGACCGGGGAGCGGCGAGAATGGCGGGCAGGTGGTCTACCAGGGCCCGGCGGCTCGCGTGCGCGAAGCGGGAACGCTCACCGGCCAGTACTTGTCCGGCGAAAAGCGGATCGGCGTTCCCTCGGCTCGCCGTCCCGCCGGTCCGCGATGGCTGACGGTCCGCGGCGCGCGGCTGCACAACCTCGAGGGCGTCGACGTGCGCATCCCCCTCGGCACGTTGACGGTCGTTACGGGTGTCTCCGGATCCGGGAAGTCCACGCTCGTCCATGACGTCATCTACCGGCAGCTCGAATCCCGCATCAAGGGTGGGCACAGCGCCAAGGAGCATCTGGGTGAGGTCGTGGGCGCCGTCTCGGGATTGGCGGGATGGGAGGGGATCGCCGACGTCGTGCTGGTCGACCAGAGTCCGATCGGCCGGACCCCCCGGTCCAATCCGGTCACGTACGTGAAAGCCTTCGATGAGCTGCGGGCGCTGTATGCGTCCACGCCGTTGGCCCGGGAACGGGGCTACACGCCGAGTACGTTCTCCTTCAACGTGGCGGGCGGCCGTTGCGAAGCGTGCGAAGGAGCCGGGCACGTGCAAATCGAAATGGTGTTTCTCGCCGACGTGTTCGTCCCCTGCGAGATTTGCGGCGGCCGCCGGTACAAGCGCGAAATCCTCGACGTCAAAGTGGACGGGCGGTCGATTCACGAAACGCTCCAGCTCACGGTCGACCAGGCTCTGTCCATCTTCCACCGCCAGGGGGGCCTGGCCCGGACGCTCTGGCACCTGCAGCAAGTGGGACTCGGGTATCTGCGCCTCGGGCAGCCGGCGACGACGTTGTCGGGGGGCGAGGCCCAGCGACTGAAGATCGCGCGGGAGCTCTCGTCCGCAGGCGGACGGTCCCGAAGAGGCCGGAAGTTCTACATTTTGGACGAGCCGACCACCGGCCTGCATCTCGACGACGTCCGCACACTCTGCCGGGTGCTCGACCGTCTGGTGGACGCCGGGCATACCGTGCTGGTCATTGAGCATCACCTGGATGTCATCAAGCGCGCCGACTGGGTAATCGACCTGGGACCCGGAGCCGGAGCGGACGGAGGACGTGTGGTAGCTGAAGGGGACCCGGAAGCGATCGCCCAAGCGCGCGGCTCCGTGACCGGGCGCTATCTGCGGGGCGGATCGTGACCAGACGCCAGGCCGATCTGCTGCTGGTCTTCACCTGCGCCATCTGGGGGCTTTCGTTCCCGACGGTGAAGGTCGCGCTCGCAGACGCGTCGCCACTCGCGTTCGTGGCCATCCGTTTCACGCTCGGCGCGCTGATTCTCCTCCCGGGCACCCGCCTTCGGCCCCTGCCTTCACGCGGCGAGTGGTTCGCCGGTCTCCTGCTGGGTGCACTCCTCGGCGTGGGGTTCGCGACCCAGGCGGTGGGGCTCGCGTACACGACCGCCTCACGCTCGGCATTCATCGTGGCGCTGTCGTCGGTGCTGGCGCCCCTGGTCGCGTTCGTCGCGGTCCGGGAGCGGCTCTCGTGGTGGACAGTGGCCGCGCTGGGGCTGGCCACCGCCGGGATCTACTTCCTCACCGACCCGGGCGCCGGCGGATTGAATCGAGGGGACTGGTGGACGCTGATCACCGCCCTCGTCTTCGGGGCGCAAATCGTGGCCGTGCACGAACTGGGTCTTCGCTTCGACATCCGGCGATTGGTATTCATCGAGATCGTCGTCGTGGCCGTCGGTGTCGGCGTGGCCGCGCCCCTGCTGGAACCGGTGCGGTTCGCCGTCGCCACGCAGTCCCTACTCGCGTTGGCGTACTGCGGGGTGGCGGCTACCGCGGTGGCGTTGCTCCTGCAGATGCGGGCGCAGAAGGACCTGTCCTCGGGGCGGGCCGCCCTGCTCTTCTGTACGGAACCCGTGTTCGCGAGCCTGGCGAGCTGGCTCTGGCTGGGGGAGCGGCTTTCACTGACGCAGTGGGTCGGGGGGGGCATGATTGTAGTCGGGATGTTGGTCGCGGAGCCGAAAGAAGCCGTCAGCCATCAGCCGTCAGCCGTCAGTTGAACTCGCGCAGCCACCCGGTGATATTTCACGCCGTCTGCTGATAGCTGATGGCTGTCTGCTGACGGCTTTATTCCCGAGTAGCTCAGTCGGTAGAGCAGCCGGCTGTTAACCGGCGGGTCGGGGGTTCGAGTCCCTCCTCGGGAGCTGTGCGACACCAGAACGGCCTCTCTGTCCTGATTTTCAAGGGCGGGAGGCCGTTCCCGCTGGACGGCTCCCGAACGGGGGCCTAGAATCGACGATATGCCGCGCAAGCCGAAGGCGCGCCCCCCTCGCCCCCCTCATCCTCCCCACCCGCCCGCCCCACCGGAAGGGGACCTCCGGGAAGCGGTATCCATCCTGACCGCGACCCTCGAATCCACCGCCGATGGGATCCTCGTCGTGAACCGGACGGGGGCGATCACCACATACAACCAGCGCTTCCTCGAGATGTGGCGCATTCCGCCGGCGGTCGCGCAGTCGCGGAATGACGATCAGCTCATCGGGTTCGTGCTCGATCAACTGCAAGACCCGAACGTCTTCCTCGCAAAAGTGATGGAGCTCTACGGCCGCCCGGAGGCGGAGAGTCACGACGCCATCCTCTTCAAGGATGGCCGGGTGTTCGACCGATTCTCGGTGCCTCAACGGGTCGGCACGAAGGTGATCGGCCGGGTCTGGAGCTTCCGGGACGTGTCGGAGGTCCGGCGGGCCACCGAGGAGCTGCGCCGGAACGAAGAACGGTTCCGGGCCCTGGTGGAGAACAGCTCCGACGTCATCCTGCTGCTGCGGCCCGACGGAACCATCCACTTCTCCACCGCGGCGGCGTTCCCGATTCTCGGCTACGAGGCCGGGGAGAACATCGGAAAGTCGATCTTCGACCTGATCCATCCCGAGGACCTCCCCCGGGCGCGCGGGGTGTTCGGGGAGCTCATGCGCCGCCCCGGCTCCAAGGTGTACCTCGAGTGCCGGGCCCGCCGGAAGGACGGGGACTGGGGCAATCTCGAAGCGGTGGGCGTGAATCGGCTCGACGATCCATCGGTCGAGGCGATCATCGTCACCACGCGCGATATCTCGGATCGCAAACGCGCGGAACGGGTCCAGCAAGCGACCTACCGCATCGCGGACGCGGCGTCGATCGAACGCTCCCTCGAAGACCTCCTCCGCGCCATTCACAGTATCGTCGGCGAGCTGATGCCGGCGGACAACTTCTACGTGGCACTGCTCGAGCCTGACGGTGAAAGCGTCACGTTCCCCTATTTCGTCGACCGCTTCGACGCCCAGTTCGAACCCTTGCCCCTCGGGAGGAACCTGACGTCGTACGTCATCCGCTCCGGTCTCCCGCTCCTGGCGACGTCCGACGTATTCGAGGAAATGGTCGCGCGAGGCGATGTGGACGAAGTGGGAGCGCCCTCCATCGACTGGCTCGGCGTCCCGCTCACCCTCGAGAACCGGACCATCGGCGTCGTAACGGTGCAGACGTACTCGGAGGGCGTCCGGCTCACGGAGGCGGACAAGGACATCCTGACCTTCGTGTCGGCGCAGATCGCCCGGGCCATCGAACGCCGGCGGGCGCAGGACGCGCTGCGGCAGGCCGAGGAGCGGTATCGCGCGTTCGTGACCCAGTCGACCGAAGCGATCTGGCGGGTGGAGCTCGACCACCCCATTCCGGTCGACCTCCCGGAGGAAGAGCAGGTCAACCGGCTCTATCGGGACGCCTACCTGGCCGAGTGCAACGAGGCGATGGTGCGCATGTATGGGTTCGAGAGCGTGGACCAGGCCATCGGCGCGCGCCTCGGCAACTTCATCATCCAGGAGCATGCGTGGAATCGGGAGACCTGGGGCACCTTCGTCCGTTCCGGCTACCGGCTGTCGGACATCGAGTCCTTCGAGCGGGACCGCTCAGGCGCCCACAAGATATTCCTGAATAACCGCATCGGCATCGTGGCTGGCGGCCATCTGCGCCGGATCTGGGGCACTCAGCGGGATGTGACCGCCCAGCACCACCTGGAAGACCAGCTCCGCCAGGCCCAGAAAATGGAAGCGGTGGGGCGGCTGGCCGGGGGCATCGCCCATGACTTCAACAATATCCTGACCGCCATCCTGGGCACCTGCTCCCTGATGCAGCGGGACCTGCCCGCCGGATCGCGGTCCCGTGAGGACGTCGACGAAATCCAGCGCTCGGCCGCGAGGGCCGCGGGACTGACCCGGCAGCTCCTCGCGTATTCGCGGCGGCAGGTACTCCAGCCGGAGGTGCTGGACCTGAACGTCGTCGTCAGCGAGATGGACAAAATGCTGCAGCGGCTGATCGGCGAAGACGTGGAGCTCGTGACCATTCTGGGGGAGGACCTCGGGCGGGTCATGGCCGACCCAGGCCAGATCGAGCAGGTGCTGCTGAACCTCGCCGTGAACGCTCGGGACGCCATGCCCCAGGGAGGCCGGCTCACGATCCGCACGGCCAACCGGAGGGACACCCCCGTTCCCGGGGCCTCCGGCCAACCGGTGTCGCGCGTGATGCTGGCGATCACCGACACCGGCATTGGAATGGATGACCGAGTCCGTTCACACCTGTTCGAACCGTTCTTCACCACCAAAGAGGTCGGCAAGGGAACGGGGCTGGGGTTGGCCACGGTATACGGAATCGTGCGACAGAGTGGCGGGTCCATCTCGGTCGAGTCGGCGCCCGGAAAGGGCAGCACCTTCTCCGTCTTTCTCCCACGGGTCGAGGACGCCAGTTTCCGGCGGGCCTCCTTGCCGGCGGCGATTCCGGCGGACTCCGGTGAGAAGCACGCGCCCTCTGCACACATCCTCCTGGCGGAGGACGAGCCACGGGTCCGGCTGCTGACCCAGCGGGTACTGGAGGCTCGTGGCTACCGGGTGCTGGCTGCGACCGACGGGCAGGTCGCCCTGGAGCTCGCCTCGGACCCTGCCCTGAAGCTCGACCTGCTCGTCACCGACGTGGTCATGCCCGGCATGAGCGGCCCCGACCTGGCCCGCCGTCTGCGGGAGTCGCGCCCCGGACTGCCCGTCGTGTATATGTCGGGGTACGCGGACCAGGGCCTGGCCCACGAAGCCGCCGCCACGGGTGGCGCCTTTCTCTCCAAGCCCTTCGAAACGGAGACGCTGGAGCGGCTGGTGCAATCCGCATTGGAACGACGGGCCCAATAGACCGGAGCGACCAGGGACGTGCAAATCCTCATCGTCGAAGACGAGTCTGTCACCCGGGAAGTCCTCAAGCGGCTGCTCCTGGCCGCGGGCCACGAAGTTACCGACGCGGCGGACGGGGCCGAAGCCTGGGAACTCCTGCAGTCTATCCGGATCCCGGTGGTCATTTCCGACTGGGAGATGCCGCAGATGGAGGGCCTGGATCTGTGCCGGAAGATCCGAAACCGGTCGGGAGAGTACACCTATTTCATCATGCTGACGGCGAAAAGCGGGCGGGCGGAGTACCTCGAAGCGATGGATGGGGGCGTAGACGACTTCCTCGCCAAGCCGCTCGACGCCGTCGACCTGCAGTGCCGGCTTCGGGTCGCTGAGCGTATCCTCGGCCTTCGGAGGGAAGTGCAGCAACTGGAGGGTCTGCTTCCGATTTGCAGTTACTGCAAACGGATTCGGGATGAGATGAACCGCTGGACATCGATCGAGACCTACATCGAACAGCGTTCCCGGGCGGAATTCAGCCACGGCATTTGCCCGGATTGCTACAAGAAACACGTCGAGCCGGTACTGAATCCAGGTCAATAAATGCCGTAGATACACCGAAAAAACTAGCAATTATCTGACGAAATCGGCGATTGCGTGCTCACTTTTTCATATAACTCATTATTGAACATATTATTATGGTAGCGCAATACCTGTCCAGTAGTGATATACCGTTGTAACGTAACGAGTTGACAAATGAACTCGGGGCGCCAAGGCCCCCTGCCGCTAGATTTCCGACAATGCCACTCCCCCCTATCGCTGGCCACGAAGCGCTGCGGGCGCGCTTCGCCGATGCAATCCGGGCCGGCCGTCTCCCACAGACTCTGTTGTTCGAGGGCCCCAGGGGGGTCGGGAAGCAGCGCTTGGCGTTGTGGCTGGCCCAGACGCTTCTCTGCGAAACGGCGTCTGCGCCATGCGGAAAATGCGCGTCGTGCCGGCAAGTCGAAAACCTGAGCCACCCGGATCTGCACTGGTTCGTCCCGGTTGAGCTCACGAAAAAAGGCGCCGACGCGGACAAGCAGATCGACCTCGTCGAAGAGGCGATCGGCGAGGTGTTGGCCGAGCGTCGTGAAGAGCCGTTCTACGCGCCCCCGGCGGGACTGGCGGCGCACAGCATGGCGTCGGCGCGCCTGATGCTCAGGCGTCTCGCACTGAAGCCGGCCCAGGGTTCACGGGCTGTCTTCATCCTGGGCGATGCGGAGCGCCTGGCGGCGCAGAAGGGTCAGGACGGAGCGGCAAACGCGGTGCTCAAGGCACTCGAGGAGCCGCCGCCGACAGCCTTCATCATCCTGACGACGAGTGAACCCGACGCGCTCTTGCCGACGATTCTCTCCCGGACGGTTCGGGTAAGGGTAGGCAGGTTGCCAGACAGTGTTGTGACATCATTCGTACAGCAACACATGGTGTCACGCCTAGGGGACGCCGCAAGCGTCGCGCGGCGGGTACAGGGTGCCGAGGGAGCGATTGGCAGGCTAGTTGCGACCGAGGGAAGCGAGGGGAGCGGGGCCGCCGCAGCGGACCGACTCCTGCAAGCCATACGGGGTGGAACGGCCGCGCGGTATGGAGCGGCGCTGACGCAGCCCCCGTTCCAGGCGCGCGGAGCATTCACCTCGATGCTCGATGCGCTCCTCGAACGCCTCCGGGACGAAGCCCGTGAGGGTGGCGACACGAGCAAAGTGATGGCGGCGATGACACGGGTGCTCGAAGCGCGGGAGCTGGCCCAGGGCAATGTGAATCCTCAGCTCCTGACGGCCGTCTTGACTGAGGACCTGGCCGGTGGAGGGCGATCGTGAAGCTCTCGCACCTGGATCAGGAAGGCCGCGCCCGCATGGTGGACGTCAGCGGGAAGCCCGCGACGGCCCGCAGTGCGGTGGCGGAAGGCCGCATCCGGATGTCGGAGGAGGCGTTCGGGCTGGTCCGGGACCAGGCGGTGGCGAAGGGCGACGTCCTCGGCGTCGCGCAGGTGGCGGGGACGATGGCGGCCAAGCGGACGGCCGAGTTGATCCCGCTCTGCCACCCGCTGGCACTCGACCACATCGCCGTCGAGGCGACGCTGGACGAGGCGCTACCGGGAGTACAGGTCCGGGCGTCGGCCCGGATGGTGGGCCGGACCGGGGTGGAAATGGAAGTCCTGACGGCCGTGAGCGTCGCGCTCCTGACCGTCTATGACATGGTGAAGGCGGTGGACCGGCATATGGCAATCGGGCCGGTGCACTTGGTTGAGAAGCATGGCGGGACCTCCGCCGAAGCTTGACGGAGTTTTGAACCGGGGATGGCAGGTTGTCCCCGAGACAGTTCTTCACAAGAGAGGTATATGCGCACCACGACCCAGCGACTGATGCTGCGGGGGACGGTGATCGTAGGGTTCGCGTTGGCGGTGAGCGCCGTCGGCGGATGGGTCCGTCGCGCCACTGCGGACGACGTGACCCTCCCCGAAGCCACGGTTCCGGCCGCGGACGTGCGAGGCATGGAACAGACTCTGGATCAGGTCCAGGGTGAGCTGACGGTGGCCAAGCTGCAGTTGGAGCGGGCGACCGCCATCATCGGGTTTTCCAGCAAGTACGGAATTCCCGCGGACCTGGCCAGCAATATTTACGA
>DASUBP010000187.1:0-5536 GCA_035763205.1 Gemmatimonadales bacterium
TTGAGGACATAGCAGTCGTCGCCGGCCACGTGGTGAGCTTCGAGTACTCCGGGATGCTTGAGGAGTGACCGCATGCGCGGCTCGTCGCCGACGTAGCCCGAGCTGCCGTAGCGGACCGCGACGAACGCGGTGACGGGAACCCCGGCCTTGGCGCGGTCGAGCTGGGCCGAATACCCGGTGATGATGCCCGCACTTTCGAGTCGCCGGACCCGCTCCATCACCGCGGGCCGGGAGAGTCCGACTTCATCCGCGAGGGCCTGGAAGCTGGCCCGGCCGTTGTCGGCGAGCAGGCGGAGCAGCTGGCGATCCACCGCATCGATCGGTCGTTTGCCCGACATTTCGCTAGCTCCTCGGAATCATGACTGACGATTAGTAGGTCACGGAGATAGTTCAATAACGTTTCATCATAGTAATTGGTTTCCGCGGGCGGGACTATCCGGTTCCGGTCCCGGAACCCGGGGTACGTCGGCACCTCCGCCTCACTACTATTCGGCCATGAGTCTCAGTCGCCTGCGCGAGGTGGTGCGCGCCTATCCTTCCGCTCTCCTCGGGTACTCCGGTGGTGTCGATTCCGCCCTGCTCGCCGTGGTGCTCCGCCAGGAGCTCGGACGGGACCGGATGCTCGCCGCAATTGGACGCAGCGATTCGTATCCCGAAGTACAGTGGCGCGTGGCGCACGAGATCGCCGGCCGGTTCGACGTGCCGGTGCTCGAAGTCCTCACTCGTGAGCTCGACGACCCCCGCTACCTCGCCAACCCGACCAACCGCTGCTTCTACTGCAAGACCGAGCTGTGGGGGCGCCTGTCGCGGGTGGCGGCGGAGCGGGGACTCGCGGTGATCTGCGACGGGTCGAACGCCGACGACCTCGGGGAGCATCGCCCCGGCCGGGCCGCGGGTACCGCCGCCGGCGTCCGCTCACCGCTCGCCGAGGCGGGTCTGACGAAGGCGGAGATTCGCGCCGCGTCTGCCGATCTTGGCCTTCCCAACTGGGACGCCCCGGCGGCTCCCTGCCTGTCGTCGCGGATCCAGTACGGCCTGGCGATCACGCCCACCCGCTTGAAACAAGTCGAAGCTGGCGAGGCGTATCTCCGGGCCGAGGGCGTCACGGGGGATCTGCGGGTGCGGCACACCGGCACGGCGGCGCGCATCGAAGTCGACCCGGCGGCCTTCGCCTTGGTGGAGGCCCGGATCGAGACGATTCGCCGGCGCTTCCAGGAGCTGGGGTTCACCACCGTTGAGGTCGATCCCCGGGGCTATCGCCGGGGCAGTCTCCTGCTCGATCGCGCCGCCCCGTGAGATTGTTCGTGGCCGTGAACTTCCCGGCCACGTTGCGCGCAGGTTTGTGGGAAGCCACGGAGCCGCTGCGAGCGATGCACCTCCCCGTCCGCTGGGTCGCCCCGGACGGCATGCACCTGACCCTCAAGTTTCTCGGCGAGACGGACGAGCAGCGCCTCGGAGAACTGGGAGACGCGCTCGACAGGGCGGTGGCAGGCGTGCGCTCGATGCCGGTCACCGTACAGGGATTCGGAGCCTTTCCCAACGCGGCCCATCCGTCCGTGATCTGGGCCGGCGTCGTCACCGATCCCGCCCTCGAGCTGTTGCAGCACGGGGTGGAGCAGGCGTTCGGCCCCTTGGGGTTCCCTCCGGAAGGGCGCCCGTTCAGGCCCCATGTCACCCTGGGCCGCCTGGGCCGTTCCCGGCGAGACAGCCCCCAGGGGGCCTTTCGGGTACTGGAAGAGACCCTGGACGCCCTCGTCTGGAGTGAAACCGCGGAAGTGACCTCCGTCGAATTGATGAAGAGCACCACCATGAAGGGCGGGGCGGTGTACGAGGAGGTACGGCATGGACGGCTGTCTTAAAGCCATCGGGCGCCTCGGCTGCCTGCTCGCGATCGTCATCGCGGCGGGGGTCGCGTACTGGTTCCGGGCGCCGATCATGCACACCGCCTCCAGATACCTGGGGCCCCATTCGACCCGGTTGCCACCCGTTTCCGACACGTCCGTCGGCGCTCCCACCCCGGGAGCCGTGCGCGCCGTGGCCGCGAAACTGGCATCCCTCGGTGCCCCCGGGGGCCCCGATTCGGTGGTCCTGACGCCGAACGAGATGGCGTCGCTGATCGGCGGGGGAATCGACTGGACCGTGCGGAAGGGGTTCGACTCCCTTCGGGTCGAGCTGATGGACGGCAGTATCGCCGTGGACGCGCGTCTCGATACGCGCGTCTTGCCCCGCGATGCGTTGGGGCCAGCGGAGCACGTGCTCGCGACGTATGAGCCTTTACGGATGGCGGGGCCGGTGACCATCGGCACACCCGGCGTCGCGCACTGGAAGATCCAGGAGCTGTCGGTCCACGGATTCCCGTTCCCGTCGCCGGCCGTGAACCGGCTGGCGAAGCTGATCGCCGGCGCCGACGACGGGAGCGTGCCGGTGCTCGTCCCGACGACCATCCGCCGGATCGCGATCAACCCCACGGGCGTGGTGTGCTACCGGAGGTCCAAGGCGTGACTCAACGCGTGCTGGTGGCCGATGACGAGAAAGGGATTCGCGAGGCGCTGACCCAGCTCCTCGAGTTCGAGAATCTCGAGGTTATGAGCTGCTCGTCCGGTGGCGACCTCCTCCTCAAGTATCCGGAGTTCCGCCCCCACCTCGTTTTCCTCGACGTGAAGATGCAGGGGATGGATGGGCTCGAGACCCTCCGCAAGTTGCGGGAGCTCGATCCTCACGCGCAGGTGGTCATGATCTCCGGGCACGGCACCGTGCAGACGGCCGTCGAAGCCACGCAGCTCGGCGCGTACGACTTCCTGGAAAAGCCGCTCGACACCGACCGCGTGCTCCTCACCTTGCGCAACGCGCTGCAGCACGGCGCCCTGGCCGACGAGAACGTCCGTCTGAAGGCGGAAGTGCAGTCGCGGCACCAGATCGTCGGGTCGTCCAAGGCCATCAAGCAGGTGCTGGACACCATCGAGAAAGTCGCGCCCACGCCCGCCCGGGTCCTGATCACGGGCGAGAATGGGACGGGCAAGGAGCTCGTCGCCCGGGCGATTCACAACCTGTCTCCGCGCGCCGACGGCCCCTTCGTGGAAGTGAATTGCGCGGCCATTCCCACCGAGCTGATCGAAAGCGAGCTCTTCGGGCACGTGAAGGGGTCGTTCACGGGCGCGGTGGGGGACCGCGCGGGCAAGTTCGAGCTGGCCGATGGCGGCACGCTGTTCCTCGACGAAATCGGCGACATGAGCCTCTCGGCGCAGGCCAAGGTGCTGCGAGCGCTGCAGGAGGGCGTGATCTCCCGGGTCGGATCGGGCAAGACGCTGGCGGTGGACGTCCGGGTCATCGCCGCGACCAACAAGAAGCTCGACTCGGAAATCGCAGCGGGACGTTTCCGCGAAGATCTGCTCTATCGCCTCAACGTCGTGCCCATCGTCGTCCCCCCCCTGCGTGAGCGGCGGGGCGACATCCCGCAGCTCGTCCGGCATTTCGTCGAAGAGCTGGGGCGGGCCACCGGTCTCCCGTCGCGCGGCTTCGAGGAAGGGGCGCTCGAGCATCTGGCGCAGCATGACTGGCCCGGCAACATTCGCGAGCTGAAGAACGCGGTCGAACGGCTGCTCATTCTCGCGCCGGGGCGGGCGGTGACGGCCGCCGACGTGGAACGGATCGCCACCGGCCCCAGTGGGGGAACGGGGGCAGGCGTGGGCATCGCGGGAGGGAATGGGGGCGCCCTGTTCCAGTCCGCCACTTTCGAGGAGTTCAAGCTGGCCGCGGAGAAGGCGTTCCTGGTCGCCAAGCTGCAGGAGCACGACTGGAATGTCTCCGAAACCGCGCGCACATTGGAGATGCCGCGCAGCAACCTCTACAAGAAAATCGAGCGCTACGGTCTGGTACGGGAGGGCTGAGTGCCTGGGAAGGATGAGCGCGACCGCGACTGGGACAAGGAGCTGGCCGAGGTCGATCGGCTGCTCAACAACATGCCGGGGCACCCTCCGGCTCCTGCCCCCATCAAGCCGGCCGGTGGTTACCCTCCTCCCGGTCAAGCGCACGCCGGGCACGGTCCCCGCGTGCTCTCCACGCGGGAATGGGCCGGCACCTGGATCCGGGTGGGACTCGGCCTCCTCATCGGCATCGGGATGACGCAATGGCCGTACACGCACGGCTGCGGATTCAAGCTCGGGTTCTATCTCCTGGGCGTCGCCGCGGTGCTCACCGCGGGAGTCTGGAGCTCGATCTCCTCCTGGCGCCGTCACCTCCCGTGGGCCCACATCCTCTCCCAGGGACTCGTGATCTGGGGCCTGACCTTGGCCGCTCGTGAGATCCTGCCCCGAGTACATTACGCCCGCGAGATCGCGACGTGGATGTGTCCCTGACCCCTGACCCCTGACTCCTGACCCCTGACCCCTCTTTCATGACCGACTTTAAGAACTTCATCGCCGGCGCCTGGGTTGCCCCCGTCACCGGCGACTATTTCGACAACACCAATCCCGCCGATACCTCCGACCTGATCGGTCGGTTTCCCCAGTCCGGTGCCGAGGACGTCGGCCGCGCGGCGGCATCGGCCAAGAAGGGATTCGCCGCGTGGTCCAGAACCCCGGCGCCCATCCGGGGGCAGGTGCTCCAGCGGGTCGGTGATCTCCTGGTCAAGAAGAAGGAAGAGTTCGCCCGGGCGATGACCCGGGAAATGGGGAAAGTGCTGCTCGAGACCCGCGGCGACGTGCAGGAAGGCATCGACACCGCCTACTACGCGCATACCGAGGGCCGCCGGCTGTACGGGAAGACCGTCCCCTCGGAGCTCCGGAACAAGTGGGCGATGAGTTTCCGCCGCCCCATCGGGACCGTTGGGGTCATCACCCCATTCAACTTTCCGCTCGCCGTGCCGACGTGGAAGATCTTCCCGGCCCTGCTGTGCGGAAATGCGGTGATCTGGAAGCCCTCCGAGGACGTCCCGCACACCGCTCATCTGCTGGTGGAGCTGTTGCTCGAGGCGGGCCTCCCGCCCGAGGTGATCCAGCTGGTGCATGGCGGCGGTGCGGCGGGGAAAGCGCTCGTCGAGCACCCCGACGTCGGCGTGATCTCGTTCACCGGATCGACGGAGACCGGCGCGCTGATCGGTGCGACCTGCGGCCGGATGCACAAGCGCCTGTCGCTCGAGATGGGTGGCAAGAACGCGATGATCGTCATGGACGACGCCGACCTCGAGCTCGCCCTCGACGGGGTGCTCTGGGGCGCGTTCGGCACGACCGGGCAGCGTTGCACGGCCACCAGCCGGCTCATTCTCCAGTCCGGCATCCACGACCGCTTCGTCAAGATGGTGGCGGACCGAGCGCAAAAACTGCGGCTTGGTCCCGGGCTCGACGCTCAGACCGAAGTGGGACCGCTCATCCACGAGGCTTCCCGCAACAAGGTCGAGGAGTACGTCGGCATCGCGAAGGAGCAGGGCGCGGCGGTCCTGATCGGCGGTGCCAAGGCGACGGGGAAGGGGCTCGAACGCGGGTGGTTCTATCAGCCCACGCTGTTCGTAGGGGTGAAACCCGGCATGCGGGTGGAGCAG
>DASUBP010000188.1:0-4472 GCA_035763205.1 Gemmatimonadales bacterium
CGGTGACCGAGCATGGGATTCGCCTCGACGAGATTGGCGACGATCCGCGCCAGCTGCGCTGCCGGCATCTTCATCGCCTTGGCCAGCTCCGCGATTTCCGCCTTGGTATGGGGCAGAAACTCGTGGAGCGGGGGATCGAGCAGCCGGATCGTGACCGGCAGTCCCGCCATTGCCTCGAAGATCCCCTCGAAATCCGAACGCTGCATCGGCAGGAGCTTGGCGAGCGCTTTGCGACGGCCGGTCTCGTCGGTGGCGACGATCATCTCCCGCATGGCGGTGATCCGGTGCCCCTCGAAGAACATGTGCTCCGTCCGGCACAACCCGATGCCCTCGGCGCCGAACTCCCGGGCGCGCTTCGCGTCGGCCGGCGTATCGGCATTGGTCCGGACCCTCAGGCGACGCCGGGCATCGGCCCACTTCATCAGGATGTCATAGTGCTTCCCGGCCTTGGGAGCGACCACCTTCGCCGCGCCAAGAATGACCCGGCCCGACGTCCCGTCGACGGTCACGATCTGCCCCTTCTTGACCGTCCTGCCGTTGGCGCTGAAGCGCCCCGCGGCAGGCTGGACGTCGAGCTCCTTGGCTCCGACGACGCACGTCTTACCCATGCCGCGGGCGACGACGGCTGCGTGACTGGTCATGCCGCCGCGAGCAGTGAGCACCGCCTGCGCGGCCACGATGCCGTGGAAGTCCTCGGGCGAGGTCTCCGGTCTGACCAGGATGACCTTGTGCCCTTTCTTCGCGAGCGCCTCGGCCTCGTCGGCGTCGAAGACGACTTCGCCGATGGCCGCCCCCGGTGAGGCAGGGAGTCCCTTGGCGATGACCGTGACGGCCGCCTTCGGATCCACCATGGGATGGAAGAGCTGGTCCAGGTCCTGGGGGGGCACCCGCTGGACCGCCTCGTCCTCGCTGATCCGCTTCTCTTCCACCATCTCGACTGCGACTCGCACGGCCGCCATGCCGGTCCGCTGGGCACGGCGAGTCTGGAGCATGTACAGCTTGCCATGCTCGAAGGTGAATTCGATGTCCTGCACATCCTTGAAGTGGTGCTCGAGCTTTTCGGCGATCCGCTCCAGCTCCTTGTAGACCTTCGCGAGCTTGCCCCGCTTCATCCTGGTGATGGACTCCGGCGTCCGGGCCCCGGAGACGACGTCTTCCCCCTGCGCGTTGGTGAGGTAGTCGCCGTTCAGGACGTTCTCGCCGGTGCTGCAATTCCTCGTGAATGCCACGCCGGTGCCGCAGTCGTCTCCCATGTTGCCATAGACCATCGACACCACGTTGACGGCGGTGCCGAGGTCGTCGGGGATGTTGTGGACCTTGCGGTAGTCGATGGCGCGGCGAGTGTGCCAGCTCTTGAAGACCGCCTCGATGGCGCCCCAGAGCTGTTCCTGGGGATCGTCGGGGAAGGGAGTGCCGCGCTTGGCCTGGATGATGTCCTTGAACTCGCGCACCAGCGCCGCCAGGTCCTCGGCGGGCAGATCGATGTCGCGCTCGACTTTCCGCTTCTTCTTGTACTCGTCCAGGACCTCCTCGAACGGCTCCTTGCCCAGCTCGTAGACCACGTCGCCGTACATCTGGACGAACCGGCGGTAGGAGTCGTACGCGAAGCGCGGGTTCTTCGACCCCGAGATCAGCCCCTGCACGGTCTGGTCGTTCAGTCCGAGGTTGAGGATGGTCTCCATCATCCCGGGCATGGACACGGCGGCGCCGGAGCGGACCGACACCAGCAGGGGATTCTCGACGTCCCCCAGTCGTTTGCCCGCCATCTGCTCCAGCTGCTTCAGATGCCGCTCGACCTCTTCCCGGAGCTCGGGGGAGAACGCTCCGGCCTCGAGGTACTCGATGCAGATCTTGGCGGAGATGGTGAAACCGGGTGGGACGGGAAGGCCCAGGTTGGCCATTTCGGCCAGCCCGGCGCCCTTGCCGCCCAGGATGTCGCGCATGGCGGCGGAGCCGTCGGCCCGGCCGTTCCCGAAGGAATAGACGAAGCGTTCCACCGAGGGCATCGGTGTCTCCAAAGACTAGACGGTTAGACGGCTAGACGGCTAGACAACCACGAGCTAGACGGGAACGGCGACCGGCAGCTCGTAGCGCCCACGGGCCGACTCATCCGGAATCGGCGTGGGATAGGCTCCTGAGAAACACGCGTGACAGAACTCTTTGGGGTCGCCGCCGGCGGCGCGCAACATCCCATCGAGTGAGAGATAGCCGAGAGACTCAACGCCGAGGTGCTTGCGAATCTGCTCGACGGTGTTGTTCGCGGCGATCAACTCGGATTTCGAGGGTGTATCGATGCCATACCAGCAGGGGCCGGTGATCGGGGGGGAGGCGATCCGGAAATGCACTTCCTTGGCGCCGGCCTGCCGGATCATCTGCACCAGGCCGCGCGACGTCGTGCCGCGGACGAGCGAGTCGTCCACGATCACGACGTTCTTGCCTTCGAGGATTTCGCGAACCGGGTTGAACTTGATCTTGACCTTGGCGTTCCGGCCCGCTTGCGACGGCTGAATGAACGTCCGGCCCACGTAGTGGTTGCGGATCAGCGCGTGTTCCAGCTTGATGCCCGACTGCTCGGAGAAGCCGAGCGCCATGGCGTTGGAAGAGTCGGGAACCGAGAAGACGCAGTCGGCGCCCGGAGCGGGATGTTCCTTCGCCAGCTCACGGCCGAGGGCGCGGCGGACCCCGTCGACGGACCGGTGGAAGATCGTGGAGTCGGGGCGCGAGAAATACACCAGCTCGAAGATGCACCGCTGGGACGCCTTCTTCGGCAGGTTCGGAAGCCGCACGACTTCGCCTTCGTGAATCCTCAGCATCTCCCCCGGTTCGAGCTCCCGGACAACCTCGGCCCCGATCAGATCGAGCGCACAGGTCTCCGACGCCACGACGTACCCGGGACCCAGCTTGCCGAGGATCAGGGGGCGGAAGCCGCGGGGGTCGACGAGCGCGTAGAGCGTCCGGCCGATGGTGAGCACCAGCGAGTACGCGCCATCGACGCGTTCCAGCGCATCGAGGATCTGGTCTTCCGGCTCGCGGGCTTCGGAACGCGCGATCAGGTGGACCAGGACTTCCGAGTCCGACGTGGTCTGGAAGATGGAGCCCTTGGCCACGAGGTCGGCCCGGAGCGGCACGGCGTTGGTGAGGTTGCCGTTGTGCCCCAGGGCCAGCGGGCCCTCGCGATAGCGGGCGAGGAAGGGCTGGGCGTTGGCGAGAATCGAGGAGCCGGCGGTGGAGTACCGCGTGTGGCCGATGGCGACATCCCCCGTGAGAGACGCCAGCACCTGGTCATTGAAGTTCTCGGAAACGAGTCCCATTCCGCGGTGGGATCGCGCAACACCTTCACCATCGACCGCGACGATCCCCGACGACTCCTGGCCGCGGTGCTGGAGGCTGTAGAGCCCCAGGTACGCGACGCGGGCTGCGTCAGGAACGCCGGAAACGCCGATGATGCCGCACATCTCGTCTCAGTCTCCCATGCGCCGGGGGATGGACCCGAAATATACCTCGCGGAGCTTGCCGACCGGATATGAGATCTTGCCGTCCCGGAGGGTGACCTGGAACAACCCCTCCGCACCGCCCGTGGTTCCCGCGTTGAACAGGGGCACGCCGATTTCGGAGGCCAGCGCCGTCACCAGGTGGATCTGGCTGGGCGGCACGGTGAGGACCGCCCGGGCGTGGGATTCGCTGAAGAGCAGGGCACCGGTGTCCAGGCCCGGTGCGTACCGGGAGAGGTTCACGTTGAGGCCGAACCCCGCGGGCTGATACGGTCCGCCCATGGCGATCTCCGCGAGCGCCACGGCGAGCCCTCCCCCCGAGACGTCGTGCGCCGAGCTGAGCAGACTGTCCGCCGCCGCGCGGACCAGGAAATCCACCAGCCGGCGCGACTGGGCGAGGTCGACGTGCGGCGGCGTGCCCCCTCGGAACTCGTACACGGTCTGCCAGTAGGCCGACCCACCCAGCTCCTCGCTGGTGGTGCCCGCGATCAGCACGTGATCCGCCGGACCGCGGGCGTGGCTGTGGACGGCCCGGTCGACGTGGTCCAGCAGGCCCACCATCCCGATCACTGGCGTCGGATCCACGGCGCCAGTGGGGCTCTCGTTATAGAAGGAGACATTGCCACCCGTCACCGGCGTGTCGAACGCCCGGCAGGCATCCGTGATTCCCCGGCACGCTTCCCGGAACTGAAAGAACACTTCCGGCCGCTCGGGGGACCCGAAGTTCAGGCAGTCCGTGATCCCCAGGGGCCGGGCGCCGGTGCAGGCGATGTTCAGAGCCGCCTCGGCGACCGCGCCCTTGCCGCCTTCGTACGGATCGAGGGCCAGGTACCGGGAATTGCAGTCGGTGGTCACGGCGATGCCGAAATCGGTCCCCTGAACCCTGAGGACGCCGGCGTCACCACCAGGATGGATGACGGCACGGGCCTGAACGCTCGAGTCATATTGCTCGTAGACCCAGCGCTTGCTCGCGATGGAGGG
>DASUBP010000189.1:0-4571 GCA_035763205.1 Gemmatimonadales bacterium
GTAGTCCGGAACTTGGGGCGTCGTTTCAATACGGTCGCGAGTCGGTGCGTGTTGCGCAACCCTTTCAGGGGTCCGGCCATCTCAGGGAGAGGACGCGAAACTCAGGCGTACCGACCCCCGTCTTCCTCTATAACCTGAGCACCCCGAGGCGCCGACGATGCGAAGTATCCGGTTGGCATTCCGGACCCTCTTTCGGACTCCGTTCGTCACCACCATCGCCGTCCTCTCGTTGGCCCTCGGCATCGGGGCCAACGCGGCCATCTTTTCGCTCTTCGACCAGATCCTGCTCCGGCCCCTGCCCGTGCGGGAGCCCGACAAGCTGGTCAACCTGGGCAACCCCGGCCCCAAGCCGGGCTCGCAGTCGTGCGGCCAGGCCGGGGACTGTGATGTGGTCTTCAGCTACCGGATGTTCCGGGACCTCGAACAACGGCAGACGGTGTTCACGGGGATCGCCGCCCACGACCGCTTCGGGGTGAGCGTCGTCTACAACAACCAGCCCCTTACCGGAGACGGCATGTACGTCTCCGGTTCGTATTTCCCGACCCTCGGTGTGCGGCCGGCCCTGGGCCGCCTCTTCTCGGAATCCGACGACCAGAGCATCGGCACCAACTTCGTCGCGGTGCTCTCGTACGCGTACTGGCAGTCCAAGCTGGGCGGCGATCGGGATGTGCTCGGCAAGTCCATCATCGTGAACGGTCAGCAGCTCACCATCCTCGGCGTCGCGGCCGAGGGGTTCGACGGGACGACGCTCGGCGTGCGCCCGATGGTCTTCGTTCCCATCAGCATGCGTGGGCTCCTGACCACGGGATTCCGGGGGTTCGAGAACCGCCGGAGCTACTGGGTCTATCTCTTCGCCCGCCTGAAACCGGGTGTGACGATCCAGCAGGCGAGTGTCGGCATCAACGGACTCTACCACTCGATCGTCAACGACGTCGAGGCGCCTCTGCAGACGGGGATGAGCGACGCCACCTTGGCGCGGTTCCGGGACAAGAAGCTGGAGCTCGAACCGGGGTGGCGGGGCCAGAGCTCCATGCACAAGGAAGCCAAGACGCCCCTCATGATGCTGTTCAGCGTCACCGGGATCGTTCTCCTGATCGCCTGCGCCAACATCGCCAACTTGCTCCTGGCACGCGGGGCGGGGCGGTCGATGGAAATGGGGATGCGGCTGGCGATCGGCGCGAGCCGGTGGCAGCTGATTTCGCAGCTGCTGGTCGAATCGGTCGTCCTGGCCTCCCTCGGCGGGGTGGCGAGTCTGATCGTCGCCAAATGGACGCTGTCCGGCATTTCGTCGCTCCTTCCGTCCGATGGGAACGCCATTCTGCAGTTCACCCTCCAGCCCGCCGTGCTGTTGTTCTCCGCCGGGCTGTCGGTCGCGACCGGCATCGTGTTTGGGCTCTTCCCGGCCTGGCACAGCACCCGAGGCGAGTTGGTGACCACCATCCGGGCCAACGCCGGGCACATTTCGGGGGCGCGGGCGGCTGCGCGCTTCCGCGCGACGCTGGTGACGCTGCAGATCTCGCTCGCGACGGCGCTGCTGATCGCGGCCGGTCTGTTCATGAAGAGTCTGGTGAACGTGACCAAAGTGGATCTGGGCGTGCACGTCGACAGCGTCATCACCTTCGGGTTGTCGCCGGAGCAGGCCGGGTACGACAGCACGCGGGCGCTGCAGTACTATGCGCGCGTCGAGGAGGCCCTCGGCGCGATTCCCAGCGTGACCTCCGTGACCTCGTCTCTCGTGCCCCTGATTGCCGGCGACAACTGGGGGAATGACGTCAAAGTGCAGGGCTTCCAGTCGGGACCGGACGTCGACGCGAACTCACGCTTCAACGCGATCGGTGCCAATTACTTCTCGACCTTCGGCGTGCAGCTCATCGGGGGGCGGGAGTTCACCGAGGCGGACCGCCGCGGGGCCCCGCAGGTCGCGATCGTGAATCAGGCATTTGCGAAGAAGTTCAACCTGGGGAAGGACGCCGTCGGAAAGTTCATGTCCCAGGGCGGGGACACGCTGAATATCCAGATCGTCGGCCTCGTACCGGATGTGAAGTACTCCGACGTGAAGAAACCGGTACCCCCGGTCTTCTATCTCCCGTGGCGACAGGACAGCCACATGCCCTTCATGAACTTCTACGTGCGCACCCCGCAACCGGAGACGGTGCTGCGCACGGTGACGGGGATCATCCGCAAGATTGACCCGGGCGTACCCGTGGAGGATCTGAAGACGATGCCCCAACAGATCCGGGACAACATCTTCCTGGATCGCATGATCTCGATTCTCTCGACGGCTTTCGCGGTGCTGGCGACCCTCCTGGCGGCCATTGGTCTCTATGGGGTGCTGGCCTACTCGGTCGCCCAGCGCACCCGGGAAATCGGCGTCCGCATGGCGCTCGGCGCCGACGCGGGGCGGGTCCGGGTCATGGTGCTTCGGCAGGTCGGGGGCATGATGGTGGTCGGGGGGATCATCGGGCTGGTCGGGGCACTGGGGCTCGGGAAGGCGGCGAGTTCGCTGCTGTACCAGCTCAAGGGATCGGACCCGGCGGTATTCGCTCTGTCGCTGGTGGTCTTGATGCTGGTCGCCTTCGGGGCGGGATACGTCCCGGCGCGCCGTGCTTCTGAAGTAGATCCGATCAAGGCTCTGCGGTACGAGTAGCGACCCCCGCCCGGCATTCGGACGCGGGGTCTGGGGGGTTGGGGGCTTCGGGGCTCTCACCCCTTTCCTTATAGATAGCGTCTCAGGCCAGGTAGTAACCGAGGACCGCGGCGGCCGCCAGGATGAGCAGCCCTGGTGCGAGGCGGAGACGGAATGCCCCCGAGCCGGCGACGAGTCCCACCGCGAGTTTGAGGATCATCCCTGCCGTGATGCCGATCGCCAGTGCCTGCATGGCCAGGGTGGTCCCCCCAGGATCCTGACTCAGGGTCGTCATCGCGACCACCAGTGCGTACGTGCTGGTCATGCCGAGTATGGCGGCTGATGTGAGTACGCCGGTGGCGCCCCAGGTTTGCTGTGCCAAGGGGACGGCGATCAATACTCCCTGCAGGACCAGCGCCATCCGGATGGCGGAACCCAGCCGCAGGGGACTCCGACTGTCCGGCGGCTCTGTAGACGTTGGTACTCCCGGACGTCGCAGGACGATGGCGATCACGCCCAGACTGAGGAGCAGCATCGGGGCATAGGAGTTCAACGCGGCCTGCGCCAGGGTGAGATCCAGGGCGATCAAGATGACGATGACCCGGGGGATCGTCACCGCCGCCGCGCCCAACGCTCCCCGCGCCAGCGCGCTGCTCGAGGAGGGGTCCCGGCGGCTCTGGTTCGCGAAACTCAGGATCACCGCGGTCGACGAGACCATGCCCCCCAGCAATCCGGTCAGCCCGTAACCGGCAGCGGCACCCAACGCCCGGCGGCTGATGTACCCGGCGAATGTAATCCCTGAGAGAAAGAGGACGACCGACCAGAGGGTGCGGGGGCGGATGCTGCCATAGGGGCCGAAGGGACCGGCAGGGAGAAGCGGGAGGACCACCAGGGCCAGCACCGCGAACCGAAGGGCCGCGCCCAGCTCCCGGTCGCCGATGCGCTCGATCACGGCGTGGATTCTCGTCTTCTCCGCCAGCGCGAGCAGCAGCAGTGAAGTGGCTGCACTGGTCAACAGCGGCGCGCCCAACCCCGCGACCGCACCGAGCGCGAGGACGGTGAGCGCGGCCACTTCGGTGGTGCCCTCTACGTCTTGGGGGCTGCGACGGGCAGCCATCACGTAGGCCGCCACGGCCAGGGCGCTGCCTCCTGCCAGCAGAACCATCCCGAATGCCGGGAACCCCCGGGTCGCCAGCCATCCGCCGACGCCGCCGATGAGGCCCAGCAAGAGGAACGTGCGCGCGCCGGCGAATCGCGCGGAAGGGCCGGTGGCGTGACCCGACCACTCCCGCTCGATGCCCACCGCCAGCCCGGCCAGGACCGCGACTCCCACGTTCCTCGCCGATTCGAGATCGACCGTCAGCGTCATGCTGATTGCTAGCCGGCGCTGGCTGAACGGAATGTGAAGATGTCGTGATTCTTCAGTTTCACTTCACCATTGCTTCGGACGGCTGGGGCGAGCTTCCTGCCCGGGAGGAAGGCTCATGACAGCCATGCGGCAGCGGACACCCGAAGAGGACACGGGAAGGGCCGGCGTCGACTCGGGACCATTTCGATGGGAGTGGCGCTGGATCGGCTACCAATCACCGGTCCAGCTCGCCCGGTTGGGATCCTCGTGGAGCAGGCCGCCGACGCGGACGGCGGAGGTTTACCTCGTCTCGGCGAACTCCCCCCACAACGTCAAGGTGCGCGAGGGCTCGATCGAGGTGAAGCGGCTGCGTCGCGTGTCCGGGGACGGGCTCGAACAGTGGTCGCCCTCACTGCGCACCGGCTTCCCTCTGCTCCCAGGGGATTGGCGCGAGGTCCTCGACGCGCTCGGTGTCCCCGCCTCCACCCCCGAGATGCCCGTGTCGAGCATCGACGCGCTGTGCGCGAGTCTCCCGCCCGGCGTACCCGTCCGGCGCATCGACGTCATCAAGCGGCGATCCCGCCTGGTGGTGGGGGG
>DASUBP010000190.1:0-3374 GCA_035763205.1 Gemmatimonadales bacterium
TCGGCGAGGACGAGTCCCCGGCAGTCGGCGAGAGGCCGGCGCACGGGGTTGAGCGGACGGACTTGCTCGAGGATGAGGCGGGCCGCGGCTTCCGCCGCCAGCGCGGTCACGGCGCGAGAATCCGCGCCCGGTCCCAGGCAAGGTTGCCGAGGGTCACGAGCCAGGAGGTGTCACTGAACCGGAAGACCGGGAAATCCGCGCGGAAATTCGCGTCGTCCGTCACCATCGCGATCCAGTCGCCGGAGCTCCCCGTCCCGGCCGTCTCGGGCTTCCACAGGGGCGGGCCGGCGACGCGCCGCGAGACTTCGATCTTGGGCAGGCGGGCGCTCGTGAATCCCTCACAGAGCACGATGTCGGCACCCGTCAGATACTGCTCGGCGAGCGCGACCGGATCCCCGGTCTCGGTCGTGCGCTCGAAGAGTACCCGTTCCCCGGGGGCCTCGAGCAGGACGCGCTCGGCGTGGCCCTCCTGAAAGTGCCGCCAGGTGTCCTTGCCTTCGGTGTCGAGCTGAATCTGATGGGTCGCGTGCTTGATGGTCATCACGCGGAACTTCCGGCGCCGGAGCTCGTTCGCGAGCGCCACCAGGAGCGTGGTCTTCCCGGCGTTCTGGCGTCCGATGATGGAAACTATCCGGGTGGCGGCCACGCGCGTTCCGCTTGCTCCACGTCTTCGGGGGAATTGACGTTGAAAAAGAGGCGCGCCGGGTCGCCGAAGGTCCGCACCCGCGCGAGCGGTAGTGTACCGACCCGCACGTCATCGTGGAAGGCGATGGCGCGGACGTCGCCTCGGGCGATGCGGCGTTCGATGGCGGAAGCGCAGGAGCGCCGGTAGACGGCGCACGTCGGTTCCAGACCCTGCGGTCCTTCACTCTCCGGGAGGTAGGCCTCGAAGGGGGGTGACCCTTCGATGAGAGCGGCAAGAAATGGTGCGGTGAGAAAAGGCATGTCCCACGCGACGCAGAGGACGGGGGAGGATCCGTCGGCGGTCAGGGCGGCGTGGATCCCGCCCAGGGCGCCGGCCCCGGCAATTCGGTCCCTGACGACCGGCACATCCCGCAGCCACGTGCCGGCATCGGGGGCGTTGGCGATCAGCAGGGGAAGGGTGCCGGTGACTTCAGTGAGGAGCTGGGAGACGCGGTCGAGGATCCGCCGTCCGCCGATTTGGATCAGGCCCTTGGGGCGACCTCCGAGTCGCGAGGCCTGCCCCCCGGCCAGGATGGCGCCCTGCACGATCAGTAGCGGTGCCCTCGGCGGTGCTCGAGCACGACGTCCAAACCGATGATCAGGCCAATGTGGTGGTAGACCTTGGTGTCGTGGGGTGCCTGGCCGAAGTCGTTGGCGGGTCCGATGAGACGCTCGAGCGGCACCAGGGCGTCCTGGAGCTCCATGCGGAACTGGTATCCGGGGCTGACCCGTGCGGTGAAGCCCACCCCCATCTGGAACGTCCACGACGTGGTCTTGGGGGCGGTGTCGACGACCACCGCCCGGCTCACCACAATCGGTATTCCGGTCGCCGGATCGGTGGCGTTGGTGGCGAAGTTGCCCGACACCGACAGCGTCCCTCCGCTGTAGGTCGTCACGCCCACGCCCGCGCGGACATACGGGCTGATCGCGTGATGCGGCGACGCTCGGAGTGTGACGCCCCCGACGAACGACACCGCGGAGGCGGACGCGGTGGAGCTGGCGAAGTCGTTGCAGAGCTGCTGGTTCTTGTTCTCGGGGTCACTCTGGTACGGCGCGCCGACGTTGGCACAGCGGTCGTCGTACGTGAGACCGAAGTAGTAGATCTCTCCGTGGAACCCGACGTGGGAGTTCGGAAAGATGCTCACCGCGGCGCCCAGCAGGATGCTCGACGACACATCGCGTGAGAAGGACAGGGTGTCCGACAGGTTCCCCGAGTCGGTGGCGGTCTTGTATTGCTGGCAGCCGTTGTAGTTCCCGCCGCTGCCCTGGAGCACGCAGAGCGGTTGCCGTGCGATGTTCCACAGGGAGTGCCCGGCGTTGATGCCGCCGAACACGGAAAGCACCAGGTTGGTCTGCCCGCTTTCGCTGTCTTGCGCGTGGAGCGCGACGGGCGCGGACACGAGGGCGAAGGCGCACAGGACGGACGCTAGACGGGTCATCGAGCCTCGAGCTGTTGGTGGTACACGGCGAGACAGCGGTCCATCACCATCGGAATCCCTCCGGCGGCGGCGCGAGCCGCGGCCTCCTCGTCCACCACACCTACCTGCAACCAGATCAGTCCCGGGCGAATCGCGAGGGCTTCATCCACCACGCCGCCCGCCAGCGCGCTCCGCCGAAATACGTCCACGATGTCGATGCGCTGATCCCGGGCCGCGTCGGCGAGCGTCCGGTAGCTGCGCTCGCCCAGAATCCGGTCGTGGCCGGGGTTCACCGGAACGATCCGGTATCCTGCCTCCTGCATGTACGTCGCGACTTCATGGCTCGGCCGCGCGGTCTTCGGAGACAGTCCGACCACCGCGATGGTCTTCGCTTCCCGGACGAGACGCGCCAGCTCCGCCTCCGTCAACCGCCCGCCGATTCCCCGAAGTACTCGGAATACAGCTGAGGACCCTCCTGCACCCGGATCGCATGCAGCCGGACCCCGGGCGGCAACGCCCCCGAAATCCGCCCCCACAGATACACCGACAAGGCCTCGCCGGTCGACAGCCACCCGCCGGGCCCGAATTCCGGGGCTCCCTCGTGGACGGTCTTCCCCTCGAATCGGTCGGTGACCTCCCGCTTGAGAAGGGCGTCCAGCTCCGCCAGGCGCACGACCCCTCCCGCGGTGGGGTGCAGAGCGCCGGAAACGGTCACGTGGCATTGATAGGTATGGGAATGCAGCTGGGAGGCGCGGCCGAAGTGCTCGGCATTCTGCTCGGGTGTCCAGTCGGCCCGGCGAATCTCGTGGCCGGCGTGGAATTCGACGATCCGGGTCAGGCGGACGGTCGGGGTTCCCCCACGATCCGGACTCAGAAGCTCCACCCCAGGCCGAGGCTGATCCACGGGTGCACGGTCCAGTTGTTGTCGGCTGCGTCGATCGAGAGGATCGGAATGTTGTCGACCTTGTCCGCCACCTTGAATTGGGACGGATACCCCAGGCGCCAGAAGACCGCGCGGAAGTCCGCGGACAGCGCGACCCTCCGCCCGACGTAGTACTTGGCACCGATTACCGGAGCGAAGGTGAACTTGGTGCCGAACTTGTCGCCTGAGCTGTCGGCGGGCGTGTCCCGGCCCGCCGCGACGCCGAGGGAAGCGCCGATGTAGGGGGCGAGGCCTCGCCACGTCTTGGGTCCGGTGAGCGCCATTTGCAGCGTGGCGTCCACGAGCACCACGTCGGCGTCGATGAGCCCCGACGTGTTGTTCTTGACGGC
>DASUBP010000191.1:0-2160 GCA_035763205.1 Gemmatimonadales bacterium
GCTCTGGCCGTCATCGACTACCCGCATATCGAGCCGAGGGGCGTGGTGCATCCGTCGGTGGTGGAGATCAAGGTGGCGCCGATCGCGCTGCCGGCACTTTCCCGCATCGGCTACATCCGCGGCGCATCCGACCGGGTGCCCGAGGCGCTCACCGCCGTCGGTCTGCCGGTCGAGGTACTCAGCGCCGACACCCTGGCGAAGGGCGATCTCTCGCGCTATGACGCCATCGTGATCGGCAGCCGGGCGTATGAGACCGACCCGGCGCTCGTGGCGAACAATGGGCGGCTGCTGGACTACGCGCGCAATGGCGGGCTGATCGTCGTGCAATACCAGCAGTACCCGTTCATCCAGGGCGGCTTCGCCCCGTATCCGATGACGATCGCCAGGCCCCATGATCGCGTCACGGACGAGAATGCGGCGGTGACCGTGGTGGATTCGCTGTCACGCGTGCTCAAGAGCCCGAATCCGATCGGGCCGTCGGACTGGCAGGGGTGGGTGCAGGAGCGCGGGCTGTACTACGCGCACGACTGGGATTCCACGTATCACCCGGTGTTCACCATGCACGACCCGGGGGACCCGCCGCTGGCCGGTGGCCTCCTCATCGCTCCCCTCGGCCGCGGGACGTACGTCTACACGGGACTGTCCTTCTTCCGTGAGCTTCCCGCCGGGGTCGTCGGGGCGTATCGGTTGTTCGCGAATCTCCTCGCATTGAAGCCCAATTCGACCCCGTGAGCCGGGAGCCGGGAGCCGGACACTCCACCCAGGGGCGGGGTCCCGCGGCGTCACGGAGCGTACGGCTCCCGGCGTACGGCTCCCGTCTGTTCGTGGGCGCCATCATGCTGGCCCTGTGGGGGTGTTCCGGGGGGGGAAGAACTCCCCTGGTGATCTACTCGCCCCACGGCCGCGACCTCCTCACCCTGCTGCAAAAACGCTTCGAGCAACTGCACCCCGACATCGCCGTCCACTGGCTCGACATGGGCTCGCAGGAGGTCTACGACCGCGTGCGGTCCGAACGCGCGAATCCCCAGGCCGACGTCTGGTTCGGGGGGCCGGCGACGATCTTCGCTCGCGGCGCACAGGACTCGCTCCTCCAGCCCTTTCGTCCCACCTGGGCCGGCACGGTCGCGCCGCACGAGCGCGGTCCGGGTGATCTCTACTTCGCGTCGTACGAGACGCCGGCGGTGATCGTCTACGCCGATCAGGCGATGAAGCCCGCCGAGGCGCCTCAGACGTGGGACGCGCTCCTCGAGCCGAAGTGGAAAGGGAAGATCATCATCCGTGATCCACTGGCGTCCGGTACGATGCGGGCGGTGTGGGGCCTCCTGATCGAGCGGGGATTCAAGAAGAGCGCCGACACGGCGGTGGCCTTCGGCTATCTCAAGGCCCTCGATGCGCAGACCAAGGAGTACGTCTTGAACGGAACCCTCCTCGACCAGAAAATCGTGCGGCAGGAGGCACTGATCACCATTTGGGACCTGCCGGATATTCTGCTCAACAAGCGGGAAGGCATGCAGCTGGGCTACGTCTTTCCCAGGGACGGGACTCCGGTGATCGAAGACGCGATCGGGATCGTCAAAGGCGCCAAGCACGCAGCGGCCGCGAAGCTGTGGGAGGAATGGATCGGGTCGACCGAGGCGCAACTCCTCGCGACGCGCGATGGCTACCGGCTCCCCGCTCGCCAGGACTTGCCGGCCGACTCGCTGCCGGCGTGGGCGCAGGAGGTCCGGCGTCAGATGGTGACGGCCACCGACATGGATTGGGACCAGCTCGCCACGCATGGCGCGGACTGGATGCGTTACTGGGACGAAAGAGTCCGCGCCCGCGGCAACCGTCCGTGAGTTTTCTCTCCGTCGACAACTTGCAGGTCCGGTTCAGCGACACGGTGACGGTCGGTCCCGTGTCCCTGGACATCGAGCGCGGGGAAATTCTCGCGCTGCTGGGGCCGTCGGGCAGCGGCAAGACCACCCTGCTGCGGATGCTGGCGGGCTTTGAAACGCCCGACTCGGGCCGGGTGCTGGTGGAGAATGAAGACGTGACGGGGATGGCGCCGGCGGCGCGACGGTTCGGCATGGTGTTTCAGCACTACGCGCTCTTCCCTCATCTGAATGTCGGGGAGAACGTCGCGTTCGGTCTGGCCAGGGGCAGTGACCGCGCGGCGCA
>DASUBP010000192.1:0-4515 GCA_035763205.1 Gemmatimonadales bacterium
CTCCCTCACTCACCGTCAGCCAGTGAACGCGGTAGTGAAGGCAGCGCGCAATCCCGGTAATCCAACCCGGGTGGTGATAGAAGTTGCCGAGCTCCCCGGCGAGCGTGTCCCACCCCGCCGGGATGTCCGCATGACGAATGACGTTCACGCGGGCCTCGCGATCTCGGCGTAGATCCGGAGAAAACGCTCCGCGGCCGCCTGCGGCGCGTAGGTCTCACGCATGCGTGACGCACCTTCAGCGATCAGCCGGCGGCGCAGCTCCCCGTCGCGCAGGAGACGCTCGATTTGTCCCGCGAGGTGATTCGCATCGCCATCCCTGGCGAGCAAACCCGTCTTTTCGTCCTCGATCACCTCCGGGATCCCACCCGCCGGGGTTCCGACCACGGCAGAGCCCGCAAGTAACGCCTCGACCAGCGTGAGACCCAGCCCTTCTGCCTGTCCGCGACTCGGCAGGACGGTGACCGTCGCCGCGCCATACTCGGCGGGCATCCGGTCCTGCGTCACGAACGGAGACCAATCAACGTCGGCGGCGATGCCGAGCTGTCCGGCGAGCGCCTTGAGCGGCGGCAATTCGGGTCCCTCGCCGAGAATCTTCACGCGGAAGGGGCCCGAGCGCTGCTTCAGCTCGGCGACGGCCCGCAGGAGGACGTCGACCCCCTTCCCCACCACCAGGTTCCCGGCGTAGAGGATGCGGGGCGGAACTACGCGCGGCGTCTTGAACGCCGCGCCGAAGCGCTCCACATCCACCGGCATCGGGGTCACAACCACCGAGGGTCCGGGCACCCGCCGCTCCAGATCGGTGGCCAGGAACCGGGACGCCGCCGTCACCCGCGCGGCTCTCCGAAACACCGGAAGCGCCACACCGCGAAACCAGGGCCCGCGATCGAGCAGTCGGGCGTCCGAGCCATGGGAAGTCACGACGTAGGGGACCGGGAGACCGGAGGCGATCCAGCCGCCGGGAAACCACCAGTGCGCATGCACCACCTCGGGCCGGACCTCCTGCACCAGTCGCCGGGCGGCCCGCCGAAACGCGGCCAGAAAAAATGGCAACAGCAGGAGGGTGAGGGGGGAAAACAGGGTCCGGGAGCGCACATCCCCGCGGTAGCCGACCCGCTCCAGCGCCTCTGGCGCGTACCGGAACCGCCGGACCTCGGGTCCCCCACTGACCCGTTCTTCCTCTTTCGTGCCGGTGACGTGCGGAGCCAGCACGTGCACGTCGTGCCCCGCCCCGGCGGCCGAGGTGGCCAGTCGGGCGACGTAGGCGCCTGCCGGATCTCCGGCAAAGCGGGGGTAGTTGTGGGTCAGGATGGCGATGCGCACCGGTGCTCAAAGCTACGAAACGCCCCCGGCTACCGAAATGGGCCGGGGGCGTCCAACCTGCGGCAGGAAAGCGATTTACCGCACGATACTCACGTACCCGCCCTCATTCCCGATCAGGGCCACCGTCCCGAGCGGATCGAAGGCGATCCGGCGGGGCATGCCGCCGACGTCCAGTGTCTTGCTCACCGTCAGGGACGCCCGATCGACGATGAGCACCGTCCCCAGGGCCGGCTGCGAGGCGTAGAGAGAGTTCCCATCGGGTGACAGCACGAGACTGAAGGTGTTCTGCACTCCCGGGGCTTGGTGCGCCCCCGTCGAATCGAGCACCCACATGGCACCGGTCTCGTTCGCGACGTACACGGTGCGCCCATCGTTCGCAACGACGACGTCCTGGAGCTTGCCGCTGAGCAGGATGGTGGAGTCGGTCCCTGTGCTTGTGTTCAAGGAGTGCAGATAGCCGCCGTACGTCGACGCGTAGATGTGCACGCCGTCCGGGGACCAGGCAAGTCCATTGGAGGGATTGTCGAGGGACCACGTCCGGGACGTATCCCGCGTCAGCAGATTCACCGCGACCACCAGCTGGTTATTCGTCGTGACGAATGCGGTATTCCCCTCCAGATCGAGAACGACTCGGTAGGGCTGGCCCGGCAAGGGAATACTGTCTTCCAACGACATCGCCGTGACCGGCGCGACGCCCAGAGAGCTGGAGAACTGGTCCGTGATATAAGCGGTGGTGCCGGCGAAGTCGAACGTGATATCGGTCGGATCGGCGCCGACGAGCACCGAATCACCGAACGTCGTATCGGGCAGCTGCGTCCGCTGGACATACGGCAGGTCCTGACGGCCGACGTAGACGTCGTTCTTCGAGGAGATCGTCACCGTGAATGGGCGTGACGCGACCGAGTCCGCGCCGCTCAGCGTTCCCGTCAGGGTCCCCGCGGGACTGGTCGCCACCACCACTGGCACCACTGCCGTCGCCCCTCCGGCCGTCACGCGGACGTCGGTCGGGCCCAGAGAGACGCCGTGAATAAGCCCGCCACTGGAGACGGTCGCGAGACCCGTGTTGGACGAAGCGTAGGTCACCGTGGGATTGGGAATGACAGCGCCGTTCGAGTCACGGGCAGTTACAAAAAGCTGGAAAGATTGTCCTACTCCCACCCGGGCGAGCACCACGCTGACCCTGATGCCGGCGGCACCCGTCTTGGCGCCCCCACGTTCTGGCTGCACTGGATTCGAGCAGGCCGCTAACGCGGCGCAGAACACGAGTGCTGCGAATCTGTCTCCGAGGGCCATGACGGTCTCCCTGTCTGCGGTTTCCTGCGGTCATCCCAAGAGACAGCATCGAATGTCGCCGGTCGCGCGACGCCCGTCTCATTCGGAATAATAGGTGCACATTGCGCACACCGCGATGTCGTTTGGTGCGGAGTCGCCCGAGCGTGGCGTGGCGTTTCGTATCGTCGACGCATCGGCAATCGCCACCGCACGATGTTTCATTATGCACCACCATCCGCGCGTATTCTGGGGTAGGAACACGCCGGTCCCAACTGTTGCGGCTATGGCGTTCGGTGCGGCCCCGTCACCCATCGAGTCGGAGTCCAGATGCCCGCGCTATCGCTCGACGTCATTCTCATGGCGCTCCTGCCTTGGTTGTCCGCCCAGGGGCGCGCTGCGTTGCGGGCCACGGTGGCCGCGGGCGGCGAGCTCGATGCCGACGCCCTCGCCCGCAACATGGGTCTCACCAACCGCTTTCACCTGAATCGCCTCCTCAAGCACGAAGGGTTGCCGGCCTTCGGCGTACTGAGCGACTGGATTTCGATTCTCGCCCTGACGCTCGAGTCCGAGGCAACGGGCGCCTCCCTGCTCCATTTGGCGGCGACGCGGCAGCTCGAACCCGCCACTTGTTACCGCCGCTTCCGCCGCACCCTCGGTCTCTCCTGGCGGGAATCGCGTGAGCGCGGGATCGGCTGGATGCTGCTCAAGTTCCGCGACCGGTGCGCCCGCCCCTCGATTACCCCGGTCGTCGGCGCCCACCGCGGCCCACAAAGCGCCTTCGAGCGCCGCGCCCCGGCCCTGATCGGACTGGGCCGTCAGGGACCCCGCCTGGTGCGGGAGTCTCCGGCAGCCGCCCGGCTCGCGCGGCGCGGCCACCCGGCAGGGCGGATTTCCGCGACTGTCCCCCTCGCACATGGCGGATTCGACGTCGCCGTGGAACCCGCCGGATTCGCCCTGATCACCCGGGCGGCGACCGCCACGGTCGAGCGGCTCCACCTCCGCTCGCTGAGATTCGAGGAACCCTTCCACGTCGGATACAACCCGACGCGCGTCGCGATATGCGACTCCGGACTGGCGTACGTGTCCAATCAGTTCAGCGGCTCGCTCTCCATCGTCGATGGGCCGGGGCGACGCGTGATCGGCGAGATTCCCGTCACCGGCGATCCGGCGCCGGTGCTCCCGGCGTCGGACGGGCGCACGGTGTTCGTCGCCACCAATGCGGACCGCTTGTACGCCATCCAGGCCGACAGCGGGGCCATCCAGGCGTCGCTGCCCCTGCCCTCGACCTCGCATCAATTGGCGCGCCACCCGAGCCGCCCGCTTCTGTACGTCGCGACCCGGGATGCGGGAACCGTCCTCGAAGTGAATCAGACGGATCTCACGCAAGTGCGGGAGTTCGTGGTCGGCGGGCGGACACAGGGACTGGTCGTAGCTCCGGACGGAACCGAGCTCTACGTGGCGAACGAACAGGGTGGGCTGGATGTCATCGATCTGGCGACCGGCTCGCTGACCGCGTCACTCGAGCTGGGGGGCCCGGCATTCTCGGTGGTGGCGACCCCGGACTGGAGCCAGCTCTACGTCGGACTGGTGCGCGCGGAGCGGGTGCAGGTCCTGGACCGTGGGACCCTGCGGGTGGTACACACCATTCCGACGGGTGGCGTGCCGCGCGGGATCGCGTTCGACCCCCGCACGCAGACGGGCTTGATCGCGAACGAAGCAGGATGGATTACGGTCGTCGCCTGACCGGAGACCTCACCGCCCGGCGTTCGACCGGTCGCCGAGGGCCCGGAGCTCCTCCCGCATCCCCGCCACCAGCTCTCCCACGAACCCGAAGCCGAAGAGCACGAGGCCGGCGAGCACCAGGAGCATCACGAGATACAACCACGGGCGGAAACCGATCCCGAATACGTAACGCTCGATGAT
>DASUBP010000193.1:0-7409 GCA_035763205.1 Gemmatimonadales bacterium
GAACCCGGATATCTGCAACATTTTCACCCTGCATCAGGGTTTTTCGTCCGCTCCAGTCCAGCAGGACGTCGCCCAGAAATGCCGGAGCGCGGGCTGGGGCTGCCTCGACTGCAAGCGGGTGCTGGCGGACAACATGATAGCCGCGCTGGCTCCCATCCGCGAACGTGCCGCCGAGCTGCGCGCACATCCTGACCGGGTGCGCGAGATGCTCTCCGCGGGCGCGCACAAGGCGCAGAAGATCGCCGCGAAGACGCTCGCCGACGTGCGATCGGCGATGGGCTTCATGCCCCCGGGAGCGTGAGCCGCCGCCTGGTGGTGGACCTCTCCGCCGTGCGAGCGGTGTGGCGCATTCCCCCTCATTGTGTCGAGCAGATCCGCGCGGCGCTCCCGGGTTGGGACGTGGTGCTGGTGGACGCTCCCGCCAACTCCGACGGCGATGGCGGAGGTGGGTCGCCGGCCGCCATCGCCGCAGCCAGGGGCGCCGAGGTTTATCTGGGGTTTGGGCTCCCGGGCGGCGTCGTCGAGACGTCTCGCGGCACCCTCAAATGGGTCCACACCGCCACCGCCGGCGTATCGCCCGCCTTGGCAGCACTCAAAGGCTCCGGCGTCACCGTGACCAATTCCCGAGGGATCCATGCCGAGCCGATGGCGGACTGGGTACTCGGCGCCGTTCTGCATTTCGCCCGCGGATTCGATTACGCCGTACGCGCCCAGGCGCAATCGCGGTGGACCAAGGACGCTTTCACGGACGGGTCCACGGCGTTCCCTGAGGTCAGAGATCTCCGACTCGGGATCTTCGGCCTTGGCGGGATCGGGGAAGCCGTAGCGAAGAGAGGGCTCGCGCTGGGAATGAAGGTGATGGGTATCAGGCGGCGCCCGGGCCAAGGCGGTCCCACAGGAGTGAAGGTCGTTGGTGGATTTGAGGCGCTGGGGACCCTCGCGCTGGAAACCGACATCCTGGCGATTACAGTCCCCCGAACGCCTGAAACCGCCGGGACGGTGGACGCCGGCCTTCTCGGAAAGCTTCCTCGTGGTGCCGTCGTCATCAACGTGTCACGCGGGGGCATCCTGAACGAGGACGCCCTGCTCGCCGCGTTGGACAGTGGGCACCTGAGAGGCGCCGCCCTGGACGTCTTCGCGACCGAGCCGCTCCCACCCGAGCACCCGCTGTGGCGCCACCCCCGGGTCCTGATGACGCCGCACGTTTCGGCCGTCACGGCTCGGTTCTGGGACCGGGAAATGGCCCTCATCCTCGACAACGTGCGGCGCTATCTTGGGGGACACCGCCTGGTCAACGTCGTCGATCTGGAGGCCGGTTACTGATGGCTGAAGCTTCCAAAGAGAAGGCTCCACAGCCCCAGCCGCAGGGGAGTGGGTTCGAGCGGATCATCAAGGCCGCCGTGGATCGTGGCGCATCCGACCTGCACATCAAGGCCGGGGACGTCTTCCGGGCCAGGATCGACGGGAAACTGGTGCCGCTCACCAAGCAGCGGCTCACGCCGGACCAGACCCGGGCCATCGCGCTGCAGCTCATCCCGAGCGAGGAAGACCGCGCCCGGGTGGACAAGGTCCGCGACTACGACTGCTCCTGGGGCATGCCCGGGATCGGCCGGTTCCGCGTGAACATCCTCCGCCAGCGCTCGTCGTTCATGATCGTGATGCGGGTGATCCCGTTCGACGTGCCCTCTTTCGAGTCGTTGAAGCTCCCTCCGGCGCTCAACCAGGTTGCGTCGGCGGAGCGGGGGATGATTCTGGTGACCGGCGTGACCGGGTCGGGGAAGAGCTCGACCATGGCCGCGATCATCAATCACATCAATCAGAATCAGCACAAGCACATCCTGACACTCGAGAACCCGATCGAGTTTCTCCACCGGGACGTGAACTGCTCGGTGACCCAGCGGGAGATCGGTACCGATACCGACGACTTCCGCATGGGCCTGCGCGCGGCGCTGCGGCAGGACCCGGACGTCGTGCTGATCGGGGAAATGCGCGATGCGGAGACGATCGATACGGCCATGAAGGCCGCCGAGACGGGGCACCTGCTCATCTCCACGCTGCATACGCCGGACGCCGTGACGACCATCAGCCGTATCGTGGCGATGTTCCCGCCTGAAGAGCAGGATATCTGCCGGATCCGGCTCGCCGATAACATCCAGGCGGTCGTCTCGCAGCGGCTGTTGCCGCGTGCCGACGGCAAGGGCCGGGCGGCCGCACTCGAGATCCTGATCGCCACGGGCACCGTCCGCGACATGATTCGGGACCCGAACCGCACGCCCGAGCTGCGCGACTACATGCGTGAGTCCCGCGAGCAGTACGGCATGCAGACGTTCGACCAGCATCTCATGGATCTCGTGGCCGAGGGGACGGTGACCTACGAGACCGCGATCGCGACGTCCTCCAATCCCGCCGACTTCGAGCTGCAGATGCGCACCCTTCGGCGCCGCTCGCGCACGGTGCAGGCGGGGGACGTGGTCCCCGAGGGCTTCACGGACGGCATCTCCGGCCTTTCGCCGCAGTGACCCTCACGCGCGTCACGGGAATTCTCGCGCCGGTCACGACGCCGTTCGGCATGTCGGGCGAGATCGACACCGCCGCGCTCCAGCAGAACATCGCGAAGGGACTCGCCGACGGATTGTCGGGCGTCGTCATCGCCGGGTCGACGGGCGAGGCGCCCTTGCTCGAGCGTGAGGAACAGCGCCGGCTGGTGTTCGCGGCGCGGGAGACCGTTCCCGCGGACCGGGTCCTGCTGGTAGGCACCGGTGCCGAGTCGACCCGGGCCGCGGTCGCGCTCTGCAAGGATGCCGGAGCCGAGCACGCCGATGCGGTGCTGGTACGTCCTCCCGGGTATTACGCTCCGATGCTGGATGCGCGCGCCGTCCTGGATCACCTGCGCGCCATCGCCGACGCCAGTCCGGTACCGGTACTGCTCTACAACATTCCCAAGTACGCTCCGGTCGCGATCACGCTCGAGATGCTCGCGAAGATGCAGGAGCATCCGAACGTGATCGGCATCAAGGACTCGAGCGGCGACCCCGCGAATCTCGCCGCCTATCGCACCGCGGTCCCCAAGTGGTCGGTGCTCGTGGGATCGGCGTCGCACTTGAAGCGAGCCATCGAGCTCAAGTGCGAGGGTGGCGTGCTGGGTGCCGCGTGCTTCGCGACCGCGCTCTGCGTCGCACTAAAGAAGAAGGCGGAGCTGGGGGACCCCGAGGCTGAGCCCCTGCAAGTGCGGGTGGCCACCGTCGACAAGGAGATCGTGGGCAGGCTGGGACCCGCGGGGATCAAGGTGGCGATGGACCGCGTGGGGCTCATCGGCGGCAACCCCCGGCCTCCATTGCGGCCACTGACTGAGGGCGAGCGGGACCGGGTGGCGGCGCTGGTCGCAGCGTGACTCCCGGTTTGGGCGGCCCCGAGCTGTTGTCTCGAATCGCCATTCCCCGCGCCACCGGAACCGAGGGCAATCGAGCGGTCCGGGAGCTGCTCACCGAAGCGCTGCAGGCGCGTGGCTTCGAGGTCGAAACCCAGGAGTTCGCGGCCGGTCCCGATGCGCTGGTTGCGGTACAGCTCGCCGGAGCCCTGTTGGGTGGGGGCGCATTCGCGGCCCTGCTCTTGTCCCAGATCCCCGGCTGGCACGGACTCCTCCCCGTCTTCGCCCTGGCCCTGATCGCCGGGATCGGCATCTACCTCCAGCGAGCCTCCAACAAGCCACCCGCCCGACGTGCGACCGGGGTCAACCTGATCGCGCGGAAGGGAACTGGGCTGCCGACGGCCTGGCTCGTCGCACATTACGACTCGAAGAGCCAGCCCCTGTCCATGGCGGGGCGAATCATCGCGGGTGGCTTGTCGGTGGCCGGGGCCGCCGGCGTTCTGGTATTCGCTGCCGCCCCGTCCCCCATGGCCGCCATCCTGCTGCTCCCGGCCATGCTGGGTGGGGCGATGCTCGCGAGGTGCCGGGTCGAAAACCGGTCCCCCGGGGCGCTGGACAACGGCTCGGCGCTGGTGGCCATCTTCGAAATCCTGGACCGCGCCCCGAACGCCAGGATCGGTGTGCTGCTCCCGGACGCCGAGGAGTGGGGACTGCTGGGCGCGAGGGCGGCGGCGCGGGAGCGTCCTGATCTCTTTGGTGGCAGGCCGGTGATCAATCTGGATGGACTGGATGACCGGGGGGCGCCGATTCTCTTCGTCCACCGCCCGGGAGCTCTGGTGGAACGCCTCCGGAGTCAGCTGCGGGCCCGGGTGGCCCGGAGGCTCCCCGTGTTCGTCGACGGGATTGCCCTGGCTCCGGTGGCCGGGGAGTGCCTCACGATCATGAAGGGGAATTGGGCCAGCGCCCGGATCGTCCATACGCCGCGGGACGTTCCGGGCTCCCTGAAACTGACCGGCGTCAAAGACGTGGCGGCGGGCGTTGCCGCCGTGCTCGGCGGCCGATAGATTTCCGCAGAGGATGCTCCAATATGCCCCGCGCCGTCGGGGCTTTTTTGTTGCCGGGGTCCAGAGAGGGACAACAGCGTGTTCGGTCCGAAGAGTCATTGCGTCGTGGTCGTCGGCGCCCAATGGGGCGACGAGGGCAAGGGCAAGATCGTGGACGTGCTCGCGGAGCGCGCCGACCTGGTCGTTCGCTACCAGGGCGGGGCGAATGCGGGCCACACGGTCGTGACCGGGACCGAAGAATTCATTCTCCAGCAAGTGCCGTCGGGAGTGCTGCAGGGAGCCGTGTGCATCGTGGGCAATGGGGTCGCGCTCGATCCCGATACGCTGTTCATGGAGCTCGATGCACTGGCCAAGCGTGGCGTGCAGTGGGACCACAAGGTGCTCGTTTCGGACCGCGCGCATCTGACGCTTCCGTACCACAAGCTGCTCGACCGGGCCCGTGAGAAGCAGGAGAAGATCGGCACGACGGGGCGGGGCATCGGCCCCACGTACGAGGACAAGTACGGGCGCCGCGGCATTCGTGTGGGCGACCTCCGGAATCTGGAGCGCGCCAAGAAGCTCGTCGAAGAGCGGGTCGCCGGCGCGAACCAGGTGCTCGGCATGCTGGGAGCCGCCGATCGGGCCGATCCGAAGGAGCACTGCGCGCTCGTTGATCGCCTCGCGCCGCGGCTTCTCCCCATCACCGTTGATGCGGGCCGCATCGTCTGGGACGCGCTGGGGCGCGGAGAATCGGTCCTGCTCGAAGGGGCCCAGGGAGCCTTGCTGGACGTGGATCATGGGACCTATCCCTATGTGACCTCCTCGAACACGACGGCGGGTGGCGCCGCGGTCGGGGCCGGGATCGGGCCGACCGCCATCGATGCGGTGCTGGGTGTCGTGAAGGCGTATACGACCCGCGTCGGAAATGGTCCCCTCCCGACCGAAGCGACGGACGCGCTGTCAGAACGGATTCGCGAGCTCGGCGGGGAGTACGGCGCGGTAACGGGACGGCCCCGGCGCTGCGGATGGTTCGATGCGGTGGTGGTGCGGTACGCCGTGCGGGTGAACGGACTCACCGGGCTGGCCGTAACCAAGCTGGATGTGCTCGACACCTTCGCCGAAATCCCGGTGTGCGTGGGCTACAAACTGGATGGCGAAGTGTTCGACTCCATGCCGGCGGACCTCGAGCGGATCGAGCGGGTAGAGCCCATTTACGAGACCTTGCCCGGGTGGCAGTCGCCGTTGGGGGAAGCACGGCGCCTGGCCGATGTGCCTCCGGCGGCGCGAGCGTATCTGGACCGGCTGCAGGACCTGGCCCACGCGCCAATTCGGTACGTCAGCGTGGGGACCCGGCGGGATCAGATCATCGAAGTCGGCTGACCCTTCAGGAGGAGCGAATGGGGAAGAGTGACGAACAGCAGATGGCGAAGCTCGTGAAGAAGCTCTCGCAGCAGGCGCAGAAACCGAAGAAGAACCTGCGCCGCCAAGGCGACCCGACTCTGCCTCCGGAGACCACGGACGCGGATATGGAGCGCCAGGACTTCTTCAAAGAGATGAAGAAGCGCGAGTTCTAGGTCCCTGAAAAGCGAAACCCCCTGGGTTTCCCCAGGGGGCGCTCGCCCATCCGACACCGTGCGCCCTAGAACCCGATGCGAACGGGACGTGCGCCGTACTTAAAAGCAAAAAGAATGCCCTGTCGCAAGTCACGCCACTGCAACGCCATCAAATTCTCCGATCGCCATTTTACTGCCGCAATATGCGGCAAATCAATGCATATTGCGAATAAATAGTCATATTGCTGGCGCAACGTTCCACCCAGTAGCAACTTAGAACCAATGCCAGCCATTCTGGTTGCGCCTGCCGCGTTCAAGGGGACCTACGGTCCGCGGCAAGTCGCCGATGCAATCGTGGCTGGCGTCCGCAGGGCCATCCCCAATGCCAAGGTGCTCGCCTGTCCCGTCGCCGACGGCGGGGACGGGCTCCTCGAGGCCGTGCTTCCGCCAGGCTCTCTTCTCGAGCGCGTCACCGTCACTGGTCCCTTGGGGGCGCCAGTCGCCGCCGAGCTGGGTTGGCTGGATGCCGAAACGGCCATCTTCGCGTCCAGCTCCGCGTGCGGGCTCGCCCTCATCCCGCCCGGCCAGCGCGCTCCACTCATTGCCACGACCCGTGGGGTGGGCGAGCTGATATGGGAGGCCGCCGATCGCGGAGCGAAGACGGTGGTGGTGGGGCTGGGAGGATCGGCGACGGTTGACGGAGGGACTGGAGCTGCCCGCGGCCTCGGCTGGAGCTTCGTCGATGCCACCGGGGCGGAGCTTGCTGACGGAGGGGGCGCGCTGGGAGATCTTGCGGTCATTTCGGGTGGGTGGCGCCTCGGTGCGCAGGTGGTGGCGCTTACCGATGTCACCACTCCCCTGGCTGGACCAGCTGGAGCGGCCGTCATTTTCGGGCCTCAAAAGGGCGCCTCGGATAGCGAAGTGGAACGGCTGTCCGCGGGATTGAGCCGGTTGGCCGAGTGTCTCGCCCAGGCCGGCCACCCGGGCTTGGACGTGCTCCCCGGAGGCGGTGCCGCCGGGGGATTAGGGGCAGGGCTCGCAGCCTTCGCTCGAGCCGCGCTCACTCCCGGTGCGGCCTGGGTGCTCGACCGGATTGGCTTTGACGCTGCTCTGGCGACCGTCGACCTGGTGATCACCGGCGAAGGGGAATTCGACGCTACCTCATTCGCGGGCAAAGTGACCGGCGAGATTGTGCGCCGCGCCCAGGCGGCGCGCCGGCGCGTCGCGGTGGTAGCGGGGAAGGCCTCAGGACAGGTGGGAATCACCGTTGTAAGCGGAAACGGCAGTACCCTCTCGCCGGCCGAGATCGAGGGGCTGGGGGAGCGGGCGGCGCGGGAGGCGCTCGGGTTGCCCGCGTCCTGAGGCGTTCCTATCTTCCGGCCCCTATGTCCCCTGTTGACAAGACGATGGAAAAGCTCGTGTCGCTGGCCAAGCGGCGCGGCTTCG
>DASUBP010000194.1:0-4274 GCA_035763205.1 Gemmatimonadales bacterium
ATCCGTGTCCACGACCAGCTTGCCGGCGCTCGTCCACAGGGCTTGGTGCTGCTCTCCCTGCGTGTCTCCCGGGCGAGGGAGGAGTTCGCAGGCCGCCAACAGCAATAACGGCGTCAAGCAAAGGCGTCGAGCAAATACGTCGAGCAGAGGCGTAAATCTGGTACGGGCTCCTAGGGGGGTGCGCGCCATGTTGTCGGATGAGCCTACGCGCCGATCCCAGCAGCCTTCGAGTCCACCAGTTGGCCTCCGACCTAGCCGTGGATGTGGATACCGTGGCCCGGCGCTTCAGGGGCCCTGGGGGGTTCGCCAGAGGAGATCAGTTGGCCCGGGCAGTTCTCTCAATCGGTTCCAACATAGCCGAGGCGTGTGGTCGAGGCACAGTGCGGGAATTTCGGCAGTTTCTATCCTACGCACGGGCCTCTGCCCAAGAGGCGCTTACACAAGTCCGCATCTCTCGACGCATCGACAAGCACTTGGATGGGAAGCTTCTCTCTCTCCAAGGTCGATTGATTCTGGCAATCAAGATGATCGACAGGCTCAGCGTGAGCCCTCCCCCACCCCGTTAATAACGTCAGGGCGTGAGGTTTTTGTTCGACGCCTTTGCTCGACGCCTTTGCTGGACGTCTTTGCTGGACGTCTTTGCTTGACGTCTTTGCTCGACGGTTTTCTTGGGGTGTTGGGTTCTGCGACTGCAGCCGGCGCTCGTCCTTACCGCGGTTCCAGTGCCTCGAGGAAGTGCCAAAGCTCGACGGCCGAAAATTCACCGAAGCGGTCCCTGACCTCGCTCTCGCCGGACTCGAGGAAGATCCAGCCCGTCGTCCGTTGATCGCCGGGGGCCACGAAGTGGATCCGTCCCCGCACGGACGCACGGTCCTCCGTCGGCTCGGCCTCAAGGTAGACATCCCAACGGCGGTCGCCCCGGCGCAGCTCGCCCATGTGCCGCGCGTGGTCCCGGCCCGGGAACGGGTTGGTCATAGTGTTACAGACTACGCTCCCCCTGGAAATCCTGCCAGTTAGATTCTTGGCGCAATGACCTGTCATGCCTGCGGTACCACGCTCTCCCCCGGCGTCCGCTATTGCCACAAGTGCGGAGCCGCGGTGAACAGCTCGTCCGGTGGCTGGCGCGCCGGTCTCCCCTGGGGCATCACCGGAGCCGCCGTCGGCGCCGTGATCACGATCCTCGTGATGCGCGCCACGGGTGGGGTATCCACGGCCGCACCGCCACCCGAGGGGCCGGCCCTGACCGCTCCCGCCGGCGCGCCTCCCGACATCAGCCGCATGTCACCCGAGGAACGTGCGCGGCGGTTGTTCGACCGCGTGGTCGAGCTGGCTCAGCGCGGCGTGCAGGACTCCGTACAGTTCTTCATGCCCATGGCCCTGGGGGCCTATGCGCAGTTGCCGTCGCTCGATCTTGACGCACACTACGACCTGGGCGTACTGCACCTCGCCGGAAACGATCCGAACGGCGCGCTCGCGGAAGCCGACACCATTCTCGCGTCGGTCCCCACGCACCTGTATGGACTGATGCTCCGCGCGCAGGGTCTCACGGAAAAGGGAGACGCCGCGGGGGCGCGAAAGGAGTACCGGGCGTTCCTCGCGAACGAGCAGGCGGAGCGCGCGCGTCAGCGACCCGAGTACGCGGAGCATGGCGCCGCCATCGACGCCTTCCACACCGAAGCCACGAACGCCACAGCCACCCCGGCTGCCACGCCGCGCTCTCGTCCGGCGCGGTAGCGGTCTCCTTCTAATCCAGGCGCCAATGCCGACAATTCACCTGGCCCACAGTCCCGACTCCGACGACGCTTTCATGTTCTGGGCCCTGGCAGCCGGGAAGATCGACACCGGTGACCGGAAATACATCCACGAACTCTCCGACATCGAGTCGCTCAATCGCCGGGCCCTGGCGGGCGAGCTCGAGGTCACCGCCTGCTCGATTCACGCATACGCCTCCCTCGCGGACCGCTACGCCCTGCTCGCGCACGGCGCCAGCATCGGCGACAAGTACGGCCCGCGCGTCGTCGCCAAGACGCCCGCCCCCGCCGACCCCCGCAAGGCGTTGGCACAGCGGGTGGTCGCCATACCCGGTACGATGACCACGGCCTGGCTCGCGCTGCAGCTCTATCAGCCCAGCGTCCAGCCGGTGGTGGTGCCGTTCGACGAAATCGAGGACTACGTGGTGGCGGGAAAGGCGGAAGCCGGGCTCCTCATTCACGAGGGCCAGCTCACCTTCGCCGATCGCGGTCTCCACCTGTGGGCCGACATGGGCGAATGGTGGCACGCGGAGACCGGACTGCCATTGCCCCTGGGCGGGAACGTGGTGCGGCGCGACCTGGGCGAGAGCCTGATGAAAGCCATCGCCCGGGACCTGAAGGCCAGCATCCAGTACGGACTGAAGCACCGCTCACCGGCCCTGGCTCATGCGAAGGGGTTCGGCAGGGGATTGGATGACGAAAAGGTCGACCAATTCGTCGCGATGTACGTGAATCACTACACCGTCGACTATGGTGAATTGGGCCGGAAAGCGGTCGCCGCACTATTGGAACGGGCCCAGCGGGCCGGACTGATCAAGGGCCCCGTCGACCTAACGTTCGTGGCAGCGGAGTAATAAGTTTGGTCAGCCGCTAGGGAGGACACGTGGCTGAACTGCCCGGTACTGCAACGGTGCTGGTGGTCGACGACGAAGAGCCCATCCGCACCGCTCTGAAGAAGTTCCTGCAGCAGCAGCAATTCGACGTCCTGACGGCCGCCTCCGGCGAGGAGGCCCTGACGGCGCTGCGGCGGCACAAGCTGACCCTCATGCTGTGCGACATCCGCATGCCCGGCACGTCGGGCGTGGACTTGGTCCCCCAGGCCCTCGAGATCGAGCCGGATCTCGCCATCCTCATGCTCACCGCCGTCAACGACGCCACCTCGGCCGCGCTCTGTATGCAGCGCGGCGCGATGGACTATCTCACCAAGCCCATCGAGCTCGCGGACCTGGGCCGCGCCATCCAGCGCGCCCTCAAGCGCCGCGAGACACTGCTCGAGCACCGCCACCTGAACCAGTGGCTGAAGGAAGAAGTCACCACCCGCACCGCCGAGCTGCAGCGGGAACGGCATAAGCTGGAACGGATCTCGGTGGCGACCCTCGAGGCCCTGGTCAACGCGCTCGAAGCCAAAGACCCGTTCCTTCGTGGACACTCGGCCCGGGTCGCGGACTTGGCCGCCACCATTGCGAACGAGATGGGACTCACCGATGAGGAAGTCGAGAACGTGCGCGTGGCGGGACGGCTGCACGACATCGGAAAGATCGGGACCCGCGAAAGCGTGATGAACAAACAGGGCCCCCTCACGCCCGAGGAGTACGAGCACGTGAAGCAGCACGTGATCATCGGCTCCCAGATCCTGGCACCTCTGACTCACTTGGGGGGCGTGATCGACATGGTTCGCAGCCACCACGAACGGTGGGACGGCACGGGGTATCCCGACGGGCTGCGGGGCGATGAAATCCCCCTCGGCGGCCGCATTCTGGGTACCGCCGAAGTGTTCGACGCCCTCTCCACGGCCCGCCCCTACCAGGACAAGCTCACCCCCGAGCAGACCATCGAACGCCTGCGCGAGATGGCCGGCAGCGTGGTCGACCCGAAGGTATTCACGACGCTCGCGGCAGTGGTGGGGAGACGGAAGAGCCTGGTATTCCTGGACGACGGCGGCATGGACCACGGGCTATAAAAAACCAAACCCGGGGCCGATTGCTCCCCGGGTTGGCGATCGGGCGAAGTGGCCGTCACACTTCGGCCGCGATCAAGTCTTCTATGTTCTGCTGCTCCGTAGTACGGGAGCCTTTGCGCAGGGTTTCGCGAGCCCTCACTGCATGAGATGCTCGACAACCATATACGGTTGCACCCCGCGAACTGTTTCACTCAACCCCTGCCTCACCACCGCTTCACCCGTCCCACCCTCGACGTCGTGATCCGTTCCTGACGCTTGCCGCGGCCCAAGGTCACGGTGGTGTTGGAAGCACCCCACCCAGCGCCGATCGGCGAAAAAACGACCTCTGGATTGGACACTTCCAGGCTCACACCGCGGGTCGCCGGCCCGGCGAATCGCCGGAATGGGACCCACCCACCGGTGTCCCGCACCTCCACCACCAGCGACTCCGGACTGATCCGGACTCGAGCAGCTCGCCCATCCGCCACCGCCTCCTGGCGTGCGACAGCCAGGGCCATGGTGACGTCGTGGGCCGCCCCATCGGCGGCGATCCAGTCCAGCACATCGGTCGCCAGTGGGGTTAC
>DASUBP010000195.1:0-2123 GCA_035763205.1 Gemmatimonadales bacterium
GGACGACATCGAAACCGGGTACGCGTTCTATCCCCCCTGGTGGGGCAAGGGGCTCGCGACCGAAATCGCCCGGAAGTGCATTGATCTGGGCTTCGAGGCACTCAAGCTCCAATCGGTGGTCGGACTCACCACACCCGCCAACACGGCCTCACAGCACGTGCTGCGGAAGGTCGGCATGGTCCTGGACCGTGAGTATGACCATGCCGGGATCCCGCACGTCCTGTTCCGGGTGACCCGACAGACCTGGGCGTCGACACGATAGATTCCCCGTCGTGCTGAGCCGACTCCGCTCCATCTTCAACGACGATGCCACGAAGGTGCCGGGCCGCGTGGTCACACTGTACGTGCTGGTGGCCGCCGCGAACGCGGGCACCTGGGCCTGGGCCCTCCTCGCCTTCCGTCACTATCCGCTGCTGCTCGGCACCGCCCTCCTGGCCTACGGTCTCGGCCTGAGGCACGCGATCGACGCCGATCACATCGCGGCGATCGACAACGTCACCCGAAAGCTCATGCAGGAGGGGAAGCGCCCCGTGGGGGTGGGGTTCTTCTTTTCGCTCGGCCATTCCACGATCGTCGTGCTGGCGTCGGTGGCGATCGCCGCCACCGCCATCGCATTGCACACCCGCCTCGCGGCCTGGCATTCCGTCGGCGGAGTCATCGGCACCATCGCGTCGGCCACCTTTCTCCTGCTCATCGGCGCGATCAACCTCGTGGTCCTGGTCTCTGTTTACCGCACCTTCCATCGGGCACGGAAGCACGGGCAGTACCTGGAAGAGGAGCTCACCGCGCTGCTGGCCGGCGGCGGCCTCCTCGCCCGGCTCTTCCGGCCGATGTTCGCGATGATTCGCCGGTCCTGGCACATGTACCCGCTGGGACTCCTCTTCGGACTCGGCTTCGACACCGCGACGGAGATCGCCCTGCTCGGCATCTCCGCGGCCGAGGCCGCGCGGGGGATGCCGATCTGGACGATCCTCGTGTTCCCCGCCCTGTTCACCGCCGGCATGTCCCTCGTGGACACGACCGACTCGATCCTGATGCTTGGTGCCTATGGCTGGGCCTTCACGACCCCCATCCGGAAGCTCTACTACAACCTGACCATCACGTTCGTCTCGGTCGTCGTGGCTCTGCTCGTCGGGGGAATCGAAGCGCTGGGGTTGGTCGGCGCGAAGTTCGCCCTGACGGGGCGATTCTGGCGGGTCATCGAATCTCTCAACAGCAACTTCGGGTCGATCGGGTACCTCATCATCGGCGTCTTCGTCGTCAGCTGGATCCTGTCGGTGGGGATCTACCGGCTGAAGGGCTACGACAAACTCGAACCGGTCGCGGTCCGCAGGGATCCGCCATGAACACCATCAGGGCGATGATGCTGCTCTGGCTCATCTGGCTGGTCAGCTGGTTGGCGGCGGCGTACTGGAGTGACCGAGCCGTCAAGAGTCCGGGGCTGAGACGGCAGCTGACCCATAACCTGCTGACCATCTCCGGCTGCCTGCTCCTCTTCGCCTTCGACTCGACCGATACCGTGATGCGCCTCCCGTACGCAGGCCGGTGGGCCACGCTCGGGCTGGCGGCGGTCGGGTTCGGGTTTTCCTGGTGGGCACGGATCACGCTCGGCCGTTTCTGGGCGCGGAATGTCTCCCGGAAGGAAGATCATCGCGTGATCGACACGGGCCCCTACGCGCTCGTGCGCCATCCCATCTATACGGGAATCATTCTCGCCACCATCGCGACGGCATTGCTCAAGGCGACGCTGATCGCGTGGGCGGGGGTCCTGGTGATGACGCTCGGGTGGTACGTCAAAGCCCGGCTCGAGGAGCGATTCCTGCATGCGGAGCTCGGCGAGGCGTACGACGCCTACAAAGCCCGGGTCCCGATGCTGGTGCCGTTCATCTGAGACTCCCGCGCGCCGGGCCGCCTGCGCGCCGCGCTGAGTGGTGGTAGCGCGCCTCTCGGATCTCCTCGACTTTGGTGGCCATGCGTCTCACCCCCGTCAAAGCCATTCTGCTCGGCGGACTGACCGTGGCTGTCCTCGACATCGCCGACGCCTTCATCTTCTACGCGTTCTATGGCGCCACGCCCGTCAGGATTCTCCAATCGATCGCGGTCGGCGTGCTGGGACGCGACGC
>DASUBP010000196.1:0-12981 GCA_035763205.1 Gemmatimonadales bacterium
GCCGCCAGCTCCGCCCCGCAATTCTCGCAATACCACTCCGTAGGCAGGTTCATCGTCCCGCAATCCTTGCACTTCAGCGTCTTCACCGGCTCCTCACCCGACTCGGCGATGACCGGATCCGCCTCCTGCGTGATCCGCGGCGCCCGCGTAGACATGGGCGGCGGCGACGGAGGCGCGGGAGGAGGAGGCGCCGCAGGAGTCACCCCGGGCTCAACGGGCTGATACTGCGCGCCGCTCGCCCGTCGCTGGGATATGCCACCTCCACGGGCGTCTTCGGTGACGGACTTGAGGAAGGCCAGCTCGTCCACCGGCTCGTGCTTCTTCTCCTCCGGCCTGGCGGTACGGGACGGCGTGCCCGCATTCCCCTTCCCGCGATCGGACACGACGGTGAGGGACGCTTCAGCCACCGGCGGCGCCGGGGGTGGCGGAGGAGCGGGCTTCGGCGCGGGCTTCGGGGGCGCCGCCTCGGTAGCCAAGGCGTCGATCTCCTGGAGCTTCTCCACTTCCACCTGCACCACCTGGAGCTCTTCGCGGATCGACACCAACTCCGCCAACGCTTCCTTGTGTACCTGCGTCCACTGGCTCTCGTCGTATTCCCCAACCGCGTGGCGCAGCTCCGCCTCGGACAGCGCCTCGGCGGCCGCGGCTTCCTTCGCTTGAAGGTCGCCGAGCACGGCCCGGCGCTGCGCGATGACCTCCCGCGCGGCCTCCACGTGATTCTTGAGTTCCTTGATGACGGTGACGAGGCGGGCTTCGTAGTCGGAGCGGACACGCCCCCGCACGGCGGCGGGCGTAGCATCCGCCGCCGCATCGATGCGGGCGATCCAGGATTCGAGTTGTTTCCGTTCCTCCAGCAGGCGCTGAATCGCGACCGTGCCTTTGGAAGGCGTCTTAGCCATCAGGGCGCTCCAACTGCGTGTAATGAGCGGTCAGGGCACAACATACAAATCTATGGCGTATCGTGCACGATACGTCCGGCCACCAGGGTCATCCGGACCCTGCCGGTCACGCGACGGCCCCCAAAGGGGGAATTCCGGCTCTTGGAGTGGAATTGGGCCGGGTCCACCGTCCAGGGCTTGGACACGTCCAGTACGCAAATATCGGCCACGGCACCGATCCGGAGCCCCCCTCCGGTCAGGTGGAACGCCCGCGCCGGGGCCGTGCTCATCCGGTTGATCAGTTCCGGGAGGGTCAGGACCCCGCCCTCCACCAGCTCCGTGTACGCCACGCCGAAGGCCGTCTCGAGTCCGATGATGCCGAAGGGGGCGTCGTCGAAGGCGGCGTCCTTCTCGTCGTACGCATGGGGAGCGTGGTCGGTCGCGATGCAATCGATCACGCCGTCCACCAGGCCTTGCCGGAGGGCCGCGACGTCGGCGGCCTCCCGCAGGGGCGGATTCATCTTGGCGTGCGTGTCGTAGCCTTCGCAGGCATGATCGGTCAAGGTGAGGTGATGCGGCGTCACCTCCGCGGTGACACGCACCCGCCGCTCCTTCGCCCGGCGAATGAGCTCCACCGACCCCCGCGTCGACATGTGACAGAGGTGCACGTGTCCGCCGGTCAGCTCGGCGAGGAGCAGGTCACGCGCCACCATGATCTCTTCGGCGGCCGCCGGAATGCCCTTGAGTCCGAGTCGCGAGGAAACGAGTCCTTCGTGCATGACGCCGCCGGCGAAGAGCGTCGGCTCCTCGCAGTGATCGGCGACGGGGATCTCGAAGGTTCGCGCGTACTCGAGCGCGGTCCGCATCAGGTGACTCGAAGCGACCGGCTTCCCGTCGTCGGACACCGCGACCGCTCCGGCCCCCACCATCTCCCCGAACTCGGCGAGTTTCTCGCCCTTCTGCCCCACCGACACCGCGCCGATCGGATAGACGCGCGCGAGCCCCGCCCGCACCGACTGCCGCACGATGAACCCGACCGCCGCCTGATTGTCGGTCACCGGATCGGTGTTCGGCATCGCGCACACCGCCGTGTACCCGCCCGTCACCGCGGCGCGGGCGCCGGTGGCGACCGTCTCCTCGTCTTCGTTGCCCGGCTCGCGGAAGTGCACGTGGATGTCCACGAGCCCCGGAGCGACGATCATGCCTTTCACGTCGCGCGTTTCGGCGCCCTCCGGCGCGCCCAGCCCCTGCCCGATTCCGGCGACCTTGCCGTCCTGCACCAGCAGGTCCGCGACCTGATCGACGTCGCGGCTCGGATCGATGACGCGTCCACCCTTGAGCAGGAGCGGCCGGTTCACTCGGCGCCTCCGGAGCGCTTGGCCGCGTCGGCCAGCTCGGGCTTGCCGCCCGCGAGCAGATAGAGGACCGCCATCCGGATCGCCACGCCGTTGGTCACCTGATCGAGGATCACACTGTGCGGGCCGTCCGCCACCCGGCTGTCGATCTCGACGCCGCGGTTCATCGGGCCCGGGTGCATGATGGTGATGTCCCGCTTCGACTGCGCGAGACGCTCTTCGGTCACGCCGAAGACGCGATAGTACTCGCGCAGGGACGGGATGAATCCCTTCTCCATCCGTTCGAGCTGCAGCCGGAGCACGTTGAGCACGTCGGCCCATTCGATCGCCGCTTCGATCCGGTCGAACATCCTGACCCCGAGCTCTTCGATGCCGCGCGGCATCAGCGTGCGCGGCCCGCAGACGCCGACCTCGGCCCCGAGCTTGGTGAGACCCCAGATGTTGGAGCGGGCCACGCGGCTGTGAAGGATGTCCCCGACCAGACAGACTTTCAGGCCTTCGATCCGTCCATGACGGTCCCGGATGGTGAGCAGGTCGAGGAGCGCTTGCGTCGGGTGCTCGTGCTTGCCGTCGCCGGCATTGATGACGTTCGAGCGGATCCGGCTGCCCAGGAACTGCGCCGCGCCCGAGGATCCGTGCCGGATCACCACCATGTCGATGCGCATGGCCTCGAGATTCCGCGCGGTGTCGACCAGGGTCTCCCCCTTCGAGACGGACGAACCCGACGCGGCGACGTTCACCGTGTCCGCCGACAGACGCTTCTCGGCGAACTCGAACGAGATGCGGGTCCGCGTCGACGCCTCGAAGAAGAGATTGACGATGGTTTTGCCGCGGAGCGCCGGCACCTTCTTGATCGGCCGTTCCGACACTTCCTTGAACGGCTCGGCGGTGTCGAGAATGAGGCGAATTTGCTCCGGCGAAAGGTGCTCGAGGCCGACGAGATCCTTGCCCAGAGTCATCATGAACCCGTCCCGCGCAACACCGTCACCTCGTCCTTGCCGTCCAGCTCCTGCACGGAGACATCCACCCGGTCTTTCGGACCCGTCTTCACGCTCTTCCCCACGACGTCGGCGGCGATCGGAAGCTCGCGGCCACCCCGGTCCACCAGTACGCAGAGCGAGATGCGGCGCGGACGCCCGAAATCCGCCAGCTCATCGAGCGCGGCCCGGACGGTCCGGCCGGTATAGAGCACGTCATCCACGATCACCACGTGCCGGCCCGAGAGATCACCCGGAATCCGGGTCTCCCCGATCACCGGCTTGGGCCCCACGGTCTCGAGATCGTCGCGGTACAGGGTGATATCGAGCGCGCCGCGCGGGATGGACACGCCTTCATCCTTCTCGATCATCTGAGCCAGCCGCTCGGCCAGCTCCACACCGCGGCGCTGAATGCCGATGAGGACCAGCTGATCGGCGGCGGGAGCGAGCTCCAGAATCTCGACCGCCATACGCTGAAGCGCCCGCGCAAAGGCACGGGCGTCGAGGAGAATGCTGCGATCTTGTGCGGGGGTCATTCCGAGCGTGAAAGGTAACTAGGGCACCACCGGGGTCAACGGCGGAGCCCCCGCGAGCACGGCCTGGACGTTGGCCACCGCCGTCTCGGCCATCTTGCGCCGGGTGGGCAGGGTTGCCGAGCCGATGTGCGGTAGGAGCACCGTCCGGGGCGCGGCCCGGAGACGAGGATGGATATCGGGCTCCTCGGCGAACACATCGAGACCGGCCGCGCCCAGCCGGCCCTGCTCCAGCGCCGCGGCGACCGCGTCTTCCCGTACCAGGTCGCCACGCGACGTGTTGATCAGGATCGCGCCCGGCTTCATCGCGGCCAATGCGTCGGCGTTGATCATTCCCTGCGTTTCCGGTGTCTTCGGAACGTGCAGCGTCACCACGTCGCTCTCACGCAGAAGGGGTCTCAGCTCCAGACGGGTCGCGCCGGTCGCCCGCTCGAACTCCGGCTTCGGTGTCCGGGACGCGTACGTGATCCGCATGCCGAACCCCAACGCGCGCTTCCCCACCGCCTGTCCGATCCGTCCCGCGCCGACGATCCCCAGCGTGGCGCCTTCGAGCTCGAGGCCCAGCAGCATCTGGGGGTGCCATCCAGTCCAATTCCCGGTCTTCACCATGTCCACGCCCGCGAGCAGCCGGCGCGCACAGGCGAGAATGAGCGCCCAGGTGAGGTCGGCGGTCGCCGCGGTCAGCACATCCGGCGTGTTGGTGACGACGATCCGGCGCATCTCGGCGGCGACCAGATCGACGTTGTTGTGGCCGACCGCGCAATTCGCGACGATGCGGAGCTTCGGGAGTCTCTTGAATTCCGTGCCCCCCATCCAGCGGGTGAGCAGCGGCACGGCCCCGAGGAACTCCCCCTCCGGCGTCGGCTCGTCGGAGCGCACCCAGGTCACGTCGAGTCCCTCGAGGCGTGACGGGTCCAGCAATTCGCGCAGCTCGGCGGCGACGAACACCGGGAACCCGCTCAGGCGGCCCCCCGCCGCAACCGGCCGCGATCGACCTTGCCCAGGTGCGTCCGCGGAAGCGCGTCGACGAATGAGATCTCGCGCGGGGCCTTGAAGGGCTCGAGGCGTTCGCGCACGAACGCCTTCAGCTCCTCGGCGAGATCGGCGCGGCGGTCGAGCGTGACGACATAGGCGTGGGGTTTGACGAGGCCGCCGTCACCGGTGATGCCGACGACCGCCGCCTCACGGACGGCCGGATGCTGGAGGAGACAGCTTTCGACCTCCTGCGGCGAGAGCCACTTGCCCGAGACCTTGAGCATTTCATCGGCCCGCCCGTGGTGGGTGAAGTACCCGTCGGCGTCCCGCGAGACGAGATCCCCACACACCACCCAGTCGCCGCGGAACGTGCGCCGGGTCTTCTCCTGCAGCTGCCAATACCCCAGGCCCTGTGAATGCCCGCGAACCCAGAGCAGGCCCACCTCGCCGGCCGGGACCTCGACCCCGCTGTCATCGGCCGCCTTCACTTCGAATCCCGCCACCACCTGCCCGATCGTCCCGGGCTTCACTGCCCCGACGCGATTGGTCAGGAAGATGTGCCACATCTCCGCGGTGCCGAGTCCGTCGAGGAGCTCCACGCCGAAGGTCTCTTTCCATCGGTGGTAGAGCTCCACCGGCAGCGCCTCTCCCGCGGACGTCGCGAATCGCAGACTCGAGAGGTCCTGCCTGGGGGCGTCCGGGTGACTGACCATCCGGTTCACCATCGTCGGAACGTTGATCAGCACGGTGGGCCGGTATTTCGCGATGCGGGTGAAGAGGGCCTCAGGCGTAGACGGTTCTTCGAACAGAATGACCCGCGCGCCCACCGAGAATGGAAAGAACAGGTTGGCGCCCATCGCGTACCCGAAGAAGAGCTTCGGGACGGACACCGTGATGTCGTCGGCACGGTATCCTACCGTGTTCTTGGCGTAGCACTCGGTCGTGTTGGCGTACGACCCGTGGGTCTGCACCACCGCTTTGGGCTGGCCGGTCGTCCCACCCGAGAAGAGCCAGATGGCCGGGTCATCCCGGTGCGTCGGGAAGGTTTCGATCGAATCGGGCAGCGCTTCCAGACGGAGCGTCACGTCGGGCGCATCGACTTTCAGCACGCGCTTCAGGGTGGGTGCGCCCGCGGCCGCCGCCACGAAGGCCGGCGCAGAGGGTCCCGCGACCAGGACCGCGGTGGCGCGCGTGTAGTCGTAGAAGTACGCGATCTGCTCCGGCGTCAGCTGCGGGTTGACCATCACTACCACGGCGCCAATCTTGAGGATGCCGAACAGCGCGCCCACAAATGCCGGACCGTCTGGCAGCGCGATGATCACCCGTTGCTCGGGGGAGACCTGAGCCTCGCGCAAGAGATGCGCGAAGCGGCTCGCCAGACGGTCGACTTCCGCATACGTGTACGTTCCCTGATCCGTCAGCAGCGCCGGCCGCGCCCCGAGTCCCTCGGCAATCCGGGCTCCTAGAAAGTAGTCGGCGATATTGAACCGCTCGGGAGGCTCGAAGACCATATGATGGAAGGAATCTGGTGCCGGTTCGCGAGCTAGGCGAGTTGTCCTGGACCGACATCCAGGCACTCGATCGGTCGCGGGTCGTGGCCATCCTTCCTCTGGGTGCCGTCGAAGCGCACGGACCGCACCTGCCCTTGGGCACCGACGTCATCATCGCCGAAGCGATGGCGCGGGCCGGCGCGGAGCTCCTTCTCCCGCAGGGTATCCAGCCACTCCTGCTGCCGGCGCTGCCGTATGCGCCCGCGCCCTACGCCGCGGACTTCCCCGGCACCATCTCGATCGACCCGCACGCGGTCACGTCGACCATTCAAGCGATCGCCTCGAGTCTCTCGCGGCATGGAATCAGGTTCCTGGCACTCGCCAACGCGCATTTCGATCCCGTCCAGGTCCGGGCGGTCCGGGACGCCGTGCACGGCACCGAAGCCATGGTGATCTTCCCGGACCTCACGCGCCGCGCCCTGGCCCAACGCCTGACGGCGGAGTTCCAGAGCGGCGCCTGTCATGCCGGCCGCTACGAGACGTCGATCGTGATGGCGGCCCGCCCCGAGCTGGTTCATGAGACCCTGCGCACCGCCCTGCCGGCGAATAACCGGTCACTGGTCGAAGCGCACGCCGCGGGGCAGACGACCTTCAGGGCCGCGGGCGGCGCCGATGCCTATTTCGGTGCTCCGGCCGAGGCGTCCGCGACCGAAGGCCGGGAATCGATTGCGAAACTGGGGGAAATCCTGGCGGACGCCGTCCGTGAGGTGATGCGATGAGCGCGGCCGTCCTGGCCGGCAAACGCGCGGTGATTACCGGCGGTGGCCGCGGAATCGGCGCCGCCGTCGCGCGGGCGCTCGCGGATGCCGGGGTCGGCGTGCTCGTCGCGGCGCGGTCCCGCGCCGAAGTCGAGGCGGTGGCGAACGCGCTGCGCGCGCAAGGACACCGCGCCAGCGCCGCCACCGCGGACGTCACCAGGCCCGAGAGCGTCAACGCCCTCGCCCGCACCGCCACCGAGGTGCTCGGCGACATCGACATCCTGATCAACAACGCGGGATCGTCCTCGTCGGCACCCCTGAAGCGGACGACGCTCGAGGAATGGAACCGCCTGCTCGCGGTCAATGCGACGAGTACGTTTCTCTGCACCCAGGCCTTTCTCCCCGGCATGCTGGACCGGAAATGGGGCCGGGTGGTGAACCTCGCCTCCGTCGCCGGACTCTTCGGTGCGAAGTACATCGCGGCCTATAGCGCGGCGAAACACGCGGTGGTCGGGTTCACCAAATCGATGGCCGCCGAGGTCGCCGGCTCGGGCGTGACGGTCAACGCGGTGTGCCCCGGATATGTCGACACACCGATGACCGACCAATCGCTCGAGCGGATGATGCAGACCACCGGGAGGTCGCGCGCCGAGGCTCTCGAGGCGGTGCTCGCGCATTCGGGCCAAAGCCGGCTGATCACGCCCGACGAGGTGGCACGGGCCGTGATGGCGGTATGCAACGGATCGGAGACGGGTGCGACGGTGCTTCTCGATGGAAAGGGACCAGCGTGAGCTTCGACGTCATCAACCCCGATCCCCCCGGACGGCCCAAGGGCTGGAACAACGGCATGCTGGCTCCTGCCGGGGGCCGCGTGCTCTTCGTCGCCGGTCAGACCGCTCCAACGGCGGGTGGACTCGTGGCTCAGTGGACCATGGCATTGAGTCAGGTTCTGTCGATCGTACGCGCCTCGGGCGGCGGACCCACCGACATCGGCCGGATGACCGTCTACGTCACGAGCAAGGCCGATTACCTGGCCAACCTCCAGGCCCTAGGTGAAGTCCATCAGAAGGCCATGGGCAAGCATTACCCCGCGATGGCCTTGGTCGAGGTCTCCGCCCTCGTGGACCCTGCGGCCGTGGTCGAGATCGAAGCCACCGCGGTGATCGGCTGACCATGGCCATCTTGCCCAAGTCCTTCCTCTATGAAGTCGATTCCGGGACCGGTGTGGCGACGATCACGCTCAACCGGCCCGACCGCCTGAATGCCCTCACCTTCCAGGTCTACGAGGAGCTGCGGGACGTCTTCCGGGCTTTGGACTCGGAGGCGGGCGTCAGGGCCATCGTGATCACCGGCTCGGGACGCGCGTTCTGCTCCGGCGGTGACGTCGAGGACATCATCGGCCAGCTCTTCTCCCGGGACGCGAAGGGACTGCTGGACTTCACCTGGCTCACCTGTGACCTGATCCTCGCCATGCGGCTCTGCCGGCGCCCCATTGTCGCCGCTCTGAATGGCACCGTGGCCGGCGCGGGCGCGGTGATCGCGGCCGCATGTGACATTCGCATCGCGGCGGAGTCCGCCAGGATCGCCTTCCTCTTCACGCGGGTCGGCCTTTCGGGCGCGGACATGGGAGCCGCCTGGTTGCTTCCCCGGCTGGTGGGCCTCGGGCGGGCGACCGAGCTCCTGATGACGGGCGACTTCATCGATGCGTCCCGCGCGCTGGAAATCGGGCTCTACAACCGCGTGGTGCCCGTCGATCGCGTGGTGGCGGAAGCGCGGGAGTTCGCGGCGCGGCTCGCCCTTGGGCCCTCAAAGGCACTCGCGGTCACCAAGGAGGCACTGAACCGCGAAGGCGCGATGGATCTGGAACAGGCGCTCGAGCTCGAGGCCAAGTTGCAAGCCGAGCTGATGCAGCATCCCAACTTCCGGGAATCGTATGAGGCGTTCAAAGCCAAGCGGCAGCCGAAATTTCAGTGATGCTCCCTGATCCCCGGCCCGTCCGGGCATTCCTCGACCCGAAGCACATCGACTTCGCGGCCCGAGTCGCCGAGTTCGCCGCGCGGGAGATCGCGACGTTGCCGGCACCCGCCGACGACCCCGCGGCGCGGGTGCAAGCGAAGGAAATCCTCACTCGCCTGGGATCCGGGGGCTGGCTCGCGCCCATCGGCGACCAGGATTGGCGGTCGTGCTGCCTGGTGCGGGAAGCCCTCGGAGCCGCGTCCCCCCTCGCGGATGCCGTTTTCGCGCTGCAGGCGTTGGGGACCCTTCCGATCATGATGGGTTCCACCGACGATCTGGCGGCTCGCTGGCTCACGGCCGCGCTCCAGGGACGCGCCATGGGAGGCTTCGCCATGACGGAGCCCGAGGCCGGCTCGGACGTCGCGGCCATGGCCACCACGGCGCGTCGCGATGGGGCATTTTACGTCCTCGACGGGGTCAAGACCCTGATTTCCAATGCCGGGATCGCGGACTACTACGCCGTGTATGCCGTAACGGATCGGTCGAAGGGGACCAAGGGGATCACGTGCTTCGTGGTGCCCGCCGACACGCCCGGTTGCCGCTTTGTGCGCCCATTGATCCTCTCCTCGCCACATCCGCTGGGAGAAATGGCCTTCGAGTCCTGCCGCATCCCGGCCGGGCAGCGTCTGGGTGCCGAGGGCGAGGGATACCGTCTCGGACTGGCGACCCTCGACCGTTTGCGCCCGACGGTTGGCGCCGCGGCATGCGGCATGGCGTCGCGGGCCCTGAGCGAAGCACTCGACCATGCGACGGCCCGAAAACAGTTCGGGAGACCCCTCGCCGACTTTCAGCTCGTGCAGGAAAAGCTTTCGCGCATGGCGACCGACCTGACCGCCGCGCGCCTGCTCGTATATCGCGCGGCGTGGGAGAAGGATCATGGCGCCGAGCGCATCACGCTCGAGGCGGGGATGGCGAAGGCCTTCGCGACCGAAGCTGCCCAGCGCATCATCGACGACGCCGTGCAGATCCTCGGCGGCCGCGGCGTGTTGGCCGACCACCCCGTGGACCGGCTCTATCGGTCCGTGCGCGCTCTCCGGATTTACGAAGGAACGACGGAGATCCAGCACCTGGTGATCTCCGGGCAGCTCCTCAAGCAGCATCGAGGCGAGTCGTGAAGATCGTCTGCGTAGGGGGCGGCCCCGCCGGCCTCTACTTCTCCATCCTGATGAAGAAGGCCGACCCTTCCCACGACATTCTCGTGGTCGAGCGGAACCGGTTCGAAGACACCTTCGGCTTCGGCGTCGTGTTCTCCGAGGCCACCCAGGAGAACCTCCAGGCCGCCGATCCCGAGACCGTCGACGCCATGGCCAAGGCCTCGGCGCACTGGGATGACATCGACATCCACTACAAGGGCGGCGTCATCCGCTCGACGGGCCACGGCTTCTCGGGGCTCTCACGCCGAGCGATGCTCGAGATTCTGGCCCAGCGGGCGCGCGGGTTGGGTGTGCAGGTGGAGATCGGCCGGGACGTCACCGACCTCAAGGACTACTTGAAGGCCGACCTGCTGCTCGCCGCCGACGGCGCGAACAGCATGGTTCGGGAGCGTTACGCCAAGCACTTTCAGCCGTCCGTCGACCTCCGGCCCAACCGGTTCGTCTGGCTCGGCACCACCCGTCCCTTCCCCGCCTTCACGTTCTACTTCAAGCACGACCGGCACGGGCTCTGGCGGGTGCATACCTACCAATACGAGAAGGGCCACTCGACGTTCATCGTCGAGGCGCGCGAGGAGACCTGGCGCGCCGCGTGCCTGGACCGGGCCAGCGAAGAGCAGACCATCGCGTTTTGTGAGGAATTGTTTGCCGAGGAGCTCGCCGGCCACCGGCTTCAGAAAAACCGGTCCATCTGGCGGCAGTTCGGCACCATCCGGAACGCGCACTGGCACCACGAGAACGTCGTCCTGATCGGCGACTCGGCGCACACCGCCCACTTCTCCGTCGGCTCCGGGACCAAGCTCGCGATGGAGGACGCCATCGTTCTCGCGCGCTCGCTGGCCGGCCACGGGAATCGGGATACAGCCCTGAACGCGTATGAAGCCGAGCGGCGTCCGCTGGTCGAGAGTCTTCAGCGGGCCGCCCAGGTAAGCCTCGCCTGGTTCGAAGACACCGAGCGCTACATGGACATGGACCCGGTGCAATTCGGGTTCAATCTCCTCACCCGGTCACTCCGCATTACCCACGACAACCTGAAGGTGCGGGATCCGAAGTTCGTGGCGGGAGTGGACGCGTGGTTCGCGAAGGGCGCGGCCAGGCAATCCGGCGTCGCGATTCCCGCCGAGCCCGTGCCGCCCCCGCTCTTCACGCCCTTCCGGCTGCGTGAGCTGGTTCTCGAAAACCGCTCGGTCGTGTCACCCATGTGCCAGTACTCGGCGGAAGACGGCACGCCGAATGACTGGCACCTCGTCCATCTGGGCACCCGCGCGATTGGTGGCGCGGCGCTCGTGATGACGGAGATGACGGACGTCAGCCGCGAGGGCCGCATCTCGACCGGATGCACCGGGATGTACAAACCCGAACACGTCGTGGCGTGGCGCAGGATCGTCGATTTCGTCCATGGGGCGAGCCGGGCGAAGATCGGCATGCAGCTGTCGCACGCCGGCAGGAAGGGGTCGACCCGGAAACTCTGGGAAGGCGATTCGCTCCCGCTCGAGTCGGGTGGGTGGCCCATCATGGCCGCCTCAGCGATTCCCTACTACCCGAACAGCCCGGTCCCGAAAGAGATGGACCGGCGGGACATGGATCGGGTACGGGACGAGTTCGTGCAGTCCGCACGGATGACCGAGGAAGCGGGCTTCGATCTACTCGAGCTGCACTTCGCACACGGATACCTGCTCGCGAGCTTCATCTCTCCGCTCACCAACGTGCGGAAGGACGAGTACGGCGGCACCCTCGAGGCGCGGATGCGCTATCCACTCGAGGTTTTCGACGCCGTCCGCGCGGTCTGGCCCAGGCAGAAACCCATGTCGGTGCGCATCTCCGCCGTGGACTGGGCACCGGGCGGCATGGAATCCGAAGACGCCGTCCAGGTCGCCCGGCTCCTCAAGGCCCACGGCTGTGACATCCTCGACGTCTCGGCGGGTCAGACGGTCCCGTTCCAGTCCCCCGTGTATGGCCGCCTCTACCAGACGCCCTTCGCGGATCGGATTCGACACGAGGCCGAAATACCCGTCATGACGGTGGGCAACATCAGCTCCTACACCGACGTGAACACCATTCTGGCCGCCGGCCGGGCCGATCTGTGCGTCCTGGCACGGGCTCATCTGTGGGATCCATACTGGACCCGCCACGCGGCGCGCGAGCTGGGGTGGGAGATCGAGTGGCCCGACCAGTACGAGAGCTTGGATCGCTACAAGCCCCGCTTTACGTAAGGGGCGGCTACCGGCCCGGGCCGATGGCGTTGGGATCCTTCTTGGTGAGGACGCGCTCGGTGAAATCGAGGCGCTCGTTCATCTCGGCGAGATGCGATTCGATCCGGCCCAGCTGATCCTGGAATCCGTCCAGCTGAATCGCCGTCTGCTCCCCGCTCAGCCCGCTCGGCTCTCCGAACTTGATGTTGGTCTTCCGGCGAATGCGCTCGGCCCACGCCTCCCCCACGGGGGATTTCATGATCACGCGGAGTGCGATGAGGAACCCCACGCCCACGATCACCGTCACCACGATCGGTGCCAGCGTGTTGTTGATGAAGAGATTCCAGTCGAACGGGATGTCGGGAATCCCTGGTGGCGGAGTCTGGATCATGTTCGTCCCTCTACGCGGCGCCGCCAGGTTCGTTTCACTTCGGCCAGAGCCAGCCGAACATCCCGGCGGTCAGGAGCCCGTAGATGAGGCCGTCCACCGTGACCTTGATCGACGTCATCAGGGCCCGGTTGTACCAGATGGTCATCTGCCACAGTGCCAGCGTGTACGCGAGGAACGCGGTCACACCGACGAAACGGAAGACCGAGAGATACGGTGACCCGGCCGGCAGCGCCCGCCCGGCGACGTAGGCCGCGAAAAACCCGAC
>DASUBP010000197.1:0-9531 GCA_035763205.1 Gemmatimonadales bacterium
GCCCCATCGACCCTCTCCCCCACGGCCCCGATATAGGCCACCACATTGCCGACGGGGACCGTCTGGCCTTCCTGCACCACGACCTTGATGAGGGAGCCGTCGGCGCGCGCCACCAGCTCCATCACCGCCTTGTCGGTCTCGACCTCGGCGAGGGTGTCACCTGCTTTGACCTGGTCGCCCTCCTTCTTCGACCATTTGACGAGGCGCCCCTCTTCCATCGTGGGCGAGAGCGCTTCCATCACGACTGTGGTCGCCATGGGTCAGTCCAGGTACAGGACGCGCCGCGCCGCGGCCACGACCTTTTCGGGAGAAGACTTCGCGGCGCGCTCGAGCACCTTGTTGTACGGCATCGGCACGTCCGCCTGGGTCACGCGCAGCACCGGGGCGTCGAGGTGATCGAAGGCGTCGCGCTGGATGATGTCGACCACCTGCGCCCCGACACCCATGTGGTGCCAGCCCTCTTCGACCACGACGCAGCGGTTGGTCTTCGTCACCGACGCGATGATCGCGGCCTCGTCCAGGGGGCGGATGGACCGGAGATCCACCACCTCGGCGGAGATACCCGATTCCTGAAGCTGGTCGGCGGCCTTGAGCGCGACGGTGACGGTCTTCGAATGGCAGATCAGGGTGACGTCCTTGCCGGGGCGCTTGATGTCGGCCTGGCCGATCGGAATCACGAGCTCCCCGTCGGGCACGTCGCCCTTCGTGTTGTAGAGCATCTCGCCCTCCAGCACGATGACGGGGTTGTTGTCACGGATCGCCGCCTTGAGCAGGCCTTTGGCGTCCGCCGGCGTGGCGGGTGCGACGACCTTGAGGCCGGGGATGTGCCCGAGCCACGATTCCCACGCCTGCGAGTGCTGGGCGCCCAGCTGCAGCGCGGCGCCGTTGGGACCGCGGAAGACGATCGGCATCGGGAACTGGCCGCCCGACATGTAGTTCATCTTGGCGGCGGAGTTCACGATCTGGTCGAGCGCGAGGACGGCGAAGTTCCAGGTCATGAACTCCACCACCGGCCGGAGCCCCGTCATCGCCGCACCGACGCCGATGCCGGCAAATCCCAGCTCGGCGATGGGGGTATCCACCACCCGCTGGGGACCGAACTCTTCCAGCAGGCCGCGGCTCACCTTGTACGCGCCCTGGTAGAGTCCCACCTCTTCGCCCATCAGGAACACGTTGGGATCCCGCTGCATCTCTTCGCGGAGCGCCTGGTTCAGGGCGTCGCGGTACGTGAGTGTGGGCATCAGTCGGCCAGCACGTCGTGGAAGAGGGCGTCGGGCTCGGGATCGGGACTCTGGTCCGCGAATTTCGCGGCCGCGTCTACTTCCGCGCGTGCCTCGGCGTCGAGGGCGTCGATTGCCGCCTGATCCATGGTTCCCTCATCGCGGAGATGATGGGTCAGGGCCGCGATCGGGTCGCGTTTCTTCTGCTCTTCCACTTCTTCCTTGGTCCGGTAGACCCCGTGCAGGGGGTCGGACATCGAATGGCCCATGAAGCGGTAGGTGCGGACTTCGAGCAGCGTGGGCTTGCCCTCGCGCGCCGCGGCCACCGCCTTCATGGTCGCGTCGTATACCGCGAAGACGTCCATGCCGTCCACCTCGGCCGACGCCATGTCGTAGCTCTTCGCGTGTTCGGCGACGTCGGTGAGGGCGGCGACCCGCTCGAACGCGGTGCCCATGCCGTAACGGTTGTTCTCGCAGATGAAGACGACGGGGAGTTTCCAGACGGCGGCCATGTTCAGGGCCTCGTGGAAGGCGCCGATGTTGACGGCCGCCTCGCCGAAATAGCAGAGCACGACCTGATTGCCGCCCTTGTACTTGATGCCGAACGCGATGCCCGCCGCGAGAGGGATGTGCCCGCCGACGATGCCGTGGCCACCCATGAAGTGGCGCTTGGCGTCGAACAGGTGCATCGAGCCACCCTTGCCGTGCGAGCACCCCGTCGCCTTGCCGCACAGCTCGGCCATCACGGCGTTGGCCGCGATGCCCTTTACCAGCGCCTGGCCATGTTCGCGGTAGGAGCAGATGACGTAGTCATCGTCCTTGAGGGCGGCGATGGAACCCACCGCCACCGCCTCCTGGCCGATGTAGAGGTGACAGAACCCGCCGATCTTGCCGAGCGCGTACGCTTCGGCGGCCTTCTCCTCGAACCGGCGGATCAGGAGCATCTGGCGGAGCAGGGCGCGCTGCCGGTCGGGCGACAGCGCGTCCTTCTCTTTGGATTTGGATTGTGCGGCAGTGGCGGGGGTCATGTCTCTTTCGGAGTTAGCGGGGGGCGACGGCCGTCGTCGCAGCCGCGCGTTCGGCCTGTTCCCAGGCGTGATAACTCGAGCGCACCAGGGGCCCGGACTCCACGTGCCGGAATCCCATCTCCATGCCGAGGCGCTTCAGCTCGGCGAACTCCTCGGGGGTGTACCAGCGGGCGATCGGGAGGTGATCGGCCGAGGGCCGGAGGTACTGGCCGAGGGTCAGGATGTCGACGCGCTGAGCGCGAAGGTCGCGCATCGACACCAGCAGCTCGTCCCAGTCTTCGCCCAGTCCCACCATGATGCCCGACTTGGTCAGCTGGTCGGGAGCGATCTCCTTGGCGCGGGCGAGCAGTTCCAGGGCGCGGGTGTAGCGGCCGCCGGGCCGCGCGATGCGGTAGAGGCGGTCGATCGTTTCCAGGTTGTGATTGAGGATGTCGGGCTTGGCGTGGAGGACGATCCGCAGCGCTTCCGCGTTGCCCTTGAAATCGGGAATCAGGACTTCGACGGAGGATTCGGGGAGCCGCTGCCGGATCTCCGTGATGCACGAGGCGAAGCTCTCGGCACCCCCGTTCGGCAAGTCATCGCGATCGACGCTCGTGATGACCACGTGCTTCAGGCCCATCTGTGCCACAGCGTCCGCCAGCCGGCGCGGCTCGTCCGGATCGAAAGGCGCCGGCGTCCCGTGGGCCACGGCGCAGTAAGCACAGTTCCGGGTGCACACGTCGCCGAGGATCATGAAGGTGGCGGCCTTGTGCTCCCAGCATTCGCCGATGTTGGGGCAGTGGGCTTCTTCGCAGACGGTGTGGAGCTTGAGCTCCCGCATCATCTGCTGGACGCCCAAATAGGTCTGTCCCCCGGGAGCTTTGACTTTCAGCCAGGAAGGCTTGCGCGCCGGGGCTGCGGGCTGCCTGGGGCTGATTTGTACGAGCGGAGCGGCCATATGGTGGCGGGAAGATAGTGCCGTCAGGTCCTTGGAGATAGTGCAAAATCAACTATTTGGTTGATTTGGCGGTCGCCCTTTGAGACGCTTCAACTCTTCCTCGATTTCGGCGTCAGTGCTGAGGGTGCCGTCGGCGATGGCCGCCGTTTCCTCGGCGATCCGCCACTGCCGCTCGAGCTCTTCCACCTCGGCCTGTTCGTCGACGGCCATCTCCAGCGCCAGCCCCCGGTCGGGACGCAGCGTCCTCAGCAACAAGGACTCCCGGGCCATGCCGTTGACCAGTTGATCGGGCCCACCCGCCCGGTCCACGATGCGGGCGGCATCGGCGGCACGCTGCCTCCCGCCCCGTGCGAGGTTCTGGTACGTGAGTCCCCGCCTCAGCGCCATTTGGGCGTCGACACCCTCGAGCTGCGCCCCCTCACTCTCGCATTTGCCGCAGGTCAGCAGCAGCACCAATTGGGCGTGGGAATTCGCGACGAGGCGGGCCCGCCCCAGATCCCTCGCGCGGACCTTCATCACGTTGCCGCACCGGGCGCATACCGGCGTTTCGGATAGAGGCACCGGCCTGGATCCCACCGCCCTGGTGTACAGGGACTTGGCGATCTGCGGAATTTGCCACACGAAGATCCCGACCGAGCCACCCGCCGCGACATTGATGGCGATCGCGGCGCCGACCGCGCCGATGCTGAGGGGCACAACGTACTTCAGTTGCTCACGACGGCGGGCCTTGATGCGTTCCCCGTACCGCCAGGTCGCGTACTCGATCCGCGGCGGCTTGCCGACCCGCACGTAGTCATACGTTCCGGACCTGATGAGCGAGACCTGCTCGGTAGAGGCGGCCACCATTCCACCAGCCGCCGCGCGGGCGACGGCCTCGATGCGGTCCAGGCGGTTGTCGATCGGCGCGAGGTTCCAGCGGCTGCACGACGTACAGATGACCCAGAGCCGCCCGCGCCATTCGTCGTACGCGAAGCGGCGGCCCACGCCGAGTCCGGAGGGGCCGCCATCGCCGGTGAACTTCCCGTTGCAGAAGGCGCAAGACTGATACATCAGGGATCAGGGGTCGGGGGTCGGGGAAAAGCGATCGATCAAGAACGGCTCAAGATCAAAATCCAACTGCTTCCCGATCATGAGATCCCCGATCACATCGCCGGTCAGAGCCGCGAGGAGGATGCCGTTCCGGCCGTGGCCCACGGCGTACCAAAGACCCGACACGAGCGGATCTCGGCCCAGAATCGGGCGTCCGTCCGGCGTGAGTGGCCGGAGGCCGGCCCAGGTCTTCTCGAACGGCAACGTCGCGAAGGACGGGAACAGGCGCGCCGCGCCTGCCCGCAGCTGCTCCTCGCCCTCCCTGGTCACTCGAGCGTCGAATCCGACGCGCTCCATCGTGGACCCGATGATCGCCTTGCCCCCGCGGGCCAGGACGTAGGCGTGGTCGTAGTACAGGATGGCGGGAGGTGTGTCGGCGGGCCACGGAGCGAGGGCGAGCTGGCCCCGAACCGGCTCGACGGGCAAGGGGCGAGGCAAACCGGCGAGTCGTCCGGACCACGCACCCGCGGCAATCACCACCATGCCCGCCGGCGCCGTGCCCGCCACCGTTCGAACCCCGGTGGCGCGTCCATCTTCCACGACGATGCCGGTCACCGACTCCCGTGAGGGACTCACGCCGAGCCGTTCGGCATCCGTGCGAAGCGCGTTCGTGAGGAGAGGCGGGTCGATCGCGCCATCCTCGGCGGCGAGCAGCGCACCGAGGGCGTCGGGGGAGAGGGCGGGCCAGAGCTCCAGGGCTTCCCGCGATTCGAGCCACCGGCACGACAGCCCCATTTGTCGCTGCCACGCCGCCATGTCGCGAAGTCTCTTCATCCCGGCTTCATCGAAAGCAACGGATGCAATACCCTCCCGCCAGAACCCGACGTCCAACCCGGTGGTATCTTTGAGAGAGCGGGCGAGTGGTTCGTAGGTTTCTCGCCCCCGGATGGCGAGGGCGAGGAGTGCTTCATCATCCGGCTCGATCTGCGCGGCGAGCATGCCGGCGGAGGCCGGAGAGGCCGCCGCGGGATCGGGGCCCGGTTCATAGAGCACCGTCCGGAGACCGCGGAGCGCGGCGGCCCGGGCGCAGGCCGCGCCCACTACGCCGCCACCGATCACGGCCACATCGGGTGAAACCGGAGCGCTCATCGCGCCGTATACTTGGAAGCGGATCGGAACTTCACGGAGGACACCATGTTCCGGAGCATATTGGGGTTTGCGGTACTCGCCGTCGTCGCCTGGATCGCGCTCAAGATCTTCTTCGGGCTCCTGTCCGGAATCATGGGTCTGGCCATCACCGTGCTCTGGCTGGCCGCCATCGGATTCGTCTGTTACCTCGTGCTGCGGGTCATTGCGCCGCGCACGGCGGACCGGGTGCGCGAAGCCATCAAAGGCCGCCCGTCAGCCTAGACTGCAGCCGTCAGCCGTCAGCCATCAGCGATACAGTTTGCTGATGGCTGATTGCTGATAGCTGATGGCTTCACAGGCTCTCCAGGACCCTCCAGACCAACATCGGCAGCATCACCTCATGGTGTCCAGTCAATTGGACCCCACGTCCGCCCTCCAGCGTCGGTCTTTCCACCACATTGACGCGCGGCCGGTAGTGCCGCTGCATGTCGCAGTCGACGGCGGTAAAGCCGGTCGGTTTTCCGCCGTTCAAGTTGCGGGCGATGGTCAATGCCTTCAGGAACACTTCGGGCATCAACACCGCGCTTCCCAGATTCAGTACGACGCCGCCCTGATCGAGCGCAGGGAGCGCCCCCGCCAGTCGCTTGAAGTCGCGGTGGCTGGTGGCCCCGATGGCTGCCCCATCCGCCGTGGGGTGCTGATGCGTGATCTCCGCGCCGAGTGCGGCGTGGACGGTGCAGGGGATGCCGAGCTCGTGGGCGGCGAGCAGCACGGAGACCTCCCGTCCGGGTGATCCCTTCCGGTCCTTCAGCGCGTGCCCCAGGGCTTCTCCGGCGCCCCAGTCCTTCTTCGCGCCCGCCGAGATCGCGGCATTCATCTCCTTGCCGGTCTCTTCCGCCATCCCGAAGGTCCCGTCCTTCAGTCCCGCCGCGACATCTTCGCTGGTGCCGCCGAACGCGGCCAGCTCGAAGTCGTGGATGGCGGCGCTGCCGTTCATGGCGAGGTGCGTGATCACGCCCCGCTTCATGAGGGTGATCAGCAGGGGCCCGAGTCCGACCTTGATCACGTGGCCGCCCATCATCACCACGACCGCCTTCTTGCCCGCGGCCTGCACGACGCGGTCGGCGACGAACCGCAGATCCCTGGCGGCGAGGATGTCGGGCAGGGACTTCCAGAACGCGTCGAACGAGCGGTCGGCGCCGGGGGGATGAGCGAGAAGAGTGGAATCGACTTTGTTGCGGCGGCCGGCGATGGGAACCGTGGTGAGGCGGGAGAGGTCCGCCTCGCGGTACTCGGTCATTTGCGCTCCGGGACGGAGAACTCCTTGAGCTTCAGGGTGACCTGGCCGAACGAGAACGTCGATTGCAAGGCAAGCAAAGTGCGGGTGGAGTCGTCGGACAGCCAGATGCGGGCATCCGCCTTCTCCGCAAAGATCCCCCGGCCGTTCGGGATGGCGGGGCGCACCACGATGGCGTCCCACTTCTTCCCCGCGACGCTCACGCGGTCGTGCCCGACCACTTCGACGATGATGGGGTCGTTCTCCGGACGGAAGTACCGGCGGTACGTGTACTTCTTCCCGTCCTCGAGGGGAACGGTGCGGATCCAGTACAGGAAGGCCGCATCATCGAGCGGATTCGGGACCGACGCGTGCGTCGTATCGGTGCCGTCCGTCCGGTAGTAACCGGAGTCGGGGAAAATGTCGTACGTGTGTCCCCACTTCTTGCCCTTCTCGTCGGTGTCGATCCGGTACCGGCGGGACACGAAGTCATCCTTCCCCACCCACGACTCGAGCCTCTGGTCCAGCTTGTAGGCTCCGAAGAGCGCACTGCCGATGATGTGAAAGAGCAGGTGTACGGTCGGGGTGCCCCGGACTGTGTCGATGCCGACGACGTCCATGGTGGCGGTGCCGACGCTGATGAAGCCGTATTTGGCACCGAAGACCAGGTGCTCACCGACGGGGAAGGGCACGGGGCGCGTGGCGGGGGCGGCGTCCGAATCCGTGGCCGGAGTATTCTGGGCGCCGGCCCGAGGCGCGGCGCAGAGCGCGAAGGCGGCCAGCATGGCCATTCGCGCGGCGCGAATCACCGGGCGAGCGCGCCAGGCTCGCATCAGCTCGTCCCAGCCCGTGGTCCGGGACCGGCGCTGCCGCAGATCGTAGCGGGCGGCGTAGTCCACCCGCTCGAGCTTCCGGGAATTCCTTGCCAGCCGCGCCACCAGCTCGGCGTTGGCTGACCAGCCGTCGGTAGAGAGCAGGGACTCCGCGCCGGGCTTGAGAGCTTGGCGCAGCACGACGAGACGCAGGGCCAGAAATCCCGACACCGTATCCCGCACGCCGGGGACTCGCAGGAGCCTCGGCGCCAACGCCCGACACCACCGGAAGCCACGAGTCACCGGGCCGGCCAATTGCTTTTGCTCGCCGACCACCAGATCCGCGCCGGACTCGAGGCGCTTCACCATCTCTTCCATGGCGTCGGGGCTGTGGACGAAGTCGGCGTGGAGCGTGATGGCGCAGTCCCGTTTGGGACGATCGGTGCGTTGCAGTGCGGCCTTGAGCAGCGCATCGAGACTCTTCGCGTAACCCTGGCGCTGGGTGTTGGTGATGACGGTCATCGGCAACACGCGCGCGTACCGGGCGAGCACCTCCGCGGTATCGTCCGTCGACGCGTCGTCGCAGGCGAGGATCTGGTATTCCCGGGAAAATCCGGTGAACACCTGTCGGACCTTCCACAGGACCAGCCCGGCAGTGCGGGCCTCATTGTGCACGGGGACGCAGACGTAAATCATGGTGAGGGAATCTAGGCTAGGACCCGGTACTGAGCTAAGATGGCCTCTGCCATCGCCTTAGCTGTGAACCGTTCGGGCAAGGAGGTGCGCGGCGCCCGTTCCAGCGCGAGCAGCGTCTTCGCCGCGAGCGCGTCGGCGTCGCCAACCGGGGCGAGCCACTCGGGGGCCACGACTTCGGGCAGACCGCCGGCCGCCGTCGCCACTACCGGCTTTTCCAGGGCGAGCGCGTGCAGCACGACGCTTCCCATCCCTTCTTCCTTGGATGACATCACGAACACACTCGACTCCTTGATCAGGGCGTCCACCGGTTCGACATACCCCACCAGGTGAACGATGTCCCCCACGCCCAGGTTCGCGATCTCGCGTTGCAGATCCGCCCGCAGTGGCCCCTCTCCCGCGATCACCCAATGGAGTCGCGGCGCACCGGCACGCGCAGAGGCAGCGGCGCGGATGAGCGTGCGTTGGTCCTTGTGGTCGACGAGGGCGGCGACGTTGACGGCGAGCGGTGTGTCGGCGGGAAGGCCCAAACGCTTTCGTATGTCGGGCGCACCGAGGGCAGCCGCGCCGATCTCGTAGGGGTCGATGCCGTCGGGAACGACGACGACATCCCGCGAATCGATCCCGTCAGCCACCAGGACGCGCTTCACTGCTTCGGACACCGCGATAACCCGATCCGCCTGGTGCCATCCGCTCCCGGGCCGCACGTGAAAATCCACGCGACGATGCGCGACGATGGTGTACGGCTGCCACTTGACCATGCCGGGTGAAATGAGGCGCGCAATCCAATTGGGTCCGGTCTTGCGCAGCCACAGCGCGAGGGTGAGCGCATGACTGTCATGAACGTGCACGATGTCCGGCCGGAGGGCGCCGACGGCTTGACCCAAGGCAAGGAATGCGGTCAGCGATAGGCCGGAATTCCATCGAGCCTGCACGACGGAGCCGCCGGAGCCCTTAACCCGAAGCGCGAGCTCGGATCCCCTCGAGGTGAACAGTCTGTTCTCGACGTCGCGCTGGTGGGTCAGTTCCCGGCAGAGCAGGCGGACCTGATTCTGTCCCCCGCGCCACTCCCGCCCGGAGTCAACTTGGAGTACTCGCACTGTCTAACCGTCTAGCCGTCTAGTCGTAAGCATCAGCCGGCGCGGCGCACGCCCCCGAGTACGGTGCGCAGCTCGGCGAGCGTGAAGGGCTTGTGGAGAAAAGGACGGCCGAGGGATTCGAGGAAGGACAAGGTGTCGCCGCGAACGGTGTCGCCCGTCGCGAAAATCACCCGGTCGGCCACTTCGGGATGTTGTTCCGCGAGCTTCTCGTACATTTCGCGGCCACCCAGGCGGGGCATGCGGAGATCGCACACGATGACGTCGAACGGCTGGGCGACGGCCCGGTCCACGGCGTCACTGCCATCGGA
>DASUBP010000198.1:0-8864 GCA_035763205.1 Gemmatimonadales bacterium
CCATCCCGTTCGCGGACTTCCAGACGCTGGTCTCCCGCGAGCTCGGCCGCCCGCTCGACGATCTGTTCCTCCGCGTGGATCCGGAACCCCTCGGGTCGGCGTCCATCGCCCAGATTCATCGGGCGACGACGCGCGCGGGGGACCCGGTCGTGGTCAAGGCGGTGAAGCCGGGCATCGTCGAGACGTTGCGACGGGATGCCCTGCTGCTCCGCATCCTCGGCGCCGTGCTGGAGTGGCCGTTCGGCCGCTATCAACCACGCCGCATCATCCGGGAGTTCGTCGCATACACCCTGCGAGAAGTGGACCTGAAGCAGGAGGCGGAGAACGCGCGCGCCTTCGCCGCGAACTTCGCGGACCTCGCGGGCGTCGCTTTCCCGGTTGTGTATCCGGAGTACTCGGGCGCCCGGGTACTGTGCATGGAATTCGTCGATGGGTTGCGTCCCGACACCGCCGCTGCTCGCGCCTTGCCGGCCCGGGCGCGGCGGCAATTGGTGGAGCTCGGGGCCGAGTCGATCATCCGGATGATCTACCAGGACGGGTTCTTTCACGCCGACCTCCACCCCGGGAACCTCTTGATTCTCCCCGGTGCCCGCATCGGCTTCATCGACCTGGGCATGGTGGGACGGCTGGACGCCGAGGTGCGGCGGCTCATGCTGTACTACTACTACAGCCTGGTGACGGGAGACGCGGAAAACGCCGCGCGCTACCTCACCGCAGTGGCCCAGCCTGGACGCCGCGGGGATCCCCAGGGCTTCCGCCGGGAGGTGACCGAGCTGTCGCATCGGTGGAGCCGGACCGCCACGTTCGAGGGATTCTCGCTCGCGCAGCTCATTCTCGAATCGGTGTCGCGGGGCGGAAAGTACCGGATGTATTTCCCCGTGGAGCTGGTGCTCATGGTCAAGGCCCTCGTGACCTTCGAAGGCGTGGGCCACATGCTGCTTCCCGGCTTCGATGTTGCGGAGGTCTCCCGCCGCTACATCCGGGAGATCTTCCTGGCCCAGTTCAGCCCGCTCCGGCTGGTTCAGGAGGAGCTCCGCGGGGCCCCCGATCTGATGGACGCGGCGATCAAGATCCCCCTCCTCGTCACCGAGGGGGTCCGAGTCCTGGAGCGCAACGCCCGGCGGCCGGCCGAGAATCCGCTGGCTGGCGTGCGGGGCACGTTGATCGCCGGGTTCTGTCTCGTGGCCGGAGCGATCCTGATGGCGTTCGGCGGCCCCTGGCCGCTGTGGGTCGCCCTGTTCGGAGCCGCCTTGGCGCTGGCGGTCAGGCGGGGTCCCTGACATGGCGGCGCCTCCGGTCGGCGCGCCGGCGACGGACCGCCACTCCCGTCGGCTCCGCCTCTGGTACGACCCCTTCGACCCGGAGTACTGCCGCGACCTCCTCGACCGAACCCTTGGTCCCGTCGCCCGTCAGTATTTCCGCCCCCGGTTGATCGGCGCGGAGCGCCTGCCGGCCCGGGGCCCGGCGATCCTCGCGGCCAATCACAGCGGCAACGCATTCCCGTACGATGCCATCATGCTGGACGCGACCCTCTGGCGCGCGGACGAATTCGCGGTGGCCCGGAAGGTCCGCTCGCTTTTCGAGCCGGCGCTTACCGAGTCGTGGTGGATGCGGCCGTTCGGCATCGACAACTTTTGGCGGCGTGGTGGCGGCGTGGACATGACGTTCGACAACTTCGAGCGGCTGATGCAGCGCGGAGACCGGGTGCTCTACTTCCCCGAGGGTGTGCCCGGCATCGGGAAAGGGTTCAACCGGCGCTATCAGCTCCAGCCTTTCAAGACCAGCTTCGTCGTCATGGCGGCGCGGCATGGGGCCCCGGTGTACCCCATCTCGATCGTGAATGGGGAGTGGATCGTTCCCTTCGGGTACACGTTCAGGTTCCTGGACGGGATCATGCAGAGGGTGTTCCGCGTGCCGTTCCTGCCGATCCCCATCGGTCTGCTGGGTGTCGTGTTCCCTTTCATGTGGTACTTCGCATTTCCCGCACACCTGGTCTTCGTCGTGGGCCGGCCCATCGACGTCCGTGCGATGATGTGGAGAGAGGGGATAACCGACTTCGAGTCCCCACCCCGGGCCGCGGCCCGACGCGTGGCCGAGCGCATCCGCGTCCTGATGCAGCAGGAGCTCGATGCCGAAGTGGCGCTTCATGGCCGGCGGCCGTTCGAGGTAGCGTCACTCTGGAAGGCTGTCGTCGGCGGGACCCTTTCCTTCGGCCGGGTCCTGCCGCCGGCTTGGACGCTCACCATGGTCCGCCAGGACCGGGACCGGCACCGGCCGGCACCACGGAACCGGCTCCTGGGCCTGCTGCGTGATTGGGACCTGCTGTTCTTCTACGTCCCGTTCGGCTGGCCCCTATTGTCGCTGGCCCGCCGGCTGCGGCGGCCGCCGTACGGGTACCGGGGTCTGCATCCCGAAGAGCGGCGTGATGTGCAGGGCCAGTTCCTCTGGCGGCTCGTGGATCGACCCCTGCCGCCCCACCGTCAACCCTGACGGAGTGAGTCGGCCAACCGGGCCAGGGTGTTCCGAAGCGTTCGCGTCGCGCCGGCTGCTCCGCCGGCGCCGCCGCCGGTGGCCAGAGGCGCGCCCTCGGTACTCATGGTCCGCGTCGTATCGTCCAGCACGTCCCCCCGGAGGGTGATGCCATGCCGCGCCAGCGCGGTTTCGATCTCTGCGCGCCGCTGCCGCAGGGTCCGGCGGGTGCTCTGGTATGCCAGCTCGCACACCGCGCCCCGCGCGGAGAAGCTGAAGATGTTGGTGAAGAACATCCCGTAATCATCGGGGTGGGGCTCGAAGAGCACGACGTCAGAGTCCGGGTACCGCGTCCCATAAGCGGACATGCCGACTTCCAGTCGCGAGTGGATCATGGTACGCACCGTCTGACTCAATACCGTGACCAGTCCTCCGGCGGTGAGGGCGTCCGGCCGAAGCGCGCCGGTGGCGATGCCGGTGGTGATGTCCGCCGGGACCAGAGGATTCACGCAGAGCACGAGCCCGGCCCCGTCCTCGAGCGCCACCGATGCATGGAGCGTCTTGAGCAGCACACCGTCCACACAGGGCCGGCCGTCGATGGTGACCGGCGGATAGAGACCCGGAAACGCCGAACTCGCCTGAACGGCCCGCGAGATCGGGACGTGATCGAAACCCGGCTCGCCGAACCGGATGGCCCGTCCCGATCCCAGGTCCGTGGCCACAATCACCAGTTTCCTCTTCAACTGGCGAAAGTCGTCGGTGCGGCCCGGTTGGGAGAGCATCCGGGCGAGGTACCGTCGGATGGGCTCGTTTTCGAAGATGGCCACCGGGAGTCCACCTGCGAGCCGGCTCAGGGACTCCCGCACGGAAGGGTCTCCCGGGTGCACGGCGACCCGGCTCAAGGCGGTCGCGAACAGCTTCGGGAGCCGGGCGCCCTGCCGCGCCCAGCCCCGGAGGGCGGGTTTGAAGAACGTCCCGGGAGAGAACGGCGATTCCGCCCCCTCCGAGCGGACGACGGTTCGGGCGAGCTCCGACGGCTTGACACCGTTGGCGAGGGCGGCGGTGAGGAACGCACCCGCGGAGACGCCCACATAAATGGAGAGATCGGCGAAGTCCAAGCCCTCGAGGCATTCCTCGAGCGCATAGAGCGCGCCGATCTCATAGACGGCACCCGCTGGTCCGCCGCCAGCGAGTGCCAGCCCGATGTGCCGGCGAGGCGTACGCCGTGCGCCGGCCATGGGATCAACTCACACTGCCGCGGCCGCTACGACGTGCTTCGCGGGCGCCCGCTTGCGGGGTCTTGCCTTGGCCCGCTCCACGCTCCGAGTCAACTCTTCCACCCGCTTGGTCAGGGTCACGATCTCCTGACGGGACGGGATCCCGAAGCGGTGCAGGGCACCAGCCATCCCGGTGTCGACGGGAAGACGGAAGCGCCCAACGCTCCGGCGGGCATTCTCGCGGATCTTGTTCACGCGGGCGAGGGCCTTCCCGACCTTCTGGCGGTTGGCCTTGTCCACCGTATGGCCCTTCTTGACCAGGGAGCCGAACAGTTTCCCGCCCTCCTCTTCGGCCAACGCCAAAGCGCCCAGGCCGGCCAGCCAGACCTGCTGCGCCGACTGCCTGACGAGGGGCATCCTCTTGTGTTGAATCACCTTCGCCATATCCCACCTCCGTTCGAGTTCGCGCCTGAAATCACCATTGAATCGTAGGTGGGCGGCGTGAAGCTACTTTGAATCCGGGGTGAAGCCCCCTTATCTTCCCCCCTCTTTTCCTGGCACCACCCCGAATGGGAGTCCCGATCAAATGAAGGCCACAGACATCCGCCGCGGGCACGTGATCATGATGGATGGCAATCCGTGCCGCGTGGAAGAATTCACACACCGCACCCCCGGAAATCTCCGCGCGTTCGTGCAGCTCCGTCTGCGCAACCTGAACTCCGGTAACACGTTCGACACACGCGTCTCCGCCACCGACTTCCTGGATGAAGTCCGTCTGGATCAGAAGGACTTCCAGGTGCTCTATCGCGATGAGAGCGGCGTGCACGTCATGGACGCCGAGAACTACGAGCAGTACACGCTGGACAAGGGCGCAGTGGGTGATCAGGGCGATTGGTTGCAGCCTGAAATGCGCTTCCAGGCCGAGTGGCTGGACGGCAAGCCCATCGGCATCAAGCTGCCCGCGGTGATGGAGTTGGACGTGGTGGAGACCTCTCCGGTGATGAAGTCCGCCACCAAGACGGCCTCGAGCAAGCCGGCCAAGCTGTCCAACGGGGTCACCATCCAGGTGCCTGAGTTCATCGCTACCGGCGACCGCCTCCGGGTGGACCCCCGGGAGGGGAAGTACCTCGAAAGGGCCAAGTAGCTCTGACGTAGTCCGAATCGACAACGCGCGGCGCCCCCCTTCCGTAACGAGGGGGGCGCCGCAGTTTTTGGGGGCCTTTCCACCCTTCGAGATCAGGAGACGTCAATGCACCGCCCGGGTGTCCTTCCCTTTCTAACGCTCGCCGGACTCGTCAGCCTGGCGACTCCCCTTGCCGCGCAGGCCAAGCCCAACCGCAAGCCGGCGGCGAAAGCTCCGGCGGACGCCACCGCGACGGCATCCGCTGCTCCGGCGGCCTCACCGGAAGACTCGCTCAATACGATTCGTTTCCGGAACCTTGGTCCTTCGGTGGCCGGGGGGCGCGTGTCGACGGTGGTGGGCATCCCCGGACAGCCGGGGTCTTACTATGTGGGCGCCGGCGCCGGTGGCGTGTGGAAGACCACGGATAACGGCAACACCTGGGAAGCGATCTTCAAGGATCAGCCGGCGGCGTCGATCGGTGCGGTGGCGCTCGCGCCGTCGAACCCGAATCTGGTCTGGGTGGGGACGGGCGAGGCGGCCATCCGCAACGACGTGGTGAACGGACATGGCGTCTGGTTCTCGCCCGATGCCGGTCACAGCTGGCGCTTCATGGGACTCGGCGACGTGGGTCAGATTTCGAAGATCGTGGTCGACCCAGCCAACCCGGACGTCGTATTGGTGGCGGCGCTGGGTCATGCCTGGAGCCCCAATGGCGATCGCGGAATCTTCCGCACCACGGACGGCGGGAAGACCTGGCAGAAGACTCTCTTCGTCAACGACACCACCGGTGCCTCGGACTTGATCATGGATCCGGGCAACCCGCGCGTCTATTTCGCGGGGATGTGGCAATTCGTCCGTCACCCCTGGGAGCTGACCTCGGGGGGCGCGGGGTCGGGCATCTACCGCTCGACCGATGGTGGCGTGACGTGGGAGCGCTTGTCGCAAGGCTTGCCCCGGGGTATCTACGGGCGCATCGCGCTCGGCATCGGCGCGTCCAACCCGAGCCACATCTACGCGCTGGTCGAAGCGAAGACCGGCATGCTCTGGGAGTCGCATGACCTCGGCGATCACTGGTCGAGCGTGTCGGACAACCATGCCCTGGATGTGCGTCCTTTCTATTTCTCCCAGGTCACGGTCTCTCCCATCGACGATCGGAAGTTGTACTTCTCCTCCTACGAGCTGCTCGAGTCCGCTGACGGCGGGAAGACGGCCAAGGCCATCGATCAGGGCGTCCATGTCGATCACCACGCGCTCTGGATCGATCCGACGAATGCGCAGCGCATCATCCAGGGCAATGACGGTGGCGCGTACGCGACCACGGACGGCGGGAAGAACTGGACCTGGTTCAACAACCTGCCCATCGAGCAGTTCTACATGGTGGCCGCGACCAGTGGCGACCCCTACATGATCTGCGGTGGACTGCAGGACAACAACGGCTGGTGCGGGCCCGTGGGGGCGAGTGACGGCGCGCAATGGTTCACGGTCACCGGAGGCGACGGGGAGTACGTCGTTCCGGCACCCTCCGATTCGACCATCCTGTACGTGGATTCCCAGAATGGGTCCATCAGCCGCGTGAACCTCCGGACCGGGGAGTCCCATGGGATCCGGCCGTACGAGCCGAGCGTCGAAGGGACGAAGCCTTCGGAGCTGACTTACCGCTTCAACTGGACCTCCCCCATTGAAGTCTCGGCCACGAACGCCGACGAGGTGTTCATCGGCGGCAACGTGGTATTCAAGAGCACCGATGGTGGCCAGCACTGGGTGCCGATCAGTCCCGATCTTACGCGGAATGACAAGACGAAGCAGGTGAATTCCGGCGGTCCCATCGAGTACGACATCTCAGGCGCCGAGACGTACAACACGATTCTGACCGTGAATGTGGCGCCGACCGATACGAACGTGATCTGGGTGGGGACCGACGACGGCCTGGTGCAGGTGACGAAGGATGGCGGGAAGACCTGGACCAACGTCGGCGGCCATTTCCCCGGTCTCGCGGCGGATGAGGAAGGACGGGTCTACCAGGTCGGGATTTCGCCCTTCGACGCCGGCACGGCCTACGTCACCTACGACCGGCACGAGTTCGACGACAATCGGGCCTATGCCTACAAGACCGCCGACTACGGCAAGTCGTGGACGCGCATCGATGCCGGCCTTCCGGAGTACGCGGCGCATGTGGTCCGCGAAGATCCGAACGCCCGGAACTTCCTGGTGCTGGGCACCGACCAGGGACTCTGGTTCTCCCGGAACGGTGGCGCCTCGTGGAAGGCCATGAAGGCGGATTTCCCGACGACGCCGGTGTACGACGTGAAGTTCGTCAAAGCCTCGCACGACCTGCTGGTCGCGACCCATGGCCGCGGGCTTTTTGCGCTCGACAACATCAATTCCCTCGAAGGCCTGACCGCCGAGGTGGCGGCGCAGGACTTCCATCTCTTCCCGGTGGTCCCCGCGGTTCTGCGGGGACGCGCGCGGGGCCGTTCCGGTGTGGCGCCGACGAATTTCACGGTCCGCGGCGCGCCGCAGGGCGCGGTGATCGATTACTACCTGAAGGCAGGGGTGGACACGACGTCCCCCGCGGGCAGTCCTGAAGCGGGTGGCCCTGGTGGCGGTCGCGGTGGGCGCGGCGGCCCCGGTGGATTCGGTGGGGGCCGGCGGTCGGGCGCGCGGCTGGTGGTCACGAGCGCGGCCGGTGATACGGTCTTCGTCGATTCGTCGGGACCGACCAAGATGGGCGTGAACCGGATGACGTGGGGCCTGCGGTGGAATGGTCCGACCCCCCTCACCATCGAGCCCCCGCAGGGTGGTGAAGGGGGCGGCGGGTTCCGTCGCGGTGGCTTCGGCCCGGCGGTCGTGCCCGGGACGTACACGGTGACGGTGTCGGTGGCGGGCAAGAGCGGCTCGCAGACGGTGGAAGTGAAGCCCGATCCGGTTCAAGGAGGCGACCCGGCCAAGTTCCAGGCGCAGCTGGCGGCCGGTCTGCAATTCCGGTCGGAGCTGACGGCACTGCACGAGATGCTGAACCACCTGGTGGCCATCGAGACGCAGATCCGGAACGCGCAGACCGCCGTGCGTGAGACGGGTGACACGGCGGCGATGGGTGCATTGAACCGGGCGTCGCGCGATCTGTCGCGGAAGCTCCGTCAGCTGAAGGACACGCTCTACAACTCGGATCAGCAGCGGGGCGCGCCGGAGGACGACATTCACTATCTCACGCGTTTCGCCGACAAGTACCAGAGTCTTGGATTCGGGGTCTTCGGCGGATACGCGCAACCGCCTTCACCGCAGTTGATGGATGAGTGGAAGGTAGAACGGGCGCAACTGGATGGGTTCATCGCGACGTTCAACGGGATTCTGAACACGGATGTCGCGGCGTACAATCAGGTAGCCAACGCGAATCACACGCCGGTGCTGCTCGGCGGGGGTCCGATCGCGATCAAGGCGGCGTCAGCCCGCTGATTCGAGAACCGTCGCGACCTGTTTGAGCAGGGTGTCCTTGTCGATCGGCTTGTGCAGCACCGCCCGCGCTCCGCGGGCGGTGCTGTCCGCGTCGACCTTCGCGTCATGGACGGCGGTCACGACCACCACGGGGATCTCTCGGGTCTTTGCGGACTTGTTGAGCCGGTCGAAGACGGTCATGCCCCCGCCCGCGGGCATGTTGATGTCCAGCAGAATCACGTCGGGGAGCTCGCGCTGGGCGAACATGAATCCCTGCATGGCGTCTTCGGCGATCATCGGCACGTATCCCGCTCCCCGCAAGTGAGCCGCGAACAGCTCGCACAGCGGGCGGTCGTCGTCGATGATCAGCACTCTCGCTTTTTTCGTCTTGGCCATGGTGGTCCCGCTAGACCTCGCCGTGTCGGAAACAGGTCACCAGGTGGTCGTTGACCATTCCCACCGCCTGCATGAACGCGTAACAGATGGTTGGGCCCACGAACTTGAAGCCCCGCTCAGACAAAATGTCACTCATCCGGCGGGATTCGCGAGTCTCGGCGGGGAGGCCTCGTTGCGCCCTGCGGGCGTTCTTGATGGGGGCCCCCCCCACGCAGTCCCAAAGCAGC
>DASUBP010000199.1:0-17055 GCA_035763205.1 Gemmatimonadales bacterium
GCGCGAGGTGTTGCGCGTGCTCCGGGAGCTGACCGATCTCCTCCGGCCGCACCGGGATCTGCTCGGGCGGTCGCTCGAGATGTGCGTGGCGTTCGATGACCTGTGTGCCCGGGCGCGGTACGCGGTGGTCGTGAATGGCCATGTCCCGGTGATCGGTGACGCCGCGCTTGCCATCCACGGCGGGCGCCATCCCTTGCTCCTGGGCGGCGACATCGCCGTCGTGCCGTTCGATCTCGTACTCCGGAGCGACGAGTGGACGGTGCTGGTGTCGGGCCCCAATACGGGCGGCAAGACGGTACTGATCAAGGCCGTGGGCTTGATCGCTCTGCTCGCGCAGAGCGGCATCATCCCGCCGGTCGGCCCGCGCTCGACGCTCCCGGTGTTCACCGGCGTCTTCGCCGATATCGGCGACAAGCAGTCCATCGCCGAGAGCCTTTCGACGTTTTCCGCGCACACCCGCACCCTCCGGGAAATCCTGGATGGTGCCGGCGCGGGTTCGCTCGTACTGCTCGACGAAATCGGGAGCGGTACCGACCCCGCCGAGGGCGGGGCCCTGGCCTCCGCCACGCTCCGCGCGCTCACTCGGCGCCATGCGGTGACGCTCGCGACCACCCACCTGGGTGCGCTCAAGCAGCTCGCGGCGGAGACGGTGGGGATCGTCAACGCGTCCTTGCAGTTCGACGCCGAGACGCTCACGCCATCCTATCGGCTGCTGAAAGGCGTGCCGGGACGGTCGTACGGGCTGGCGATCGCCCGGCGGCTTGGCGTCGCGGACGACGTGCTCGCCGATGCGGAGCGATCGGTTCCTGACACCGAACGCCAGCTGGATCGGCTCCTCGCGGAGGTCGAAAGCCGGCGTCAGGAACTCGAGCGGCACGCGCGGGAGCTGGAGGAGCGGGCGACAGCTCTCGGAGAAGAGCGCGAGGGCGTGGAGCGCCGGGGAGAGGATGTCGCCGAACGGGAGCGCGCGATCCGGGACCGGGAACGCTCCCTCGATACGGCCGCCCGCGACCAGGCCCGCGCGTACCTCCTCGATGCCCGGAAAACCGTCGAAGCGGCGCTGGCGCAGGCGAGGGCCGCGGTGGACGAAGCGACGGCGAAAGAAGCGCGGAGACTCGTCGAGGAAGCGATCGAGAAGAGTGAGAGCGATCGGGAAACGGGAAACGAGAGACGGGAAACGTCCCGGGGATGGACGTCACTCGACGATCTCAAGCGAGCTCGCGGTGCCGACACGTTTCCCGTTTCCCGTGTCTCGTTTCCCGAAACGTCGACTGGCGCCACTGAGATCTCGTTGATTGGAATGCGCGCTGGGGAAGCAGAAGGTGTGCTGCTTCAGGCCATCGATGCCGCCGTATCGGAGGACCTCCCATACCTCCGGATCATCCACGGCAAAGGCACGGGCGCGCTGAGGAAGATGGTGCACGACGTCCTGGGCAACGACCGGCGCGTGCGGCGGTTCGCGTTCGCGCCCGCCAATCAGGGTGGCGCGGGAGCCACGGTGGCGGAGTTCAAGGCGTGAGCCTCATCCCCGACGAGCTGATCGAGCAAGTCCGCGACGCGGCGGATCTGGTCGGCATCATCGGCGAGCACGTCGAGCTCAAGCGCACCGGCACCGACTACCGGGGACCCTGTCCCTTCCACGGCGGCACGCATCGCAACTTCGCGGTCATCCCCAAGAAGGGGATGTACTACTGCTTCGTCTGTCATGAGGCGGGGGATGTCTTCACCTTCTTCATGAAGAAGCTGGGCATGGACTATCCCACCGCGGTTCGCGAGGTCGCCCGCCGCGTGGGCATCACCATCCCCGAACGCGGACCCACCGGCCCGGACCCGAGGGAGCCCCTCTTCCAGGCCGTCTCCGCGGCGCACGACTGGTTCCAGCGGCAGCTGCGGGAGTCTCCGGAAGGGAAAATCGCGCGCGACTACCTCGCCTCCCGCCATATCGACCTCGAAACCGCCGGCGTCCTCGGCCTGGGGTTCGGCCCGCGGGGGAAGGCGTTCGCTGAGGCCATGAAGCAGCTCGGCGTGAAGGAAGAGCTGCTGCTCGAGACGGGAATGCTGGTGAAGCGCGATGACGGCTCGATCATCCCGCGTTTCCGCGAACGCGTGCTCTTTCCCATCCTCGATCTCCGCGGCCGGGTCGTCGCCTTCGGCGGCCGCGTGCTCGGTGACGGCGAGCCGAAGTACTTGAACTCGCCCGAGACGCCGATTTTTCACAAGGGGCAGATGCTCTACAACCTGCACACGGCCCGGCATGCGATGCGCAAAGCCGAACGGGCCGTGCTGGTCGAAGGGTATTTCGACACCATCCGCCTTTCCCTCGCAGGGATCGAAGAAGTCGTCGCGCCCCTCGGCACCGGGCTCACGAGCGATCAGGCCGAGCTGCTCAAGCGCCACACGGAGCACGTCATTCTCCTGTATGACTCGGACGACGCGGGGCTCCGCGCGACGTTCCGGGCGGGGGATGAGCTGCTGCATCACGGATTGCGCGTGAGTGTGGCGACCCTCCCCGAAGGGGAAGATCCCGACACGCTCGTGCAGGCGCAGGGCGGCCCCGCCCTCGAGCGCGTGCTCAAGGACGCCGTGGACGTCTTCGACCGGAAGCTCCAGATCCTCGAGCGCCGCGGGATGCTCACGACGATTCCGGGCCGCCGTCGCGCCCTGGATCGCCTGCTGCCGACCATCCGCGCCACCCGCGATCCCATCACCCGGGAGCTGTACCTGGCTCGCGCGGCGGAAGCCGCTCACGTGCGGAAGGACGTCTTGGAGCGGGAAGTGGCGATTGCGGGAGTGGGGAAGAGGGAAGCGGGAAGTGGTGCGCCTGCCACGCTTCCCTCTTCCCGCGTCCCTCTTCCCGTTTCCCCTTCCGCCGAGCGTGCCTTACTTCTCGCGCTCCTCGCCGGCGAGCCTTGGCGCAGCCGGGTGCTGGAATCGGTCGACACCGAGGACTTCGACGTCCCGGCCAACCGGGAAGTGTTCGAAGCCGAGCGCGCGGGGAGCGCCGCGGAACTGGGGGGCGACGCCGCACGGATCTACGAACAGTTGAGGGCGGAGAAGGTCGAAGAGCAGGGCGTCGGTGACATGCTGGAAGGGGCCATGCGGCACGTGAATGCCCGCCCCCTTTCCGCCAAGATCGAATCGATCGACCGCGCCATGGCGGTCGCCTCACCGGAAGAGCAGCGCCGGTTGATGGTGAAGAAGCAGCAGCTCACCGCCGAACGGAACGCCGTCAAACCAACCTACAAAATTGTGTCGAGGAGGAAGGGTGCACCCGGATCTTGAAGCGCTGTTGATGCTCCAGCAGAAGGATGAAGCGGTTCGCGACACGGATGCCCGGCTGGCGGCCCTGGAGCCGGAGCTGGCCAGGCTCGACCAGGTGCTGGAAGGGGTCGAGCAAAAACTGGAGCTGGCTCGGCGGGGAATCGAGGACGCGGTGGGACGACGCGGGGAGCTGGAAGGCAAGATCGCGAGCTACCGCGGCATGCAGGAAGCCCGGAAGCAGCGCCTCGAATGGGTCAAAGGCGCCAAAGAAGCCCAGACCCTGATGGCCGAGCTCGATCTGGCGCGCACCGTGATCGCCAAGGAAGAAATCGAATTCCTCCGGTCGGGTGACGCGGTGACGGAGGCGGAAATGAAGGCCGCCGAAGCGGAGAAGGGCGTCGAAGAGGTCCGGGAGGCCCAGCGGGCCGATCGCGAGATCATCGACGGCAAGCGGCAGGCCATCATCGCGGACCGGGAGAAGGCGATCGTCGAGCGGGAACGAGCGGCCAAGTTCGTGCAGGCCTCACTCCTTTCACGATACGAGAAGATCCGGAAGGGGAAACGGCCGGTGGCGGTGTATCCGCTCCACGGTGGCTCCTGCGGCCACTGCTTCACCGCGGTACCGACTCAGCGAAGAGTGCTGATCCAGCGCGGGGTGACCATCGAAGGTTGCGAGGCGTGCGGCGTGCTGCTTTACGTAGCGGGATGATTCCAGCCAGGTGGGCCCTCACCGCCGCGCCGAGTGCCGCCGCGATCCATGATCTGTCGGCGGCGCTGACCATTCCCGAGCCCCTCGCGGCGCTCCTGATCCAGCGCGGCCTCGGCCAGCCCGATCTCGCGAAGCAATTCCTGCGGCCCGAGCTCGAGCGTCTGTCCAACCCGCTCGAGTGGACGGGCATGAAGCGGGCGGTCGAGATCGTGTCGCAAGCCGTCCGTGATCACGTGCCGATCCTGGTCCATGGCGACTACGACGTAGACGGACAGTGTGCGTCGTCCATGTTGACGAGAGCCTTGCGGGCGGCCGGTGGCAACGTGCACGCGTTCGTCCCGCACCGGATCCGCGACGGGTACGACTTCGGGCCCGCGGGGCTCGCCAAGGCGGCGAGCATCGGTGCCCGGCTGATCATCACCTGCGACTGCGGCATTACGGCCGTCGAGACCGTCGCCAGGGCGCGGGCTGCCGGGCATCAGGTGATCGTGACCGACCACCACCTCCCCGGCGACGCACTCCCCGAGGCCGACGCGGTGCTCGATCCGCAGCAGCCCGGCTGCCCCTCGGTCGACAAGACCCTGTGCGGCGCCGGCGTCGCCTTCAAGCTCGTCCAGGCCCTGGTCCCCGCGCTCGGTCTCTCGCCGAATCTGCCGCTCCATTTTCTGGACTTCGTCGCCCTGGCGACGGTGGCCGACGTCGTGCCCCTCACCGGCGAAAACCGGATCCTGGTGCGCCACGGACTCAAGATGCTCTCGGATTCGCGCTGGACCGGGTTGCGGGCACTCGTCGAAGCGGCGGGTCTCGCGGGTCAGCCGATCCGCGCGGGACAGGTCGGGTTCATCCTCGCGCCGCGGCTCAATGCGGCGGGCCGCATCGGCGACGCGAACGACGGCCTCAAGCTGCTCCTCACCGACGACCCGGCCGAAGCGGCGGCGCTCGCGCGGGAGATGGAGACGCTGAACGCCCGGCGGCAGGAAATGGATCACCGGATCCAGGACGAAGCGATCGAGATGGCGGAGAAGTCGCTGACGCCCGATCAGTGCGGGCTGGTGCTGGCGAGCGACGGCTGGCACCCGGGCGTGATCGGCATCGTCGCGTCCCGGCTCGTCGAACGCTACGGACGTCCCACCTTCCTCATCGGGTGGGATGGCGATCTGGGGAAGGGATCGGGGCGCAGCGTGCTCGGGTTCGATCTCCACGGGGCGCTGCACGAGGTGGGCGCCTGTCTCGAGAAGTACGGCGGGCATACCATGGCCGCGGGGCTCACCATCCAGCGCCCCCGATTCGAGGAATTCCGCGAAGGCTTCCTGGCGGCCGCGGCCCGCATCCTTACACCGGACGATCTGGCTCCCGCGCAGCGGGTGGACCTGGAGCTGCCGCTGGGCTCGGTGAGTGACGACCTCGAACGGCTGATGCGCCACCTCGAGCCGTGCGGCGCGGGGAATCCCGCTCCGGTATTCGGCGTGCGGGGCGCGCGGGCCGTCGACGCGCGGCGCGTGGGCGCGAATCACCTCAAGTTCAAGCTCGACGACGGCTCGGGCGTGCTCGACGCCATCGGGTTCCGGTGGGCCGATCAGGTGCCCGACGCCTGGCTCGCCAGTCCCCTCGACGTGGCGTTCCGGCTCGAGCGCGACGAGTGGCAGGGGCGCTTCCGGCTCCAGGCCAAAGTCGCGTCGATTGCGCCGAGTGCCGCGGCGTGATTCGGAGGTGTGCGACACCGCCCTCCGTCGTTCCCACCCTCAAGGGTGGGCCCGAACGGCATCACGCTTTAAGCGTTGTGCCTCATCGGGCCCAGGCTTCAGCCTGGGAACGGGCGTGATCTGGAGGCGACGTGCGACACCGCCCTCCGTCGTTCCCACCCTCAAGGGTGGGCCCGAACGGCAACACGCTTCAAGCGTTGTGCAGTGTCGGGCCCAGGCTTCAGCCTGGGAACGACAGGCTTCAGCCTGGGAACGGCTGTGATCGCCCAGGCTTCAGCCTGGGAACGGGCGTGATCGAAATCGTGGCGGGGGAGTTCCGGCGCCGCCGGTTGAAAACGCCCGCCGGCGACAAGACTCGTCCCACATCGGGACGGGTGCGGGAGGCCTGGTTCAGCATCCTCCAGACTTCGATTCCCGGTGCCCGTGTCCTCGATCTGTTCGCGGGGTCGGGGGCCCTCGGGCTCGAGGCGCTGTCCCGCGGTGCCACGAGCGCGGACTTCGTCGAGCGGGCCCGTCCCGCCCTCGACGCCCTCCGGGCGAACATCGAGACCCTGAAGGTCCAGGATCGGGTGACGGTGCACCGGGCGGACGCCCTCAAGTTCGTCGAGCGTCTCCAGCCGGGGCAGTACGACGTGGCGTTCGCGGACCCGCCCTACGCCGACCCCGCCGCGGAGCGACTCTCGGCGCTGTTTCGCACCGCGCCTTTCGCACGCATCTTTGCGGTGGAGCACTCGGCCGACACCCCGGTGCAGGGTGACGACAGCCGCCGCTACGGCGACACGGCCATCACCTTCTTCTACGCGTGACGATGACCCGGATCGCGGTGTACCCCGGCTCCTTCGACCCCGTCACCCGGGGGCATGCGGATCTGATCCGCCGCTCCCTGGCCTTTTCGGACCAGGTGGTGGTGGCGGTGGCGGTCAACGTGTCCAAGCAGCCGCTCTTTACATTGGAGGAGCGGGTGGCGTTGATTCGGGAGACGGTCAAGGTGCCGAACGTCGAGGTCCGGTCGTTCGACGGACTGCTCGTCGACTTCGCGAAGCAGGTCGGCGCATCGATCCTGATCCGGGGGCTCCGGGCCGTCTCCGATTTCGAATATGAATTTCAGATGGCCCTGATGAACCGCACGCTGGCGCCGGCACTCGAAACGGTGTTCCTGGTTCCGGCGTTCGATCTGACGTACCTGAGCTCGAGCCTGGTGCGCGAGGTCGCGCGCTTCGGCGGAGACGTTTCGGCCCTGGTGTACCCGGCCGTGCAGCAGGCCCTGAAGGCGAAGTTCAAATCACTCTCGGGGAGCAAGGCATGACCTTCAGTATCAAGAAGGACGCCAAAGGCGTCGTGGTGGTCGGCGTGGACGGCCAGCTCATCGTCGGCAACCGCCAGGAGCTGAAGCAGAAGGTCCTCGAATCCCTGGAGGGTGGCGCCCGCAAGTTCGTGGTGGATTTCTCGACCACGGGCTACATCGATTCGTCGGGGCTGGGCGTCCTGGTGTCCCTGTCGAAGAAGATCCGGGAGCAGGGCGGCGATTTGCGGCTCGCCGGGCTCAACGAGGATCTGCAGACCCTCTTCGAGCTCACCAAGCTCGATACCCTGTTCACCATCGCGAAAACGCCCGCCGAAGCCCTCGCCGCGTTCTGAAGTGAAGATCGCAGTGCGGCGCGCGGGGTATTCGGGGGACGTGGAGCTCCTGCTCCGCGTCCCGTCGGACCTGTCGTTCGTCGCGGAAGCGGTGGACCTCGTCGCCTCGCACACGCCTTCCGGGATTCTCTCTCCCCGTCGCGTACAGTTCAATCTCCGCACGGTCCTGGCCGAGGCACTCGCGAACGCGATCACCTACGGCAACCGTGAAGACCCCACCAAGAAGGTCGAAGTGCGGGTCGAAGCCCGGAGTGAGTTCATCCGCGTGACCGTCACGGACTCCGGGGAAGGGTTCGATCCGTCCGTCGTGCCCGACCCCACCGCACCCGAGGGGGTGGAGCGGGAGTTCGGGCGCGGACTCTTCGTCATCCGTCACCTCGTCGACGCCGTCGATTTCAACGCCAAGGGAAACGCCGTCTGCCTGACCCTGCGGGCGGGCTGACTCGCCTCGAGCGTACCCTCGCTGCCCTGGGCGCCCTCGCCGGGGCGAAGCTGCGCGTGCGCACGGGTAAAGCGGCCGCCGGCCGCGGGTGGAAGGGGACGGCGGTGCCGGGGTTCACGGACACCTGGCTCGAGGTCAAGAGGGCGGGGCGGGGGCGGGTGAACGCCCGGGCGCTGGCGAAGACGGTCGCCGCCCTGCTCGAGGCCGAAGAAGAGACCAAGGCGGTGGCGGCCGAGCTGTCGGCGCGCTACGAAGAGATCGACCTGATCTACACGATCAGCGAAGTCCTCGGGCACACCATCCGGCTTTCGGACGCCGCGTCCCGGATTCTCCGCGAGGTGTCGGACGTGGTGGGGGCGCGGCGCGCGACCCTCCTGGCCGTGGACGAGGGCGGCAAGGTGCTCCGCATCGTCGCGGCGCAGGGCATGAATCCGTCGGAGGCGGAGCCGATCGAGGTGGACGATCCGTCGTCGATCGCCGCCCGGGTGTTCCGGGAGGGCCGGATCCTCTCGTACAACCCGCCGGTGGGGGCGGCGAGCACCGCCGCGAACCGGGAGTCCCGGTCGTACCGCGGCTACGCCTACCTGTCGGTGCCGGTTCTCTACGCCACGCCCGGCGGCCCGTCCCGTCCCATCGGCGTCATCAACTTCACGGACCGCATCGGCGGAGACGCCTTCACGACGGGTGACCGGAAGCTGGTCGCGGCCATCGCCAACCAGATCGGGGCGGCGCTGGCGAACGCCCGGCTCGTGTCGCGGGATCTCGAGCAACAGCGGCTGCGCCGGGAGCTCGAGCTGGCGCGTGACCTACAGCTGAAGCTCCTGCCGTCTCCGCTGGTGATTGCGGCCAAGGCCGATGTCGCGGCCCGGTGCCGCCCCGCCGAAGTGGTGGGGGGCGATTTCTACAATCTGATGCGCCTGCCCGGGGACCGGATCGGCGTGATGATCGGGGACGTGTCGAGCCACGGGTTCGGCGCGGCGCTGATCATGGCCCTCGCCATGTCGGCGTCCGGCATTCACGCGGAGTCGGCGACGAGCCCCGCGGCGGTGATGACCCTGCTCGAACAGTCGCTGGCCGACGAGCTGCAGAAGACCGAAATGTTTCTCACGCTCTTCTACGGGGTGATCGATCCGGCGGCGGGGAAACTCTTTTACGCGAATGCAGGCCACCCCCAGGCGTTCGTCGTCCGGTCCGACGGCACGTCCTGCCGCCTCGAAGCCACCCGCCCGCCACTCGGCCTCGGGGTCGGGGGCACCGCGGATGCCGAGCAGCCCTGGGCCAAGCGCGCCGACACCCTCTGTCTGTTCACCGACGGAATCTCGGACGCGATGTCCCTCCGCGGCGTGCGCTTCGGCGAAGAGCGCGTGCTCGGCCACGTGAGCCGGATGCGTGGGCGTCCCACGCTGGACATCCTCAATGCCGTGACGACGGAGCTCGACGCGTTCACCGAGGGCGCCGACCCCACCGACGACCGCACCATCGTGCTCCTCCGGGTGTGAAGCCCAAGAAGAGCCTCGGCCAGCATTTTCTCTCGGACGTCGGGATACTCGGCAGGATCGCGGACGCCCTGGATCTCTCGCCCGGCGAGACCGTGCTGGAGATCGGCCCCGGCCGGGGGGATCTCACGCGGCAACTCCTGGCTCGTGGCGCGCGCGTGGTGGCGGTCGAGAAGGACGAGAGGCTTGCTGCCGCCCTGACGGGAAACGTGACACGGGAAACGGGAAACGTAAGGGTGGTCGAGGGTGATGCGTTGGAGATTGACTGGCACCCGCTGGTTCGGGACACGTTTCCCGTTTCTCGATTCCCGTTTCCCGACTCCCGATTCCCTTTTCCCGGTTTTTCCGTCATCGGCAACATCCCCTACTACATCACCTCTCCCTTGCTCGAGAAGGCGCTCACACCGCCGCTCCCGTCGCGCATCGTGTTCCTGGTGCAGAAGGAAGTCGCAGATCGCATCGTGGCGCCGCCGGGGTCCCGGACCTATGGCGCGCTGTCGGTGGGGATCCAGGCCGTCTGCACGGTCGAGAAGCTCTTCGTGGTCAAGGCGGGAGCGTTTCGGCCCCCACCGAAGGTGGACAGCGCGGTCATCCGGCTCACGCCGCTCGAGCAGCCACTCGTCCCGGTGGAGCAGGGGACCGCGTTCCGGCGGTTCGTCGTGGCCGCGTTCGGACAGCGGCGCAAGCAGCTGCGAAACGTCCTCGCCAGGGTGACCGGCAGGCCGGCGGCGGCGGTGGCCGATGAAATCCGCGCGCTGGGGTTCGATCCCCAGTCTCGTCCGGAGACACTGTCGCCGGCGGATTTCGCCCGCCTCTTGATTTGGAGCAGGCAATTGTGAAATAATTCACAATGCGGAAGATTTCCGAATCCACCGTCCGGCGGCTGTCCCTCTACCTCCAGTATCTGGAGCTGACTCAGGATCAGGGACGGACCACGGTGTCTTCCGAAGAGCTCGCCCGCCGTTCCGGCGCCACCTCGGCCCAGGTTCGCAAAGACCTTTCCTTCTTCGGTTCCTTCGGGAAGCGCGGCATGGGATACGAAGTCCCCGCGCTCATCACGCGCCTCCGCGAAATCCTGGGACTCGAACGGGCGTACCGCGTGGTGCTGGTGGGAGCGGGGAAGATCGGCGGCGCCCTGATCCACTACGAGGGCTTCCGGCGCCGCGGCTTCGAAGTCTCCGCCATCTACGACCGCGACCCCAAGAAGATCGGGTCCCGTTCGAATGGGCTGGTGGTCCGGGACGTGAAACAGCTCGAAGCGGATCTCAAGAAGGAGCCGACGGACATCGGCATCGTCGTGACGCCCGGGGACGCGGCGCAGGAGGTCGCGGACCGGCTGGTGCGGGCAGGGGTCAAAGCCCTGCTCAACTTCGCGCCCGTCCAGCTCAAGGTGCCGCGGGACGTCGAAGTGAAGACGGTCAACATGGCGCAGGAGCTCGAAGCTCTAAGTTACTCCTTGGCAAATCGTTAGGCTCGCTCGTTTGGGGGGTTCACGCCCCCGGTAGATTCCTCGCACCATGCCATCGGTTCGCGTTACCTCAGAAATCGGTCCGCTGAAGGCCGTCCTCGTCCATACCCCCGGTCCCGAGCTGGTCGCGGTGACCCCGGGGAACCGCGAGGACTACCTGTATGACGACATCATCGATCTGGATCTCGCCCAGCGTGAGCACCGCCGCTTCGTGGCCGTGCTGGAGCGCTTCGCCGAGGTGTACGAGGTCCGGGATCTCGTCACGGAGGTGGTCGCGCAGAAGGACGCGCGGGACTTCCTGGTCACCCGCACGCTCGATGTCGTCCCTTCAGACGCGCTCGCCCAGCGGATGGCGGAGCTTCCCGCGGAGGCCCTGGTCGGCCTGATGGTGGAGGGAGCGCTCGAAGAAGCGGGCCCGATCGCCCGCGCGCTGAATGAAGGCGGTTACGCGCTGCCTCCCCTCCCGAATCTCTTCTTCACGCGCGACACCGGGATGGTGATCGGAAACCACTGCGTGATCGGCTCGATGCGCTACGGCGTCCGGTGGACGGAGGAGCTGCTGATCAAGTCGCTCTTCAAGTACCACCCCAAGCTCGAGAACGCCGGCATTCTCTATGACGGGTCCGAGGAGAAGCGGTCGAATTACACGCTCGAGGGGGGGGACGTGCACCCCATCCGGCCGGACCTGATGGTGCTCGGGTTCTCCGAGCGCTCGACGCCGGCCGCGCTCGACCAGCTCTGCGACCTCGCGTTCGAGCAGTGCGGCGTGACGGACGTCGTGATCGTGGTGCTCCCCGCGGAGCGGACCGCGATTCACCTGGACATGATCTTCACCCAGATCGACCGCGAAGCGTGCTGCATCTATCCACCGCACTTCATCGGCCCCGAGCGCCTGGCGGTGCTGCATCGCCGCAAGAAGTCGAAGGGCGTGAAGGAAATGCCGAACTTCTTCGCGGCCATGCAGGCGGTGAATCAGCCGCTCGAGCCGGTCTTCTGCGGCGGACCGTCCCGGTCCCTGCAGGAGCGGGAGCAGTGGTCGTCCGCGTGCAACTTCTTCACGGTGCGCCCCGGCGTCGCGGTGACGTACGCGCGCAACGAGGCCACCCTGCGCGAGTTCGAGCACGCCGGATTCCGGATCATCAGCGCGGTGAACTTGCTCACCGGCGACGAGTACCTGGAGGACGGCGAGCGCGGGATCATCACCATCGAAGGGTCGGAGCTGGTGCGTGGAGGCGGCGGTCCCCGGTGCATGACGCTGCCCCTGCGCAGAGATGACTTGTGACCCTCCACACCACCTTCCAGATCGGCCACCTGAAGGCTCACGCCATCGAGTCCGGCTATTTGCGGCTCGACGGCGGGTCGATGTTCGGCGTGATCCCGAAAACACTCTGGGAGAAGCACATTCCGGCGGATCAACGGAACCGCATCCGCCTGGCGATGCGGTGCCTCCTGATCGAACACCCCGACGGCCTGGTGCTGATCGATACCGGATTGGGCAACAAGGAAGACGCCAAGTTTCTGGACATTTACGGCGTGGACAATGGGGGCGTGGACCGTCGCACCCGGCTCGAGGACGGCATCAGGGAAGCGGGCCATGCCCCGTCCGACGTCCGGTGGGTGATCAACACCCACCTGCATTTCGATCACGCCGGCGGCAACACGTGGAAGGATCACATGGGGGAGATCAACAAGACCTTCTCCAAGGCGACGTACGTCGTGCAGCGCCGGGAATACGAATTCGCGACCCATACCAACGAGCGGACCCGGGGATCCTATTTTCCGCTCAACTGGGAGGGCATCGACTTCACGCTGCTGAATGGCGAGCAGGAAGTACTCCCGGGCATCAAGGGCATCCCGACGCCCGGGCACGTTCCCGGTCACCAGTCGATCCTGGTGGAGAGCGGGGGAGAAAAGCTGCTCTTCATCGCCGATCTTGTTCCGACGGCGTCCCACCTGCCGTTGGTCTGGATCATGGGCTACGACGTGGAACCGATGGTCACCCTCGAAACGCGGCGGCACCTCTATCCCCGGGCCGCGGCGGAGGGGTGGCGCCTCTTCTTTGAGCACGATGCGACGACGATCGAAGGCCGTCTCGAGAAGGACGGGAAGGGGTTCGCACTTGTGGCCCCGGTGATGCTCGGCTAGCTTTTATGCCACAATGAGTTAAGCGGGCGCGTCATCGCGCCCCACCCGCAGCCGGCGAGGGAACGCCGAGCGCCAGGGTTGTTGGAGCCATCAGCCATCAGCTATCAGCCATCAGCAGACTCTGCTGAACGCTGACGGCTGACGGCTGACAGCTTCCAGCGGGCCCTGACGAAACACAGACGGGGCCCGTTTTCTTTTCACGCGGAGTCGTCCCACTGGCCTACGAACCCGGAAACAGCAGCAGCAACACCAGCAGCACGGGAAGTCCGAGCAGTACCAGCAGCAGCCGCACGCCCCGCACGCGGGTGAACCGCCAGATCCGGATCAGTCCGGTGCGCGTGATCGCGGACAATGGGGATCAGTTGGGAGTGCTGTCGATCGACGAAGCGCTCAACGCCGCCGCGGAGCGGGGCCTCGACCTGGTCGAGGTGGCCCCGATGGCCCGGCCCCCCGTGGTCAAGATCATGGACTACGGCAAGTACAAGTTCGAGCAGGCCAAGGCGGCGCGCGCGGCGAAGAAGAAACAGCACGTGATTCACTTGAAGGAAGTGAAGTTCAGGCCCGGCATCGACGACCATGACTTTCAGTTCAAGACCCGCCACGCGCGGGAGTTCCTGGAGGAAGGGAACAAGGTCAAGGTCACGATGATGTACCGCGGCCGGCAGATGGCCCACATCGATCTGGGGCGGCAGGTGCTGGACCGGGTGGCCGTGGAATTGAAGGACATCAGCAAGATCGAGCAGGAACCGAAGCTCGAGGGCCGGAACATGTCGATGGTGCTAGGACCGAAATGAGAGGGATCAGGGATCAGGGGTCGGGGGTCAGCAATGCCTCGACAACTGTTGATCCCTGGCCCCTGACCCCTGACTCCTGAGGTTGAAATGCCGAAGATGAAGAGCAAGCGCGCGCTGAGAAAGCGCGTGAAAATCACCGGCTCAGGGAAGATCCGGCGTCACCGGGCTTTCAAGAGCCACATCCTGACCAAGAAACATCCCAAGCGGAAGCGCCGGCTCCGGCAGGGCGCGATGGTTTCGCACGCGGATCAGAAGCGCCTGATGCGTCTGCTGCAGGCGTAGGGAGAGACCATGCCTCGCGTCAAGAGCAACGTCGCGCGCCTCGCGCGCAAGAACAAGATCATGAAGCTCGCCAAAGGCTACTGGGGCGGGCGTTCGAAACTGTGGAAGGCCGCCAAGGAGTCGGTGGAGCGCGCGGAGAAGTACGCGTACCGCGACCGCCGGCGAAAGAAGGGCGACTTCCGGCGCCTCTGGATCACGCGGATCAACGCGGCGGCCCGGCTCCACGAGCTCTCGTACAACCGCCTGATGAACGGCTTGCGGAAGGCGGGCGTCGAGATCAACCGGAAAGTCCTCGCCGACATCGCCGTCCGCGATCCGGTTGCGTTTGAACAGCTGGCGGAGGTCGCGAAGAAGGCTCTCTGATATGCGCGACCTCCTCGACAGCCTCGCCCGGCTGCGGGAGCGTCTAGCCGAAATCCGCGAGGTCGATGCGTCCCGGCTCCAGGAGCTGAAAACCGAGCTCCTGGGCCGCAAAGCCGGGGCGCTCACCGAAATCCTCAAACAGCTCCCCACCCTCGACCCCGAGAGCCGCAAGGCCGTCGGGGGGCAGGCGAACGCCCTCAAAGCTCAGCTGGAGGACGCCATCGCAACGCGCGAACGCGCGCTCGCGACTGCCGCCCGGAAGCCCACCGGCGTCGACCTCACGATGCCGGGACGCCCGGCGTGGCGGGGGGGCCTGCATCTCACGACCCAGGTGGTCAACGAGATCTGCGGCATCTTCGCCGAGCTGGGGTTCACCCGCGCCGTCGGACCCGAAGCCGAGACCGAGCGCAACAACTTCTTCGCGCTCAACTTCCCGCCCGACCACCCGGCCCTCGATTCCCAGGATTCCTTCTATCTGGGAAAGGACACGCTGCTGCGCACCCACACTTCGCCGGTGCAGGTGCGGACCCTCGAGGCGTATCCGCCCCCGATTCGCGTGGTCATTCCGGGCCGGGTCTATCGCCGCGATCCCTTCGACGCGTCGCACTCGCCCGTCTTCGAGCAGATCGAAGGCCTGGTGGTGGACGAGGGCGTGACCTTCGTGGATCTGAAGGCCGCGCTGACGGCGTTCGCCCGGCGGTTCTTCTCCCCGTCCACGAAAGTGCGCTTCCGGCCGTCGTTCTTCCCCTTCACCGAACCGTCGGCGGAGATGGACGTCCAGCACCCGCTCTGCGGCGGCGCGGGCTGCCCGACCTGCAAGGGCACGGGCTGGATGGAGATCCTCGGCTCCGGGATGGTGCACCCGGCCGTGCTCGAGAAGTGCGGCGTGGACGCGGAGCGCTACACCGGATACGCCTTCGGCATGGGTCCCGAGCGGATCGCGATGAGCCGACACGGCATCCCGGACATCCGTCTCCTCTTCGGGGACGACGTCCGCTTCCTCTCCCAGTTCTCCGAGGGAGGGAAGCGATGAACGTGTCCCGCCGCTGGCTGGAAGCGCTGCTCGATCAGCCCCTGGACGCGAAGGAGACCGCCGACCGGCTCTCGAACCTCTGCGCGCCGGTGGACGGCATCGTCCCCCTCCATCACGATCTCGGGGACGTGCTCATCGCGCACGTGCTGGAAGTGCAGAAGCATCCGAATGCCGATCGCTTGAGCCTGTGCAAGGTCGACGCGGGAGGCCCGGAAGGCCCCGTCGAAGTGGTCTGTGGCGCGCCGAACGTGACGGCGGGGAAGACGTACCCGTACGCGCCCGTGGGCGCGACGCTCCCGGGCGGCCTGACGCTCGAGCGCCGGAAGATCCGTGGCGTCACCTCCAACGGGATGCTCTGCTCCGCCAAGGAGCTGGGGCTGGGCCAGGATCATGACGGCATCCTCGAGCTCGCGACGACGGCGAAGCCCGGATCCCGGTTCCTGGACGCGCTTCCCATCGCGGACGAACAGATCATCATCGACGTCGGCGCGAACCGCCCCGATCTGCTGTGCCACAAGGGCGTCGCCCGCGAGCTCGCCGTGGCGTTCGGGGGCCGCATCAAGTTGCCCGCGATTCCCGGAAGCACCGGCGCGGGAGCCGCGATGCCCGCACCGCGCCGCGCCACAACCGAAGGCAAGGTCGGTGGCGTCACCATCACGCTCCAGGATACCGGCGGATGCCGCCGCTATCTCGCCGCGGTGATTCGTGGCGTGAAAGTGGCGAAGAGTCCCGCCTGGCTCTCCGATCGCCTGGAGGCCGTCGGCCAGCGGTCCGTGAACAACGTCGTGGACGCCACCAACTACGTGCTCTTCGAGCTGAACCAGCCGATGCACGCGTTCGACCTCGCCAAGCTCCGGGGCCCCGCGGTCGTCGTGCGGCGGGCGAATGCGGGCGAGAGGATCGTGACGCTCGATGGGGTCGAGCGGACCATGACCGCCGAGATGACCGCGATCTGCGACGCCGAGCGGCCGACCATCGTCGCGGGCGTGATGGGGAGCGCGGAATCAGAAGTCACGGACCAGACGACCGACCTGGTGCTCGAGTGCGCGTACTTCGATCCCACCCGCACGCGCCGCACGCGACGGGCCCTCGGCCTGTCGAGCGAGTCGAGCTACCGGTACGAGCGGGGCATCGACCTGTGGGGCATGCCGGATGCGCTCCGGCGCGCGATCGACGTGATCACCGCGGTCGCCGGGGGGACGCTCGCCGACGCTCCCCTCGACCTGTGGCCGGAGCCCGAGCAGCCGCGCGCGGTCTTCCTGCGCCCGGAGCGGGTGAATCACCTGCTGGGCATCGAGGTCCCGCGAACCGAAATCGAGAAGCTCCTCACGTCGGTCGGATTCGTCGCGTTGCCGAAGGATGACCGGATGGCGGTGCAGGTCCCGGGCTGGCGTCCGGACGTGACCCGCGAGGTGGATCTGATCGAGGAGGTCGCCCGGCTCCGGGGCTACGACTCCTTCCCGGACGAGCTCCGGGCCTTCCGGCCCGGCACCGTTCCCGACTCCCCGGTCGAGCAGGCCAAGGATCGGGTGCGCGAGGTACTGGTGGGGGCTGGGTTCTACGAAGCCCGCACCCTCTCGCTGGGACCCGCCAACGGTCCCGGGGCGGTCGCGGTCTCCAACCCCCTGTCGGCCGAAGACGCCCATCTCCGCATGGCCCTCCTGCCGGCCTTGCGGCGCCGGGTGGAGGGGAACTGGGCCGAGAAGAACCGGGATGTGCGG
>DASUBP010000200.1:0-4372 GCA_035763205.1 Gemmatimonadales bacterium
GGATTGGTGGTCCTTCGGGGGCGGGGGCTCGCGGACACCGACAGCTGGGCCGCGCCCCGGGTGGCGGTGATCAGCGCGACCTTGGCGGCCCGCGACTACAAGGACGGCGTCGCCGTCGGCCGGAAGATCCTGGTCGGCCGGGGAGCCGAGAGCGGGTGGTACGAGGTGATCGGGGTAGTGCCGGACCGCAGCGCCGAAGGGATCGGCGGTGCGCTGGCGCCGGCCAAGGCAGTCTACTTGAGCGCGCTTCAAGCGCCACCGGCGCGTGCCGAGCTCCTTGCGGACGCACGTCCCGACCGGACCATCGTTGCGGCGGCGGGCCGCGTCACCGGTGAGACGTCACTCACCGAACTGCGAGCGCGGGAAGCGTCGGTGATGGCGTGGTTCGGGCGACTGACCAGCGCAGCGGGGTGGGCGGTCATGATCATCGCGCTGGCGGGGATGGTCGCGGTGATGGAGCGCTGGGTGACCGCCGTGGCTCCCGAGCTGGCCATTCGTCGCGCGGTCGGTGCCCGCCGGTGGGACGTGGTGCGATTCATTCTGGCCCGGGCCTGGCTGGTCTGCGCCATCGGCGCCGCCGGGGGCTTCTGGCTCGCCATCTTCGTCTCCGGCTCACTGGCCGACGCGTTCCCAGGGCTGCCGGCCTGGTCCTGGGCGGCGGCGCTCGCGATCGGTGGTGCGTTGCTGGCCGGCACGGTCGTCGGGGCGATGGTTCCGGGTTGGCGGGTGGTGGCGGTGCCGCCGGCCGCGAAACTGGGAGCGCTTGAGGGCTGAAGTCGCATCGCCTTGATTCGAGCCGCCGCCGCGGCTAAGATGTTGTGAGATGCCCACCTACGAATACCAGTGCCCATCCGGGCACGTGTTCGAAAAGTTTTCGCCCACGATGACGAGCGCCAAGACCGCGACCTGCCCGAAGTGCGGCAAGCGCGCCAAGCGGCTCATCTCGGGGGGCGCCGGCCTCGTCTTCAAGGGGTCGGGGTTCTACATCACCGACTACAAGCGGGCAGGGGAAAAAAAGCCGGCCGAGTCGAAGCCGGAGCCCAAGCCCGAATCGAAGCCTTCCAAGACCCCTTCGAACGACAAGTGAACGCCCCGGACCTCATCCGTGCGGCATTGATGGAAGCCGCGCGCCGGCTGGGCGCGCCCGTGGACGACGTCGTCCTCGAGCGCCCCAAGGACACGAGCCATGGGGACCTCGCCACCAACCTGGCGCTGATGCTCGCCAAGGCGCTCAAGTCGAAGCCCCGGGACGTCGCGCAGAAGCTGGTCGACACGGTCGCGTTCCCGGCCGGTGTGGTCCGGAAAATCGAAATCGCCGGACCCGGGTTCATCAATTTCTTCCTCGCCGAGCAGGCGCTGGCGTCGGTGATTCCGGTCGTGATCGACGCCGGGGTGCGGTACGGGCACAGCGCGGGTGCCGGCCATCCGGTGAATGTCGAGTTCGTCTCCGCGAATCCGACGGGGCCGCTCCATGTCGGCCATGGCCGGCAGGCGGCACTGGGGGACGGGATCGCGTCGTTGCTCGAGTGGACCGGATGGAAGGTGAGCCGGGAGTTCTACTACAACGACGCCGGCGGCCAGATTGACCGGCTGACGCAGAGTGTCCTGGCCCGCCTCCAGGGCCAGGAACCCCCGACCGATGGTTACCACGGCGACTATATCCGCGAAGTAGCGGAGGCCTACGGCTCCCGGCGACCGTCAGGGAGTCCTTTAGGGCTCCCGGCTCCCGATGCAGTCCGCCGCTTCGCCGTCGATTATCTCCGGAAAGAGCAGGATCAGGATTTGCAGGCGTTCGGCGTGAAGTTCGACACATATTTTCTGGAGTCGTCGCTGTACACGACCCGGAAGGTCGACGACACGCTGAAGACCCTCGAGCGCGCCGGCCACACCTACCGGCAAGATGGCGCGCTCTGGCTCAAGACCACCGACTTCGGGGACGACAAGGACCGCGTACTGGTCCGCAGCGCCGAGAAGGGCGGGGAGCCGACGTACTTCGTGCCGGACGTCGCGTACCACGTCGACAAGTGGGAGCGCGGCTTCCACCGGGCCATCAACGTACAGGGGGCGGATCACCACAGCACGGTGACCCGCGTGCGCATCGGACTGCAGGCGCTCGACATGGGGATTCCGCGGGGATATCCGGAATACGTCCTGCACCAGATGGTGACGGTGATGAAGGGCGGCGAAGAGCTGAAGGTCTCGAAGCGCGCCGGCTCCTACGTGACGCTGCGGGACCTGCTGGACGAAGTCGGCCGCGACGCCATGCGGTACTTCTTCCTGATGCGCAAGAGCGATTCCCACTTCGTGTTCGACGTGGATCTCGCCAAGCGGCAAACCGAGGAGAATCCGGTCTACTACGTGCAGATGGCGCACGCGCGGATGAGCGGCATTTTCAGGGTGGCGGGCCGTGAGCCCGAGACTGCCCGTCCCGACGGCGTGGATCTCGCCGTGCTCACGCAGCCGGAAGAGGTCGAGATCCTGAAGGATCTGGCTGAGTTTCCGGCCGTGGTGCAGGGAGCGGCGGACGCCCTGGAGCCCCACCGCATTCCCGGGTATCTCGAGTCGCTCGCCCGGGTCACCCACGCCTGGTATCACAAGTACCGCGTGCTCGGCGAACCGGAGGAGGCCGCGCGGCTGGTGCTCGCCCGCGCGGTGCGGCAGGTGCTGGCGAACGGACTCTCCCTGGTGGGCATCACCGCCCCGGATCGGATGTGAGATGAGTCTTCTCGTCGTGGGCTCCATCGCGCTCGACTCGGTGCAGACTCCTTTCGGCGAGACCGCCGACGCGCCGGGCGGCTCCGCCGTGTTCTTCGCCGCGGCCGCGGCCGTCCTGCATCCGGTCCAGGTCGTGGGCGTGATCGGTTCGGACTATCCGCTCGGCGTCCTGAAAGAGCTGACGGCGCGCGGCGCGGATCTGGCGGGCGTGGAGCAGGTAACGGGCGAGTCCTTCCGGTGGAAGGGCAGGTATTCGTACGACCTCTCGAGCCGGGAAACGCTCGAGACGCGCCTCGGAGTGTTCGCCGACTTCCGTCCCAACATCCCGGAGAAATTCCGGGCAGCGCAGTACGTGTTCCTCGGCAACATCGACCCGGGGCTTCAGCTGAACGTCCTCGACCAGGTCCGTGAACCGAAGCTCGTCGCCTGCGACACCATGAACTACTGGATCCAGTCGCGCCGCGAGGTGCTGCTGCAGGTCCTGCGTCACGTGGACCTCGTGATGGTGAATGACTCCGAGGCGCGTGAGCTGTCGGGGGACTGGAACGTGTATCGCGCGGCGCAGTGGATTCTCGAACATGGGCCCCGGTACTGCGTCATCAAGCAGGGCGAGCATGGGGCGTTGTTGGTGGGGCAAGAGGGAACCTTCAAGGTCCCCGCGTATCCGCTACAACAAGTCTTCGACCCGACCGGGGCGGGAGACTCGTTCGCCGGCGGCTTCATGGCGCACCTCGCCGCCACCGGTGACCTGTCGAACGAGAATCTCCGGCGGGCCATGGTGTACGGCGGCGCGATGGGATCGTTTGCCGTCGAAGCGTTCGGCGTACAGGGATTCGACAAGGTGACCCCGGCGGATGTACGCGCCCGGGCGCGAGGGTTCCACGAGCTGGTGCGGTTCGATCTCGGGGGGGCTTGAGTGACCGATCGGTATGGGGCGGCGGGGGTCCGGCTCGACGTCGCCGAAGACGCCAAGCGGCGCATCGGCGCGCTGGTGGCCACGACGCGCACGCCGCTCGCGCTCGGGAAGATCGGCGCGTTCGGCGGCATGGTGCGCGTGCCGGCGGGGTACCAGAAGCCCGTGCTGGTCCTGTCGACGGATGGGGTCGGGACCAAGGTGCTGGTCGCGGCCCAGGCGGGCATCCACCACACGGTGGGCGAGGACCTCGTCAATCACTGCGTCAACGACATCCTGGTGCATGGGGCGACGCCGGTCGCGTTTCTCGACTATATCGCGGCCGGTGTGCTCGACGCCGCCGTGGCCGCCGCTCTGGTGGAGGGGATCGCGCGGGGGTGCCGGTCTCATCACATGACCCTGGCGGGCGGTGAGACGGCGCAGCTGCCCGACCTGTACGCCGCAGGACACTACGACCTGGCGGGCACCATCGTCGGCGTGGTGGATGAGGACCACGCCCTGCATGGCGACCACGTCGCGCCCGGCGACGTGGTGGTAGGCTACGCGTCGAACGGACTCCATACCAACGGTTACACCCTGGCGCGCCGCATCGTGTTCGGTGAAATGGGACTGGGGATCGACGATCCGTTCCCGGAAACCTCCGAGTCCGTGGCGCAGGTCTTGCTTGCGGTACACCGGAGCTACGCGGCGGCCGTGATGCCTGTCATCGCCCGGATCCACGCGCTGGCGCACATTACGGGCGGC
>DASUBP010000201.1:0-9523 GCA_035763205.1 Gemmatimonadales bacterium
CCACACCGTGATGAAGGGGAGCGTGGGGTCTTCGATCACGCCGTCCGTCTGCCGGAATCCCCGGGACACGTTCGCGTAGAGATCCGCCGCCACGGGAAGGTGGTAGAGCAGCCCGACCTTGGGGGAAAAGATGGACTTGCCGTGGCTCACCGACGGGCCGCCGTCGGGAGTGCTTTCGTTGTTCTGCAAATCGAAACGCCCGCCGAGGTTCAGCCGGAAGTGATAGCCGAGGTCTTCGGTGGATTGGAGAAACAGGGCGGCGGAGGACTGATGGGCGGTCGCCAGCACCTGCGCCGAATCCTCCACCCGGTTGGTCGTGAACCAGTTCGAATACCTCGAGTGCGCGTACCCCTCCTCGGTGCCCACAGTGATTTCCGCGCGGGGCAGGTACCAGGTCAACGCACTGACCAGTCCGAATCCATAGCGAAGGTCCGCCTCTTCCGTCTGGCTCCCGGTGCCCTCGCCGACACTGCCCTCGGGCGGCGTGGTGAGGAACCAGTGGAAGTGGCCCTGGGTGGAGTAGAGGGTCGTGCGCCACAGGAGCGACGAGCTGCCAAGGACGCGGAGGCTGACGCGTTCCTGCGCGCGATCCTTGTTGCCGGCGTCGGTCGGGTTGGCGGCGCTCCCGAAGAGCCCGGCTTCGAAGGCGCTGTCGGAAAGGAAGCCCGGGGACCGCCAGTGCGTGGTGTAGTACTCGAATCCCGCGTCGAGAGTCGTGCTCTCCGATAGTCCCTGCACGAGGCGAGCGTGAACCTGGCCCACGTCGTAGCCGCTGTTCGGCCGCCACCCGTCTTCGCGTACTCCACGCACGCCGAACACGGCCCCGTTCGTGCCATGATCGTATCCCGTCAGGAAGCCGCCATCGAACCGCCCATAGGAACCCGGGGAGAGCCACAGTGACGTCGTGTTGGTTCGCTCCAGGGTCTGGACGTTCACGACGCCCGAAAACGCGAAGTTGCCGTAGGTGGCGTTCGTCGGCCCCTTGAGGATGTCGATCCCCGAAATCGCCTCAGGAAAGAGCAGGTTCCAGTCGTTGTAACCCTCGGCGTGCCCGTTGATGGGCTCGTTGTTCGGAACGCCGTCCACCCAGAGCGCGATATCCGTCGAGTGATCGGATGAGAAGCCGCGGACCGAGGCGTCGGACGCGAAGCCCGGGCCCTGTCCCTGCTCGTGCACGTCGATGCCTCCGAGCTGGCGGAGCAGATCATACGCGTCGGTGGCCGGCGTCTGCAGAATGGCGGCGGGCCGGATCTTCACCGTGCTGGCCGGCTCGTCCCGTTTTTCCGGCGCGGCCGTCACGGTGATGGCTTCAAGGGTGATGGGGTGGTGATTGAGACTGTCGCCGTGCACGTGCAGCGTATCGCCCTGCTGTGCCGGCAAGGAAAACGCGGCGCACGCGCAGAGCGTGGCCAGGCTCAAGAACATCTTCGTCATGTATGTCCTCACGCGAGTTCCCGGAACGGACGAACGTCCGTGCCGGAGGTCAGACGGCCCAGTTGTGGATCAGCTAGGCGAGGCTGGCGGGAGGACCGATGGAATAAGGGAGCTTGCGGGCTGCGGACTGCTGAGGCGATGTGGGCAGGTCATTCTGGAACAGGACGACCCGGTTCGACGCGCGGATCCGCGGCGGTACGCCCGCGGCCACCGAAACGACAGGGCACGATCCACATACGCCGGCGCAGCAGGCGCTGAGGGCATGGTGGTGGTGCGCCGGGTGATGGGTGTGGGTGGACGCGCCCTCGCCAGCCATGTGCATCGGCGTCGGCATGGGGGCCGGCATCTCGCCCGCCATGGCGATCGGCATCGTGGCGGGATACGCCACGAGCGCCAGGGAGAGGACGAGGGCAAGGAGGGGCGCGCGTCGGTGCGTCATTGGTGGAGGGAATGATTCCTCGTACCGGGCCGCTGGCGCAACCCCTCTAACCGTATATAGACTGCAAGCTTCTTGTGAATGGCCCTCCCCCTTCGAGAAGAGGTCGCGGTGGCTGTCGCCGGCGGCAAAATCGACTACCAGGGTGGCCGTTGGATCGTTCCGGACCATCCCATCATCCCATTCATCGAAGGCGATGGTACCGGGGCCGACATCTGGCGGGCCTCTCAGCGCGTCTTCGACGCCGCCGTGGCCAAGGCGTTCGGTGGCAAGCGGTCGATCGTCTGGAAGGAAGTCCTCGCCGGCGAGAAAGCGTTCAAGGCGACCGGGAACTGGCTGCCCGACGAAACGCTCGCGGTGATCCGGGAGCACCGGGTCGCCATCAAGGGGCCCCTGACCACCCCCGTGGGCGGTGGGATGCGGTCACTGAACGTCGCCCTCCGCCAGATCCTCGACCTGTACGCCTGCATCCGCCCGGTGCGCTGGTTTGCCGGCGTTCCGGCGCCCGTCCGGGAGCCGCAGAAACTGGACGTCGTGATCTTCCGGGAGAACATCGAAGACGTCTACGCGGGGATCGAGTTCGAGGCCGGGAGTGAAAAGGCCGACAAGCTCCGTGATTTCCTGATCGACCAACTCGGCGTCAAGACGCTCCGGCAGGGGAGCGCCATCGGTATCAAGCCGATGTCCAAGTTCGGCTCCCAGCGGCTGGTCGCGAAGGCCATTCAGTACGCCATCGATCACCAGCGGCCGTCGGTCACGCTGGTACACAAGGGCAACATCCAGAAGTTCACCGAGGGCGCCTTCCGGGATTGGGGCTATCAGCTCGCGAAGGAGAGCTTCGGGGGTCAGACTATCCCGGAGGCGGACGCGGGAAGCGGGACGCGGGAAGCCGGAAGAGTGCTGATCAAGGACCGCATCGCCGATGCGATGTTTCAGCAGGTGCTGCTCCGGCCCGACGAGTACTCGGTCATCGCGACGTCGAATCTGAACGGCGACTACCTCTCCGACGCCTGCGCCGCGCAGGTCGGCGGCCTTGGCATGGCGCCGGGGGCGAACGTGGGCGACGGCTACGCCGTGTTCGAAGCGACCCATGGCACGGCGCCCAAGTATGCGGGTCAGGACAAGGTCAACCCCGGCAGCGTCATTTTGTCCGGCGTCATGATGTTCGAGGAGATCGGCTGGAGCGCCGCCGGGAAGGCAATCATCGCCGGTATCGAGGGCGCGCTCGCCGCGAAGAAAGTCACGTACGATCTCGCCCGGCAAATGCCCGGCGCGACTGAAGTTCCGACCTCCACCTTTGCCGACGCGATCATCGCGCACCTGAAATGAACAGCACCGTCGTCACCACCCCACTCGCGTCCCTCGAGACACCCCTGCTGGCCGTGATCGTCCCCTCGGGGAACGCGCTCTCGCCGGCTCTGGCTGACCTGGACCGCGCAACCGGGGGCACGCTGGGGCGGGCGATCTCGACTGGGGATTACAAAGGAAAGAAGGATGAGACGGCGTTGTTCTACGGCACCGGCCCCGCGCAGCGGGTCCTGCTGGTCGGTGTCGGGAAGGCGGGCGACGTGTCCCGCTCGTCGTTGCGCCGCGCAGCCGCCGTCGCGGGAAAGCGCGCCCGGGGAGTGGGGGTGCCCAGGTTCGCGATCGCCGTGGCCCCCGAAGTCCGGAGCAACGTGCCGGCGCGCGACGTCGGTCAGGTGCTGGCGGAGGGCACGTCTCACGGATCGTGGGCCTTCACGGAGATGAAGAAGCCGCCCGAGGAGCCGCGCGTTGAGGTCGACTCGGTCACCATCGTGGCGAACGCCGCGGAGCAGAAGGACGTGGAAGCGGGACGGGTCGTCGGTGCCGCGATCGCCGAGGGATCCCGGTTCACCCGGTGGCTCCAGATGCTCCCCGGCAACAGGTGCACGCCGTCGTTCCTCGCCGAACAGGCGCGCGAGCTGGCCAAGAAGCACGGACAGGTCGTCACGACACTGGACCTCGCGGCGATCAAGCGAGAAGGCATGGGCGCGCTCCTGGCCGTGGCTCAGGGCTCCGCCGAGGAGCCGCGGTTCATCATCCTCGAGTATCAGGGTGGGGCCAAGGGCGCCGCGCCGGTGGTGCTGGTGGGGAAGGGCGTGACGTTCGACTCCGGCGGTATTTCGATCAAGCCGGCGGCGAACATGGAGGAAATGAAGTACGACATGTCGGGCGCCGCCGCCGTCCTCGGCACGTTCGAGGCGCTGGGACGCCTCAAGCCCGCCATCAACGTGGTCGGCGTGATTCCCGCGACCGAGAACCTCCCCTCCGGCACGGCCGTGAAGCCCGGCGACGTCGTCACCAGCTACTCCGGCAAGACGATCGAGATCATCAATACGGACGCCGAGGGACGCCTCATCCTGTGTGACGCGTTGTGGTTCGTGAAGCGGCTCAAGCCGGCGGCGGTGATCGACGCGGCGACGCTCACCGGCGCGGTGACCGTGGCGCTCGGGAATCAGGCCACGGGACTGATGGGGAACGACGACGCCCTGATGACGGAAGTGCAGGCGGCGGGGGAACGGGCCGGGGAGCGGTGCTGGCCCTTTCCGCTCTGGGAGGAGTATCACGATCTCCTCAAGTCGGAGATCGCGGACGTGAAGAACTCGGGTGGACGCGGGGCCGGGACGATCGCGGGTGGGTGGTTTCTCAAGGAGTTCGTGGACGGCTATCCGTGGGTCCATCTGGACATCGCGGGGACGGCCTACACTGACGGTGAGGGACCCCATCAGACCAAGGGACCCACCGGCATGGGGGTGCGCCTCTTCTCCGAGTTCGTCCTACGTCGAGCCGGCGCGTAAAGCTCGCGCTGGCTCTCGCCGCGGGCGTCGCGCTCGCGGCGCCTCTTCGCGCACAGAGCGACACCACCGGAAGACCGGTCCGCCCGCCGGCCGACACCTCGCACGCCCCGGGCGACACGACCCCGCCGGATACCCTGGGTGCCAGGAAGGACACCACGCCGAAGGACACGGTCGCGCACTATCTGCCGGTGATGCCGACCACGGTGCCGACTGGAGCGTTGCCGCGCGGTGACCGGTATGTCTTCCCGCACGACTCGATCGTCTTCTCCAACATCGTCACGCTTTCGGATCTGCTGAATCACATTCCCGGCGTGTTCGTCGCTCGACCGGGGTTCTACGGCGCCACCGAGCCCGTGCTCTATGCGGGCCGGGGACCTGCCGCACTCGAGGTGTATCTCGACGGTGTCCCGTACGTGCCGCTGGGACGCGACTCGGTGTGGCTGGATCCCGCCCGGATTCCGCTGGGTCCCATGGAGCGGGTGGAAGTTCAGGTACTCCCCGGATCGCTCCGCGTCTACCTTGTCACGTCACGCCAGCGGTCGACCTTCGCGACGAGCGAGGTGGACGTAAAAACGGGACAGTTCTCCACCAGCGGCTATCGCGGCGGCTTCGCGAAACGCTGGCTCTCGGGGCTCGGTCTGTCCCTCGGTGCCGATTACAACAACATCAACGGCGATCCGGGAACCACGACGACGCCATTCAATTCCGTGGACGTGTGGCTCAAGGGCGAGTACATCCCGAGCCCGCACTACGGGGCCACGTATCAACTCATTGCGTCGAGCTGGGAGCGGAGTCGGCAGACGCAGGGTGTGACGGACACCGCGCTTGCCATCCAGCATTGGAAGTCGAAGCGCTCGGACGTGATGTTCCGCGCCTTCTACGCCCAGCGCGAAGACGGACTCGGCTGGCGGGTGCAAACCGCGCTCGCCGCCACGACGACCAGCCGTGACACGGCGCTCGTGGATCGGTCCATGTGGCAGGACCAGTTCGACGTCAGCGAGACGATGAGCCGGGCTGCCCTCGGGGTGACCGCCACGCTCTCGGACCGGACCTGGCCTCTGCGGTTCGATGGGCGCGCCTCCTGGATGCCCCTTCCTTGGATCACTCTCGCGGCTGACGCGCGTCACTCGGCATACCGCGGCGGGCGGCATGGTACCCGCGCCCATGGTTCGGCCGGGGTCACACTGCCTCTGGGATTCTCGTTACGAGGGGATTACGCCTGGGCGCAGGATCTCCAGGCGCCCGCCCTGAAGCAGGATTCGATCCGGAAGACGATCGACTTCTCGGGCGCGGTGCGATGGGACAGCCGTTTCGCATCGGTCGACGTCGGGGCCGCCCAGCTCGATCCGTTCCAGCCGATCGGCTTCGCCTTGGGGATCCCCGCGGCCCGGTCTCTCGCGCCGACACCGCGAACCACCGTGGCCACGTTCCAGGCCAGCGTCAGGCCCTATCCCGGGTTCACGCTGTCCGGCTGGTACTACCAGCCCCGCGTCGGGGGTGGCGCTTTCATGCCCCCGACCCATGGCCGGTACTCCCTGACGTTCGATTCCAAATTCTGGCGGGTGTTCCGGAGCGGGATTTTCCGCCTGCGCGCGGAGTATGCCGCGGAGTCGTGGAGCCGCTCGCCGCTGGGGGCCATCAACACCAGCGGGCAACAACCCCTGCATGGGGCCACGTTCACGGAGACCAACCTGGAGATGCAAATCGCCGGGGTGGTGGTTTTCTGGCAGATCCGCAACAACAACTACATGCGGTCCCAATACGTCGTGGGCACCGACTATCCCAAGAATGTGCAGGTCTACGGAGTACGCTGGACCTTCAATAATTGACCAATAATCGGCTCCCCGGGTAGCTTTCTGGACTGTGCCAAGAAGCATGACGGGATTCGGTTCCGCTGATGGAGCGGTGGCGGGAGGACGGCTGCGGATCGACATCCGCACCGTCAATCACCGCTACTACAATCCCCAGCTCAAGCTGCCGGGCGAGTTGTCCGGCGCCGAGGGCGAGCTGCGCGAGCGGCTCCGCCAGCTGCTCGACCGCGGCCATGTCGCGGTGTCCGCGCGGTGGGTGGAAGCGCCGGCGGGGGTCGACGGCGTTACGGTCGACCTGGACCGGGCCCGCGCCGTGGTCAACGCGATGCGGGATCTGAAAAAGAAGCTCCGGTTGAAAGGCGAGCCGGACGTCGGACTGGTGGCGCGGCATCCGGAGGTCCTGCGGTCGGGCGGCAACGGCGGCACGCCGGACATCGGATGGGCGGATATTCAGCCCATCGTCGAAGCCGCGGCGAAGGACGTCCTCGCGATGCGGGAGCGGGAAGGGAAGGCCCTCGCCCGCGACCTCCTGGGCCGGCTCGACGCCCTGGAGGCCGGGGCCGCGAAGATCGAAGCCCGCGCACCGCAACGGCTCACGGCCGAGATGGCCCGGCTGAAAGCGTCCGTGGCGGAGCTCGCGGCGGGAGTTCGCGTGGACGAACAACGCCTGGCCCTCGAAATCGCCTTGATGGCCGATCGCGTCGACATCATGGAAGAGCTGGTACGGTTCCGGACCCACGTCGCCGCGTGCCGCGACGCGCTGAAGGGTTCGGCCGCGGTCGGGAAGCAGCTGGGATTCCTCGCGCAGGAATTGCTCCGCGAGGTGAACACGATGGGCTCCAAGGCGAACGATGCCGAGATCACCCAGACCGTGATCGCCATGAAGGGCGAGCTGGAGCGTTTCCGGGAGCAGCTCGAGAACCTCGAGTGAACCCCAAGGTCGTGGTGCTTTCGTCTCCGTCGGGGGGCGGCAAGACGACCATTGCGAAGCGACTCCTGTCTGATTGGCCCAAGGAGTTCGGCTATTCGGTGTCGGCCACGACCCGGGCGCCGCGTGCCGGCGAGGTGGACGGGGAGGCCTACCACTTCCTGAGCCGGGCCGAGTTCGATGCCCGGGTGGCGGCTGGTGCGTTTCTGGAGTGGGCGGAGTATGCCGGGGAGCGATACGGGACCCTGAAGGCGGAAGTCGACCGGGTATTGGGCACCGGGCGGCACGTGGTACTGGACATTGAAATCCAGGGTGCCCGGGCCGTTCGGAAGGCATACCCCCGGCCCGCCTCTGTCGCCATCTTCATCCTCCCGCCAAGTGCCGCGGCACTGGTGAGCCGGCTGACCTTCCGGCGCACCGACCGGATCGGGAAGATCCGGGAGCGGCTGGAGATCGCGCGGGGGGAAGTGCTCGAGTCGAAGACATACGATTACGTGGTTCTGAACGATCAGCTGGACCTGGCGGTGCGCGCGGTGGCGAGCATCGCGCGTGACGGGAAGGGCGTGCCGGAGCGGCCGTCACAATATCAAGCGCTCGTAAACGAGTTCTTGACCGGACTCTCAGAAGCCCTGGAGCAGAGCGGGGCCGAATAAGGAGCAGCAATGCGGATCATTACCCCGATTGAAGTCGCGAACCAGACCCAGAACAAGTATCTGGGCGTGCTGGTGGCGGCGAAGTTCGCGCGATTCGTGAACGAATTCCCCCGGGACCGCTCCGTGGAGTTCGAAGAGAAACTCACCACCCGGGCCTTGCAGGAGCTGGTACAGGGGCACCTGCGGTTCAAGATGGTGCGGCGGCGGCGGTCGGAAAGCTGATGCGCCTCGCCGGCCGCCACGTCGTACTCGGCGTGTCGGGCGGTATCGCCTGCTACAAGAGCTGCATCCTCGCCCGGCGTCTGGTCGAGGACGGCGCGACCGTGGACGTGGTGATGACGCAGGCGGCGACGGAATTCGTGCGACCGCTGACGTTCGAGGCCCTCACCGGCCGCAAGGTGATCACCAGCCTGTGGGAGCCGGGCCGCGCCCTGGCACACGTGGATCTCGCCAAGCATCCCGATCTCGTCATCGTGGCACCCGCCACGGCGCAGCTGCTCGCTCGGGCGGCGCAGGGACTCGCGGATGATTTCCTCACCTCACTGCTCATCGCCCGGAGCGCGCCCATCCTCGCCGCCCCGGCAATGAACGACGGGATGTACGCGCACCCCGCGACCCAGGCCAATCTCCAGACCCTCCGTGACCGCGGCTGGCACTTCGTCGGCCCCGATGTCGGCGCGCTGGCCGAGGGTCCGAGTGAGCGGCCCGGCCGGATGAGCGAACCGGAAGCGATTGTGAGTGAGGTGCGCCGGATCCTCGCGCCCGCGGGGCCCTGGCGGGGCCGGCACGTCGTCGTGACGGCGGGCCCGACCCGCGAGCACCTCGATCCCGTTCGCGTCATCACCAATCCGTCTTCGGGACGGATGGGGTATGCCTTGGCCGAGGCCGCGTTGGCGCGCGGTGCCGTCGTCACCCTCGTCGCGGGACCGACCGACCTCCCTCCACCCAGTGGCGCCACGGTGGTGCGCATCGAGTCGACCGAAGACCTCCGCCATGAGATTCAGCGCGTCCTCGGCGGCGCCTCGGCGCTGTTCATGGCAGCAGCGCCCGCCGACTTCAAGCCCGCGAAGGCGGACAAGACCAAGCGGGCGCGCTCCAAGGGCAAGCTGACGCTCACCCTCGCTCCGACGCCTGATGTGCTTCAGTCTCTGAAAAGGCCCAAGGATTGCCTGATGGTGGGATTCGCGCTCGAAACCGGTGACGGCATGAAGCACGCGGAGCGGAAGCTCAAGGAAAAGAAACTCGACGCGATCGTCCTGAACGACGCGACGGAGCCCGGGGCGGGCTTCGAAGTGAGCACCAACAAGGTGACCATCATTACGCGGGATGGCGACGTGCAGGCGCTTCCGCTGCTCTCCAAGCGCGAAGTGGCGGATAAAATCCTCGACGCGGTGGAGTCGAAGCTCTCGTGACCGATGGTCAGGACGGCCGGGACGGCCGGG
>DASUBP010000202.1:0-2872 GCA_035763205.1 Gemmatimonadales bacterium
TGCGGGCGATGCCGAATCTCCTCGTCTTGCGGCCCGCCGACGCCACCGAAACCGTCGAAGCGTGGCGCGTCGCGCTGCGTCATCCCGGGGGGCCGGTGGGCCTGGTGCTCACCCGGCAGAAGCTGCCGGTGCTCGATCGCAGCGTCCTGGCGCCGGCTGCCGGCACCGCCCGTGGCGCATACGTGCTCTGCGATGCCAATCCGGACGCGCCGCCGGAGCTGATCCTGATCGCGACCGGCTCAGAGGTATCGCTTGCACTGGCTGCGCATCGGCAGCTCAGTAGGGAAGGGGTTCGGAGTCGGGTAGTGTCGATGCCGTCGTGGGAGCTGTTCGAGTCGCAGCCGGCGGCCTACCGCGATGCTGTGCTTCCCCCGGGGGTGCGAGCCCGCGTCAGCATCGAGGCCGGGTCGCCCTTTGGGTGGGAGCGCTACGTCGGGCCCACTGGCGCCATCATCGCGGTGGACCACTTCGGCGCGTCAGCGCCCGGGCCGGTCGTGATGGCGCAGTATGGGTTCACCGTCGAGCGGGTGATCGCGGTGGCCCGCGAGACGCTTGCCGTCTGCTCGTCCGGTGGTAGGTGGGGACCTACGTGCACGTGATGTATCCCGGATGGTAGCGAGTGATGCGCCGTTGAGTCCCGAGTAGTCTGCTGCCGGACTGGTCATGTGGGTGTAGTTTGCAGGGCGACGTTGCCTGGGGGCGGATCGGGTCTGGTGGTCCGACTGGTCTTCAAAACCAGCTGGAGTCCGCAAGGACTTTGGTAGGTTCGATTCCTACACGCTCCCGCCACGACTCGCCTTCGCTGACTCTCTCCGCCCCCACGTCAAACGGATCCGTCACGCACGGTATAGGTGGGATGGTGTTGCAGCTCGCGTATCAAAGACCAACTCCCGTTCCCGGTGTAGCAGGTGGCGGGACAACTTCGGGAGCGCGATGATGGAGATTGCTCTTGCGGGACGCCGGGCACTCGTGACCGGCGGGAATTCAGGAATCGGAGAGGCGATCGCGGTGGCCCTCGGCGCGTCGGGCGCGCGGGTGGCGGTGAATTACGTGGTGCATCCGGAGGCCGCGGAGGCCGTGGTCGCCCGGATTCGCAAGGCCGGGGGGGAGGCGCTGGCGGTGGCGGCGGATGTCGCCGATGCCGGCGAGGTGGCGCGGATGTTCGGGCAGGTGGATCAGGCCTGGGGCGGCGTGGACATCCTGGTCAACAACGCCGGCATCGACGGTGGGCGGGCCCTCGCGTGGGAGGCGGACCCGGCGCAGTGGGCGAAGGTCCTGGCGGTGAATCTCGGCGGCGCCTTTCACTGTGCGCGGGAGGCATTGCGGCGCATGGTCCCGGCCAAGGCGGGGGTCATCGTGAATCTGACGTCGGTGCACGAGCGCATCGCCTGGACCGGATACAGCGCCTACACCGCGAGCAAGGCGGGGCTCAGCATGCTCACGGAGAACCTGGCGCAGGAGGCCGCGCCCGCTGGGGTGCGGGTGGTGGCGGTGGCGCCGGGGGCCATCAAGACGCCGATCAATCGGAGTGTCTGGAGCGACCCGAACACGCTGGCCGATCTCCTCGACAAGATTCCCTTGAACCGGATGGGGACCCCGGAGGAGATCGCCCGCATGGTGGTGGTACTCGCCTCCGACGTGGCGAGTTATGTGACTGGGACGACGGTGTTCGTGGACGGCGGAATGACGGACTATCCCAGCTTTCGCGAGGGTGGATGAGGCGGATCGGGTCTGGTGGGCCGACTGGTCTTCAAAACCAGCTGGAGTCCGCTAGGACTTTGGGGTTCGATTCCGGTACACTCCAGCCACAACGGCTGGCAAGGCACTCAACCCCGCAATCTCACACTCGGCCCTCGCGCCGATCCAGGAGGACCAGTATGCGCTGGATATCTGCAGTGACGATCGGCATCGTGATGGCCACAACCCCAGGGTGGTTGGGGGCTCAGGCTGCCAGTCCCGTCGGCGGCGCGAAGGCGCCGCCACCGACGAGTTCGATGGACAGTCTGATCAGCGCGTTCTCGGGGCGGTGGTCGTTGAAGCTCGCCTTCGAACCGTCGAAGGACATGCCTCAAGGGCTCCAGGGTACCGGCGAGGAAACCTGGCACGCGGGCCCGCAGGGCGTGACCCTCACCGATGAAGAGGTTTTCACCCTGGGTCCGCAGACCGTCATCGTCGTCGGTCTTCTCTGGCGGGACAATAAGACCCACGAGTTTCACGCGTTGGACTGCAGCAACCAGAATGCCAGTACGTGTGACCTCAAGGGCGCGGTCGCCGATGTGGTGGTGCATTGGACCGGCAGCGAGTTGACGATCGACGAAAAGGAGCTCTCACAGGGTACGGTGATGACGTCGCGCGTCACCTGGTCCGACATCACCGCGAACACATTTACGGAGACCGGATACCTCGCTCCTCCGGGGGGCCCATTCCAGAAGATCATGACCATTCACGCGACCCGCGCAACGGCCAACTAGTCGATGCGTCGCCGGATGTCTCTAGCGCACTGATGTCAGGGGGAGTTATGCGTCCTGTACATGGTCTCGCCATCCTCGTTGCCGCCGCCGCATGCACCCAGCCAGAATCGCCAAGCCGGGGCCTGACTGGCACATGGACACTGGAGCGGGGGCAACGCGCGCTGGAGCCGCAGGCGCTGACGCTGTATCAGGTTGGCGGTGCAATATCGGGGACCGCCACCATCCCAGGCCTGGACCCCGTGAGTCCAGGGCAACCCGTTGTCTCGGTCAGCGGGTCCTACGCGTCACCAACCGCCACGATGGACATCCGGATCGGGACTTCCATCGCCGGTCACTACGCCGCAACGCTGGATTCTGCCAATCATCTGACGGGAGTCTTCACCTTCAGCACTGCGCTCGGC
>DASUBP010000203.1:0-4403 GCA_035763205.1 Gemmatimonadales bacterium
CTCCCGCACGACCCTTCCCACCGCACTCACCTCGACGAACCGCTGCCCGTCCTGTCCCCGCAAGGAGTCGTCGTACTCGCGCTCGAGACCCGTCTTCCCCACCAGGGCGCCCAGCCTGAGGCCCGCATACCGCGGCGAGTTGCGTTCGTCCTCCGTGACCTCGCCCACCGTTCCCAGGAGATGCGCGGCCGCCCCCGAGTCCGGGTAATACCGCCGCGGCTCGGCCTGAATGTACAGCCCGGGAATGTTGATCCGGCGCTCCTCGAGCTGGGCCACGAGATCCGCCGGCGCGTTGGCCATCACCAGCGCGGGCTGATACGGCGCTCGCAGGAACCGGTCGAGCACGCGTGCGATCGCCTCCGAGTCGAGATCCGCGAACGGCGCGATCTGCCGCAGCCGGCTGTGCAGCTTCGCGGTGTCGTCCGGCAACAGCGAGATCGTGTATCCGGGGATGTTGTCGGCCAGCACCTTGCCGTTCCGGTCGAGGATCAACCCGCGCGGTGCCGGAAGAACGATTTCCTTGAGGCGGTTGGTTTCGGACTGAAGGCGGTACCGGCTGTATCCGAGGATTTGTGTGCGGAAGAAGGCGACGATCAGGACCGCGAAGACGAGGAGCACCACCAACCGCACCAGCCGGTAGCGGCGGTCGAGCGCGAACGGATGAAACGGCGTGCTCATGCGTCAGTGAACCGGACCGACAACCACCGGCCCAGTACGATCAGCACCAGCACGCCTACCAGGGCGGTCATCAGGCTTTGCAGCGGAGACCACACCAGGAGCTCCCACACCAGCGTTTGACCCTTCAGCTCGCCGGAGGCAAGGGACACCACGAGGTTCCGGATCCAGGTGCCGCCGAAGAAGATGCAGCCATTCACGAACAGATTCTCGGCGAAGAACACCGCCTTGGACCAGGACGAGATGTAGCCCACCAGCGTGTGCGCCAGCGCGCTCGCGCCGAAAGACGCGGGCGTGAGCGCATCACGGATGATCCCGACGATGAACCCGGCCCCCGCCGACGGTCCCGGAGCCGCGCGGATCGTGTACATCAAGAGCGCGAGCAGGAGAAAATCGGGTGCGATGCGGTCGTCACCCAGCCGGGTCCGCACCGAGAAGTGCAGCAGCACGAGCCCGGCGAGCACGAACCAGAACCGGTACTTGTCGGTTCGCCTCATGGACTCTTGCCTTCGTCCTGAAAGAGGTCGTGGAGATTGCCGCTCCCCTTGGTCGTTCCCGTCAGAATCATCACGTGCGTCACGGCCGCGGGGTGCACCGCCGGGCGCAGGAGGTAGGTCCGCTCCCAGTGCTCGTTATCCGCGCCCGGCCCGATCACCGTGCCGATCGGGATGCCGCGCGGAATCACCCCCCCGAGGCCCGACGAGACGATGAGCGTACTCTCCGGCACCACCGAACGGTACGGAACCCCTTGCAGCTCGAGCAGCCAGATCCCCGGCCCCTCCGTGCCGTGCGGCGCGACGATGCCGTAGATGCTGCCATCCAGCGCCATCGCCGCCGCGCGAAACTCCGGGTGCGCCCAGGTGGCCACGACGCTCGTCTGCTCATCCACCGCCGACACCACGCCGACCAGCCCGCCGGGGCTGACGACCGGATCCAGCGTCTTCACCCCATCCTTCCGCCCGGCGGACACGAGAAACGTCAGGGGATCCGTGGGACCCGATTCGTGGAGGACTTCCGCCGGGACGTACCCGGTGGCGAGGCGCTGGCCGAGCCCCAGCAGGCTGCGGAGACGGGCATTCTCGGAGCGGAGCTCGGGCAGGAACGTCGCCGCGAGCATGGCGGAATCGCGTTGCGCCGTGATCTCATCGACGTGGGCCCGGGAGGTCTTCAGTGTTGCGGTTTCTTCCTGCAGGGCGAGCAGTGGAGCGAGAATCGTCTGACGTAGGGCCTGGCTGAACGGACGCCGGATGGAATCCGGCACGGTCATCGCGATGATGGAGAGGACGAGGCACCCGAGGAAGACGAACGTGTCCGCCCGCGATCCATAGCGTTCGGCCTCGATGGTCATCCCCGCCTCAAGTGGTCAGGACGTTGCGGTATTTCTCCGGATCGTCCAGGATCCGGCCGACCCCGCGTACCACACAGGTCATCGGATCTTCGTCCAGATGAATGGGCAGTCCGGTTTCCTGCTGCAGGAGGACGTCGAGACCGCGGATGAGCGCCCCGCCGCCCGTCATGACGATGCCGCGGTCCACGATGTCGGAGGCGAGCTCGGGGGGCGTGATTTCCAGCGCGCGCCGTACCGCATCCACGATCTGCTGGATCGGCTCCTGTACCGCCTCGCGCACTTCGCTCGAATGCACGCGCACGATCTTCGGAATGCCCGAGACCAGGTCGCGTCCCTTCACTTCCATTTCCCGCTCTTCACCCACCGGGGCCGCCGAGCCGATCTGGATCTTGATCTGCTCCGCGGTGGGCTCACCGATCAGCAGGTTGTAGTTCTTGCGCATGAATTGGACGATGGCCTGATCCAGCTCATCGCCGCCCGTCCGGATGGACGTATCCGACACGATGCCCGAGAGCGCGATGACCGCGATTTCCGTCGTCCCGCCGCCGATGTCGATCACCATGTTCCCGGTAGGCGTCTCGACGGGGAGGCCGACCCCGATGGCGGCCGCCATCGGCTCCGCCACCATGTAGACCTCTTTCGCACCCGCCGATTGCGCGGAGTCGCGCACCGCGCGCTTCTCCACTTCGGTGATCCCGGAGGGGACGCACACGATCACCTTCGGCTTCACGCGGAAGAGATGACGGTCGATGATGGTCTTGAGGAAAAAACGGAGCATCTTCTCGGTGACGTCGAAGTCGGCGATGACGCCGTCCTTCAGCGGACGCACCGCGAGAATGCCGTCGGGCGTGCGCCCGAGCATGCGCTTCGCTTCGAGTCCGATCCCCTTGACCTTGCCGGTCGCTTTTTCGATCGCGACCACCGAGGGCTCGTTCAAGACGATGCCTTCGCCCTTCACGTATACAAGCGTGTTCGCCGTGCCGAGATCGACGGCGATCTCGTTCGCGGGGCTCCAGGCACCAAATTTCAGATTCTTCCAGCTAAATGGCACAGGCAGTCAGGGGCAAAGGAAAAGGGGGGCGCTAGCTCAAGCGCCCCCAAGGTAACAAATGCCCTAACTGCAAGCAATACTGATGTTTGACGAAGTCCCCTTATTGACGGCAGGGACCGTGCGGATCGCTCTGCTTGGGTCCGTCCACCACCGGCCGATGGTCGAGGTTGGCGACCGCCACCGCGAAGTCCCGGGCGAGGGTCGCTACCCGTGCCAGCACGGTGTAGTCGATGTACTCCGCCTCGTCCGTCACCTGATGGTAGTCGGCGTGCTCCCCCCGCGAGATCGCGGTGGCCGGGATCCCGTACCGTGCATAGCTGTAGTGGTCGGCCCGGCAGTAGTACTGGAGCGGATGCCCCGGGACGTCGAACTCATAGTTGAACGTGAAGGGCTGAGCCTCCCCCGAGTTTACCTTCTCGAACAGCTCCCCAAACTGCGTCGACAACCGCTTGGCGCCGACGACCTCCAGGTAACCGGGGCCACCCTTCGGCAAATCGCTCGCATTGCCGCGCCCCACCATGTCCATGTCGATCTCACCGACGATCGAGTCCCTGGGCACCGTCGGGTGATCGGTGAACCACGCCGACCCCAAGAGACCGCGCTCTTCCGCGGCATGGGAGACGATGAGGATGGACCGGCGCGGATGCGGAGCCGCCGCCAGCGAGCGGGCGACCGCCATGAGTCCCACGGTGCCCGAGCCATCATCGTCCGCGCCATTGAAGATCGAATCCGGGCGATCCCCCGCCGCCTTCTGGAGCGAGTCCCGGAGGGCCTTCACGCGGGTCTCCTCAGCCGGGGTCGCCGGACGCTGGGGCGAATCGGCCCCCATGGGGCGCACCACCCGGTTGTAGGCGTACACCGAATCATGGTCCACCGGCAGGCCGGTGAACCCGACGTGGTCGTGGTGTGCGCTCATGGACACGTACTCGCCCCTCAGGGCGGGATCCGATCCCGGGAGCTTGGCGATGATGTTGCGGGCCGGATGGTCGAGGGGCTGCCGGAGCCAGCGGAGCGAACCGGACACCGGGGCGCCCACGGCGCCGACCTTCGGCCTGGAACCAAAGAGCGCCTCGAGAGACCGCGGCGTGATCAGGAACCGGGGTGCGACCTTGGTCTGGACCGGAGCCGTGTCCGTCGTGACCCGGCCCGCCAGAATCTGGGGAATGAGGTCGGGTGGCAGGCGATCGTAACCCGCCATCACGATGCCAGCCGACTGGGCGATCCCCGAGTGTCCCAAGATCGGTTGGAATGCCCCGAACATCGAGCGGAAGCCCTTGATCGAATCGGGGACCGAGAACACCACGACCCGCCCGGCCACCGTCGCGGAAT